>CAZZYH010000139.1:0-8818 GCA_964658225.1 Vulcanimicrobiota bacterium | reverse complement strand
AGATGAACGCGGAGCGCTCCGCCGAAAGATGATGGCGCACGGTTTGCAAGCTGCCCTAAGCTGGTTACAAATGGGCCTCGCTGGGGGCCCAAGTCGCTGCCAAATGAGACGCGGAGATGGAGAGCAGGATCGCCTTGCCCGCCCCGCGTACCGTGCCGGGAAACTACCACGGCCCGGGCGCGAACGGACTAGAACTCCAGCCGCAGCGAGAGCTGGCCGGTGCGGTTGCCGCCGAAGTCTGATCCGCGGGCCTGGGTGATCTGTCCAAAATCCGTCTGGCTGATGTCAGTCACAGGATCGGCAAGATTGGTGTGGTTGAGCACGTTGGTGAAAGTCGCCTCTCCTCGCAGGCGAACGCCTTCGACAAGAGCGATGGATTTGCTGAGACCGGACGAGAGGCTGACACTCCCGGGCCCGGTAAGATCCCCCACGCTCTCTGTGCCGAAGCGGCCAATGGGCGCCGAGCCTACCCCGACCGTGCACGGCGAGACGCCGCCGGTTGCCGCGCTGGGCGCGAGCGACGCATAACCGGACTGGCCGGGGCAGGCGAAGGCATTCTGGTTGAACCAGTGGTTGCGGTCGTGCGCGCTGCTATGGCCATTTGCGTTGCGATCCGGTCTTTGCGCAGCGCCGCCGACATAGGTTCCGGAGCCGGTGCCAGAAGGATCGATGGACCCGTTGGGCATGTAGGCGGTGAGGAAAGGGCCGCTTTGCATCAGGAAGATATTGCTAAGCTGCCAGCCACCCACGGCAAGGTCAGCCCATCGGCCGATGTTCGTGCCGAAGTGACGCCCCCGGCCGACTGGCAGCTCGTAGATGGCGGTGGCGAGCCACCGATGCCGGCGCGTGGCCGAGACATTGCCATAGTCCAGGTGACGATCGAAGCTATCTGTCGGACTGTAGCCGCCCTGTTCGTCGACAAAGCCGGCACCATTGAAATTATTGTAAGTGCCCTGGTTATCCGAAAGGTTTTTGGCCCAGGTGTAGCTGGAATCAAAAGACAATCCATCGGACAAGCGGCGATGCAGTTCTGCCTCAAAGGCGTGGAAGTCGGCGGAGGCGGCCGTATCGCGGCGAGTAATCTGATAGAAGTTCGGAAACGGGTATGCACTCTGCGGCTGTGCACTGGCCGGTGTGGTTGAGGACCGGGGCAGCTGGTTGAACTGCGGCTGCCAGACCAGGTGCCAGGTGTGCAGGCCTACATAGGAGATCCGCCCTGCGGTATTGTGCCCGAAGTCGTGATCGATCGAGAGATCACTCTGCAGGGAGTAGGGATCGTGCCAATCGGTATCAATCGCGGCATAGAAATAAACGCTCCCATACGCGGGAGTGAAGGTGTTGTTGATGCTGGTGGTGGTGGCCGGGAAAACGAAGGCGGGGCCGGTCGGTGAATAAGTATTGGTAAAGGTCTGGCTATTTGCCTGAAGCGATTGAGCGATCGCGTAGAAAAGCGCGCCGGTCGTAGTGATGTTGTAGTAGCCGGCACCTCCGCGGATCGCCGTCTTTCCGTCGCCGAATGGTTGATAGGCGAAACCGAAGCGTGGCTGGAAGCGCAGCAGTGGCGCGTGGCGCAGGCCGGCGGGCAGACCGGCCTGGGTGTTGGTGAGAACCGGAGCGCAGGGCGCGCCGTTGACTACGCCGTTTGTGGCGTAAGGATCATCGATGCCGGCGGCGCTGCAGGCGTTTACGTTTGCGAGCTCCTGTACGTTGAGCGCGCCGGCATAGCCCGCAGGATAAATCAGCGTGCCTGAACCCGAGGGCGTCGGCTCAAAGTTTCCCGCCAGTCCGTGCGCGGCCACCAGCGCCGGGTGAAAGTCGTAGCGCAGGCCGAAGTTCAAAGTCAGCTTGGCCGTCGCTTTCCAATTATCCTGCGCGTAGAACGCATAGGAGTTCGCCGTTCCCTGATTATCCTGATCGATCGTATTGGTCTGCGACTGGTAGGGAATACCGAGCAGGAAGTCGGCGAACTCCTGACCGGGCTGGCCTGGACTCGTAGCAGTTTTACCAAGCCCGGTTGCAGACTGACCGGCGTAGGAGCTGAAGTAGAAGTTATCGTAGCCCGCCCCGGCCTCGGTGTAAGCCAGCAGGTGGCGCAGATCCGCACCCACGCGCATGGTGTGCGCGCCACGCTGGATGGTGAGATTGTCGACGTACTGGAAGATGCGCGAGCGCTCTTCAAAACCGAGCCGCGACCCGACGGAATAGATCTGGTTGAATTGCAGATGAGGAATGCCGTTAAAAAATTTCGGCGTCAACCCTTCCAGACCGGTCGAGGCGTTGAAGGCCGTTCCGTTGTAGGGATTGGCGTTGCCGTCGCGCTCGAGCGTGAAACCGAAGCGGAACTCGTCGGCCAGCCGCGGCGTGAATGCGTAGTTAAAGCTGCTGGCGAAGATGCGGTATTGGGCAAAGGCGGTGCTATAGGGCAGGGTGAGATCGGCCGCCTGCAGTTGATCAGCATTCTTGAAGGTGTAGCGGGCAAAGACCGTGGCCCGCTCCCCGAAGCTCTGGTCCCCTCGCGCGTCAAACTGGTTGGAGCTGATGTCATTCCTGCGCGTGCTTAAGTAGTTGTAGCCGGTGTTTGCAACAGCCTGCTGCAACGACTCGCCCGCGAACTGCGGAGAGGGATCCGGGTAGAAGGGCAGAAAGGTTGCAGAGCTCGCATTGATCGGCACCACATTGTTGGCATAAATGCCGCCGGTAAACGGGTCGATCAAAGGGGTTGAGGTCTCCTGCGAAAAATCGCCCGCCTTCATCCTCGCGGTTGGAACCTTGGCCTGCAGCACGTTCGATTGTGGGTATCGTAAGCCTTCATAGGCGCCGAAAAAGAACGTTTTGTTGTGCCCGTTATAAAGATGTGGAAGCACAACTGCGCCTCCTGCGCTACCGCCGAAGTCATTGGCGACCTTGTGCGGCTTGTTGGCGCGATCCGTTCCATACGGGATCGCATCGAGAAACTGGTTCTGCAGATACTCATACGCCGAGCCATGCAGTTTATTGGTGCCGCTCTTGGTGATAGTTGTGATCTCACCAGGCTGCCCGTATTCGGCATTGTTGTTCACGCCATCCACGCGGATCTCGGCGATCGAATCAGCGGAAGGAAAAGCATCGCCCTGGATATTGTTACTCGTTTGATTCTGCGCGGAGATGCCGTCGACGGTGGTCTCGGTCTGCGAGGGCAAGCCGCCCTGGATCGAAAAACGGACGCTCGGCGCTGGATGCGTGGAGGGTGCCGGCGGATAGGCCGCGGTGTCTGGCTGCACACCGGGCAGGGCTTCGACGACATTGATCGGCGAGGTCGAACCGGCGCCGCGATAATTTGCCGGAAGATCGAGCACCGCCTGCGGGGTGAGCGCCGCTGAGATCTGCGCATTTTCCGTGGGGATCACGCCGACGTCGGTCGCGTTGACGCTGACCGTTTCTGCGGATGCGCTCACCTTCAGCGACGAATCGTAGCGCAACTGCTGGCGAGGCAGAACTTCGATATTGCTCGCCAGCGTCGCTGACATACCAGGAGCTGTGATGGTGATGTCGTAGTGCCCGGGCACTAAGTCGAGAATGTTGTAGTTGCCTTGACCGTTGGTCGTTGCCGTGCGCTCGGTCCCGGTTTCGATCCGGTGAAGCAGTACGTGAGCCGCGGGAATGCCGGCTCCGCTCGCGTCCTGCACCGTGCCTGTCATGCTGCTAAGAACAGACTGCGCGTAGCATCGGACATCGGTTCCAATCATGGGCAGAATCAGCGCCGGCACGCACAAACCACGACAGAAAACGAGAATACGGAGTCGTCGCAAAGACATCGAGATCACTCCACAGAAAGAGGTAGGCGTAGATGTGGTGCCCCTGAGTATCGGCGAGAAGGCCTGGTTATGCAAGGGCTTTCCTCGGCAAGTCTGGGCAGTGCGATCTTGCCAAAGCGATCGAGGCGCTGAGTTCCCGATTCAAGACGATGGCCCGTTCGGCTCAGCTTAAGATGAGCAGTGGAGCTATCAGCATTTTATGTGGGGCCCAAAAAACCGTGAGCAGCAACTCTGATGTCCCAATCGAAAGATGGCGTTTCCACCCCGGGATCGATCTAACCCTGAAGACAGCCCGTTTGCCGCGCAGAGTGCGCAACGGGCCTGATCTCTGGCCCACAACGCTTGCGTTGGTCCGGTCAGCGGATCTCTCTCGGGACTTTGCAGAGAAAACCGTTGTCCTTGCCGGCGCAAGGCGACGCTTTTAGCCATATGCCATGACCGCGAACAGCAGGGCGCTCGAGCACGGCGAGAATTGCAGCACTGCGTGCTCGCCGGGCGAAAGCGCCAGCGTATCCCAGGAGTCAATCCGCTCTGCCCTTGCTCGGCTGGCGGTTCTCACCAGGATGCTTGCTGCCGGCGCAACATGTCGAAGGTGCAGCAGGAGCTCGCACCCGGCGTCTGATGCTTGGCTAGGCGAAAAGGAGACGCCGGCATCTCCTGCATCGACGCGCAAAAGTTGCATGCGCAGCCGTTCGGCATGCCCGGAATCTTCGAAAAGAGTCGAGACACCCGCGGCTTCAGCCTGCTTGAAGCAGGAGAACCACTGCGGCAAACGAACGCCGGCCGGCGTCGCGCGAGCATAGGCAACATCTGCTTGGGTCTTCGCAACGAGTCGGTAGGATGCGCCCGGTGGAAGATAGGCGACACAGAGGGTGCTCTCAAGACCTTGCGGGGCTGAAAGCGTGGCGGGCCCCAGACCATGCTCTGGCGCTGCCGCATCGATCGTCAGTTCGATCGATCCGGTCAAGACAACGATGTAGACTTCATCCTCTTCCGCATGGCCTTCGATGACCGAGTCTTTGTCAAATCGGTAGATCCTCAGGGTACGGAGGGCGGCAAAGCCGGTGCGGGATTGGTCGATGTCGACGGGACGTCGCACAGGATCGAGCACACCAGCGATGCTGATTCGCCGCTCCCGGTCAGGCTTGATCACCATCATGGCTGTCGCCCGGAGAACTGGGGAAGATGCTCCCGGTGCGCATCGATAAGTTCACGAGCAAGAGCCGCTGCCTCGTCCGGATCGCTTACAGAACCATCCGTGAGAAGCGCTTCGACAAACATGACGAAGCTGCCCGTCAAGGCTGCTTCCACGGTGACCTCGATTGCGGCGATTTTCGCCAGCAGCTTCGCAGCAAGGGCCGGATGCAGCGCCTCTGCCTGCAGCGCCAGGAAGCCCGCCCCTCCGGCAGAGGCCGGAAGCTCGAGAACCGCCTCTGCGGGGAGTCCAGGCACTGCTCCGCGGTTCGGCAGGTTGACGGAGTAGACACGGCGGCGGTCTTGTAACAGCGACTGCATCATATCGACCAGCTGCTCAGACTCTCCGGGCACATTCTCAAAGTAGGAGGGGGGCAGTGGATCGGGCGATCGGGCAACGGCAAGCATCTCTTCAAACCACGTATCGCCCAGGGCAATGCGCTCGTCGATGGGGAAAGCATCGCGTCCGAGCGTATGGCCCCAGTAGTGCCCTCGCGGGAAACGCTCGGGATAAAACTCCGTGATGTGGCGATCCATGGCAACAGGAAAGACGCCGTACCGCTCAAAGATGGACCAGGCGAACGGCTCATCGGAGTAGCGCGGCGCGCGGCCGGTGACGGCATTTGGAAACCCTTTCTTGTTCTTAAGCTCCTCTCGCAGAAGGGGACGCTGCTCGTCGAGCTTGGCTCTCAGCATCGGCCTCGCATCTTTGCCTTCGCACAAGATCTGGGTGAGGAAGGTGAGATGATTGAGGCCGACTCCAAAACTGGTGATGCTGCCCTGCTCCCGGCCGAGAAAGCGAGCCAGCGCTCCTTCGACATAGTGCACGCCGTGGCAGAGCCCTACAACAGGCACGCCGGTGGCGGCACGCACGGCGCGACAGATGGCAGTCATGGGATTGGAGTAGTTGAGAAAATAGGCGTCCGGGCAGAGCTCAGCGATGTCCCGGGCGATGGCGACCATCTGCGGAATCATGCGCATCGCCCTGGAGATGCCACCCGGCATCACGGTGTCGCCGACGGGCTGAAAGATCTGATACCTGCGTGGGATCTGCACATCCAACTCCCAGCTCCTGCGCCCACCCACGGCAATGGTGGTGACGATAAAGCTTGCGCCCGGCAGCACCTTGCGTCGATCCGTGGTTGCCACCAGCGGGATCTGCGCGCCCTTGAAAGTCAGCAGCTTGCGCACCAGCCGCTCGACAGCATCGAGGGTGACGGGGTCGATATCGACCAGCGCAAGCTCCCATCGATCTGCTTCACCGCTCAGGATGAGATCAGAAACCAGCCGCTGCGTGAATACTGTACTGCCGGCACCGATCAGCACGAGTTTGGATCGATCAGCCATGTGAGTCCTCCGTGGGATGACGCAATTGCTACTCGCAAAGTGGCGGCGGCCTGCGCGGGCAGAAACGTCACGGTTGCCGAGGATGCCGAGTCGTCCATGCGCTCGGGTTCACAGCGTCAGCGGGAAGGCTTCCGCTGAGCGCCTCAAGGGCATTGCGTGCGGCGCGCATCGCGGCGCCGACCTTGCCGGCTCGCGTTAAGCCGGCCTGATGAGGCGTGAGCACCACATTGTCGAGTGCGAAGAGCGGAGAGGTAAAGATCGGTTCGCCCTCAAACACGTCTAGGCCGGCACCCGCGATCTTACCGGTACGCAAAGCCTCTACCAAAGCCTCTTCGTCGATCAGTTCTCCTCGCGCAATATTGATCAGATAAGCGGACTGCTTCATCAGTGCCAGTTCGCGAGCACCGATCATGTGCCGGGAATCCTTCGTGAGCGAGGCGAACAGGCAAACGATGTCCGCTCCTTGCAGGACCTCGTCGAAGGACGCATACTCGATGCCAAGCTGTTCAGCACTCCGAGCATCCCGGGTCCGCGTGTAGACGAGGACTCGAAGACCGAAGGCACGCGCGCGACGAACGAAGGCTTTCCCGATCTGTCCAAAGCCAACCACACCGAGCGTCGCACCATACACATCAAGGCTGGCCTGGGTCCGGCTCGCCCACAGTCCTGCCCGAATGGCGCGATCCCCCAATCGAATTTGCCTTACAGCGCAAAGCATCAGCCCCATGGCAAACTCAGCGCACTGCTCTGCGTTGACGCCCTTTACCGTAGTGACCAGCACACCGTGCCTGGTGGCCTGGTCGAGATCGACATGGTCAGAGCCCGACGTGTGCAATGCGATCACCTTTAAGCAGGGCGCGAGCGAGAAGTGGTCCGCCTCGGTGCCCATGACACGGCCCATGATCACAGCATGTGCCTGCCCCAGGGCGTGGCGGTCAGGCGGCGCCAGGCGCCCCCACGGTACCAGGCCACGCACATAGGTCAGCAGATGGCCCGACGCCTCGAGCACGTTGACGGCTTCGGGCAGCTCGTGGAAGCTGTCGGAGATGACGAGAATGCGAAACGGCTCCATCGTTTCCCTCACCCGACCGGCCGAGGTGCTGGTGCGGCGAAAGGCTGGCCTCTGCGGCTACGGTTCACGGCGATCACCACCTTACCACTGGTACCGAAGAGCGGCTTGCACGGCTGCGCGGATTCGCCACAATTCTTGCATTGCCACCAAAGCCGACTTCTGGGATTATGCTGCTATCGCAAAAACTGAGGCCTGAGCGTCCGGCAACTTCAAGGAGAACAACGCTTATGATCACCCGGCGGGAGGCGATTCTGGGATTGGGGGCGGCGGCTTTCGGCGCAGCGGAGCCGTCGGCTCTCGGGGTCCTGAAGCTGCTCAGACCGTCCCATCGAGAGATCCACGAAGCTGCTTGCTCGGAGGACGCCGGCAACGATTCGATCGATGCACGTCTGGGTCAAGCGCTCGCGCTGCTGGAGACGCGGGCCAACTCGGAAGAAGGCGTCCCGGTCTTCCTGGCCTGTATCAATCAAGTCCAGGACGCGCATGCTCCGCAAGCCGGGCCACCCGCGCTGAGCACCGCGGTCGCGGCCGAGATGCGCGAAAACGCCGCAGCCTGGAAGCGGATCCGTCCGAACCCCCCCGCCTCGGATGTAGCCAAGCTGATTGAAGTGGTGGCCGAGCGAGACTTTCTGGTGGGTGGAACGGGGCACAAGGCATGAGAGATGCGCAAACCTTCAGCGGCCGCGCGACGGAACTGGAAGAGGTCTTTGCGACCCATCCGCTGATCCGTGCCGTGAACTTTCACAGTACCGCTCGCGTGAACGCGGATCATTACGAGAAGCAGCTCGCGCAGTACCAACGGTTCTTTACCTCGGTCAATGAAGAAGAACTTGACGAGTATCTCACCACGGGCCGGTGGAAGAAGGCAAAGCCGGGGCTGATCGTCTCCGTCTTTGAAGGCTATCGCAACAGCTACGATGTGCTGCTGCCGCTGCTTGAGAAGTATGGCTTCATCGGCTGGTTCTGGATGATCACCACCTTCATCAATACCCAGGTTCGGGCGCAGCTTTCCTATGCCGATCACCATAACATCGACATGCTGACCCATGAATATCCCGACGGCCGCTATGCGCTTACCTGGGACGAGTTGCGGCAGATTGATCGCAAGCACGTCATCGCGAGCCACTCCCGCTCGCACAGCTTGCTCTCCTCGCTGCCTGCGAAGGTGCAATATGAAGAGGTGGTGGGATCGCAGGAGGATTTTAAAAAGAATCTCGGTCACCCGGTGCGTGGTTTTGTTTCCTTGACGGGGCCCGCATACGGCGAAACACCGGCGATCGACGCGCTCATCCATCAAGCCGGATACGACTTCGTGCTTTCGAACTTTCGCATCCAGCGGGTACGCGCGAAAGAAGATCGCACCGGCGTCATTGCGTAAGCCGCCTGGAGGCGATCGCCGCGGCCCGCGGGT
>CAZZYH010000138.1:583-8828 GCA_964658225.1 Vulcanimicrobiota bacterium | reverse complement strand
GGGTCCGGGCCTGGGTCCGGGCCGGGCAGCGCATGCCGTCCATCCATGGAGCCCCTGATACACTAGCCCCATCGTGGTCGAGCTACTTCCTTCCATCCTCTCCGCCGACTTTGCCCGTCTCGCCGACGAGGTCCACGCGGCCGAGCGCGGCGGCGGCACGACCATTCACGTCGATGTGATGGACGGCCACTTCGTTCCCAATATCACCCTCGGGCCGCCGGTCGTGCAATCGCTCCGCAAGCATACCGGCCTGCCGCTGGACTGCCACCTGATGATCGAGAATCCGGACGACTTCATCCCGGCCTTTGCCGAGGCGGGCGCGGACTGGATTGGGGTGCACTACGAGGCCTGCCGGCACCTGCACCGCACCCTCGGGCTGATCGCCGAACACGGCATGAAGCCGGGCGTAGTGCTCAATCCGGCCACGCCCGTCGAACTGCTGATCCCGGTGCTGCCCATGCTGCACCACGTGCTCGTCATGAGCGTCAATCCCGGCTTCGGCGGCCAGCGGTTCATCCCCTATGCCCTGACCAAGATTCGCCGGCTCAAGGAAATGCGCGCAGCCATGGGTCTGACCTATAAGATAGAGGTCGATGGCGGGATCGCTCACGAGACCATCGCCCAGGTCGTCGAAGCAGGAGCCGAGCTTCTGGTCGCCGGCAGCGCCGTCTTCGGCGAAGGCCATGCCGAGCGCGACGGACGGGCGTTGCTCGAAGCCGCACGCGAAGCTTCCGAGCACCTGCGGCCGGCTTGAGAGCGCTTTCGCGGGCACTCTGTAGACGTATCCGACTGAGCACGAACAACGTTTTGATCTGCGCGAGCCGCCCGGGAGGCCGAACTTCCCTGCGGCAGGCTCCGCTTGAGGTGTCCATGCGCCGTAGTTTTGTTCACATCCCGGCCTCGCTTCTCGCGCTCGGCCTCTGCCTGGTTCTGGCGCCTGCCGGCCACAGCCTCGGCCACAAGACCAAGAAGAAAAAGAAGGTTGACCTCAGTGCCAATCCCATGGCCGATGTCAACTCCAAGCAGCCGGACAAGGAGCTGTTTGACAAAGCCATGGTGGCGCTCAAGAAGGGCAAGTTCGACGTGGCCCGGCTGGACCTGCAGACCATGCTGAACACCTATCCGGAATCCGAGTACGCCATGCGCGCCAAGCTCTCCGTCGGCGACACCTGGTACAAGGAGGGCGGCTCGGCAGCCCTTGCCCAGGCAGAGCAGGAGTACAAGGACTTCATCACCTTCTTCCCCAACACCCCCGAGGCGGCGGAAGCGCAGATGAAGGTGGGCGACATCTACTTTGCCCAGATGGAGAAGCCGGACCGCGACCCGCAGAACGTGATCCACGCCGAGCAGGAGTATCGGCAGATGATCCAGCAGTTCCCCGACTCCACGCTTGTGCCCCGCGCCAAGCAGCGCCTGCGCGAGGTCCAGGAAGTGCTCGCACAGCGCCAGTTCGAGGTAGGCCAGTTCTACGTCGGTCGCGAGAACTGGTCGGCCGCCATCGCCCGCCTGCAGACCGTGGCGGACAGCTATCCGCTCTTCTCGCACTCGGACCAGACCCTGATCTCGATCGGCGACGCCTATGCCGCGCAGGCCCAGCTGGCGCAAAACATGCGGCAGATTCCGCCCAAGGCAAAGGAAGAGCTGGTCCGCGCCTATAACGACCGGGCCGCCGCCGCCTGGACCACAGTGGTGACCCGCTATGCCATGTCGGCGCATGTGGAAGACGCCAAGGACCGCCTGATCGCGATGGGCCGCCCCGTGCCCGAGCCCACTGCGGCGCAGATGGCGGAAAGCGAGGCCGAAGAAGGCAGCCGCGTGCCCGTCAAGCTGAAGGACCACGTGCTGAAGCTGGTACAGCACGGTCCCTCTACCGTCGAGTCGGCCCGTGTCGGTGAGCCGACGATGGTCGATCCGGCGCAGACCTTCGCGCCGGCCGTCACCAAGCAGACCGTGGACAACTTCAACCTGGCCATCAAAGGCGATCCCATCCCCGCCGTCGGCCCCGCCCCCTCTGCTGCCGAGTCGGCGGCCATTGCGGCCGGCACCGCGCCGCCCCGGACCGGCCAGCCTGCTTCGATCAGCATGGACAACGTCCCCGAGACAGGCAGCGGCACGGGCGTGAGCGGCGAGATCGTCTCGACCGGTCCAGGCACCGAGGCCGGGGCTGCGCCCAGCGCCGCTCCCGGCGATCCGGGCGCGGTCCTGGCCACCCCGCCCAGCGGTTCTGCTGTCGGCGCACCCGCGGAGGGCGGCGTTTCGAGCAGCCCGGCAACCCGCAACACCAATCCCATGGCCATCTATGGCCTGGCGACCCCGGTCGGCCCCACGGCTGCCCCCGTGCTTCCCCCCATTGACAAGCCCGCACCGGCTGCCGACCAGGTGAACGACGTCAAGAGCGGCGGCCAGGCGCAGGTGGCCACAGGCACCACCAGCGGCAAGCCGAAGAAGAAGAACCCCAAGCCGGCCTTCGATTCAAAGGATGAATCGTCGAGCAAACACAAGCCCAAGAAGGGGATCGACAAGATCAACCCCTTGTAGCCCGGGCCCTGGGCGGATGCCGGCGGCAGCGCCGGAGCAACCATTTGTCCGCCCAGGCGCGGTCCCCGCCCTTCGCGGCGGGTTCGCGCCGCCCTCGCGCCTCGATGGATCGCGCATCCGCGCCGGAACCGGGTCTTCGCTCTACGTCGACGGCTTCTCGAACCTCGCGCCTCGGTGGATCCCGCACCCGCGCCGGAACAGTGCTCCACCCGCGACGCTTTGCTCCGTCTCGAACCCCATCTGTAAACCCCTCAGCGATCCTCTGCGCCACCGAGCCGCGGTACACTGACCAAGCCGGCAGACCGGCCGGAGCGCTGCCCTCGATGACCGCCCCTTCCCGCAGTACCCGCCGCTTGTCCTTGTTTCCCTCGTTCTCCTCGCTCTCATCTCCGTTGTTGCCCCGGCGCACACTGCGCGCTGCGGCGCTGCTCCTGGCCACCCTTTGCGGCTCTCTGTCCGCCGCAAACGCGCGCTTCCGGCACCCGGAAGCGCCCACCGGCCCCGCCGCCACGCCGCCTCTTGGTTGGAACAGCTGGGACTCCTACGGGCTCACCGTCACCGCAGACGAGTTCAAGCGCAATGTCGACTGGTTGGATCAGCACCTCAAGCCTGCCGGGTGGGAGTACGTGGTGGTTGATGAGGGCTGGTACCTCGCGCACCCCGAAAATGCCGGCGCCAAGGGCGCTGACCAGGGCTACACCTACGACGAGAACGGCCGCTACACGCCCGATACGACCCGCTTTCCGGGCGGCCTCAAGGCGCTTGCCGACTACGCGCACGAGCGCGGCCTCAAGTTCGGCATCCACATTATCAAGGGCATCCCCAGGCAGGCCGTCGAGAAGAACCTGCCCATCGCCGGTTCGAGCTTCCATGCCGCCGATGCCGCCGATCCTAGCGATACCTGCCGCTGGAACCCGGACAACTACGGCATCAAGGACAATGCTGCCGGGCAAGCCTACTACGACTCCGTCGCCGCGCTCTATGCCGGCTGGGGCGTGGACTTCCTCAAGGTCGATTGCATCGCCAAGCCCTACAACGCGCACGAGATCCACAGGATCTCGGCGGCCCTGCACAAAACCGGCCACCCCATCGCGCTCAGCCTTTCTCCCGGCCCCACCCCGCTCGATCAGGCAGCGGATGTAGTCCAGTACGCCCAGCAGTGGCGGATCTCAGACGACTTCTGGGATGTTTGGAAAAACCCGGCCGTCGCGCAGGGCGCCTTCCCCCAGTCGCTCACCAACCAGTTCGCCAACCTGGCTGCCTGGGCTCCCTTTGCCGGCCCGGGTCACTGGCCGGACGCCGACATGCTGCCGATCGGCTACCTCGGCCCGCGGCCGGGCTGGGGGCAGCCGCGGCTCTCCCGCCTCAACTACGACGAGACACGGACCCTGCTCACCCTCTGGTCGATCGCGCGATCGCCGCTGATCCTGGGAGCCAATCTGCCCCAGCTCGACGCCTTTGCCGAGACCCTGCTGACCAATCGCGAGGTGCTCTTCGTCGACCAGCACTCCACCGGCGGCCACCTGCTGGCCGGCGTCGGCGAGCCGGGGCGCAGCATCCTCTGGCGCGCCGAAGAGCCGAAGGGCGGCAAACGCAGCTTCCTTGCCGTCTTCAACCTGGGAGACGCACCGCTCGATTTTTCCTTTCCCTGGAAGCAGTTGGGCCTCAAAGGTTCCGAGCACCGCGTGCGCGACCTATGGCAGGCGCAGGAACTGGGGCGGTTGCCCCTGCTCAAAGGCGCCTTGCCGCCCCACGGGGCAGCGCTTTACCGGGTCGATTGACAGACCTGCCCGCACCAAGTTTCGGTGCCGGTCGGAGAGGCCATGCTCCGGAGTGGAGCCCAGGAGGACAATCTCCATGTGTGCAAGCGAACTTTGATACCCCCGAGCGTGTCAAAGCAGGAAAAATACATTACCGGGGTAACCAATCTTAAGCCGTCCCAAATGAACCACATACAGAAAAAATAAAGGATTAGGCAAGCCCGAGAAAGACTATGGTTTTGGCATCGCAAATGCTTATACTGGACAGAATCCATCGGGGCTGCATCTCGTAAGCGTTCCTTCCACCTGTTTCTCATTCAACCTGAGCATCGCTTGACCGCGTGTTCGTCCACTCCTCCGCCCTGGCCTCCTCTCTCTGTACGCCCCGACCGGGCCCGTTTGAAAACGGGCCCTTTCTTCTGCGTGGCGCCGCCCGTCTAGCCGGCCGTATCGCGCACCACGATGCCGAGTGCGCGCATCTTGCGGTAGAGGTGCGAGCGTTCGAGGCCCAGAGCCTCGGCGGCGCGGCTTATGTTGTGCTGGCATTCGTCGATCTTTCTGAGGATGTAATCGCGCTCATAGGCCTCTCGCGCCTGCTGCAGGGTGGAGGACTCTTCGCCGGCGCGGCTCCCGCCCCGGGCGGCGGTTCGATGCATGAGCATGGGCAGGTGTTTGCGCTCGATGCGCGGCGCCTGCGGGTTGAGGATCAGGACGCGCTCGATCATGTTCTTCAACTCGCGCACGTTGCCGGGCCAGTGGTACTGCTTCATCACCTCCAGCGCATCCTCGCTCAACTCAACATGCGGCCGGCCGTACTCGCGCCCGATCTCGGCCAGAAAGCCGCGCGCCAGCGGCTGAATGTCTTCGCGGCGATCCCGGAGCGGCGGCACAAAAAACGGGATCACGTTGAGCCGATAGAAAAGATCTTCGCGAAAGTTGCCGAGCGCAATCTCCTCTTCGAGATTCTTGTTGGTGGTCGCAATCACGCGCACGTCCACGTCCAGGGCATGCGTGCCCCCGACCGGGGTAAAACGCTGTTCATCGAGCGCGCGCAGCACCTTGGCCTGGGTCTTCAGGCTCATGTCTCCTACTTCGTCGAGCAGCAGAGTGCCGCCGTCGGCCCGCTCAAACGTACCCCGCTTCTCGGGCGGCCCGCCGGGCAGCGCGCCATTGCGATAGCCAAAGAGCTCGGTCTCGATCGAGTCCTCGGGGATGGCCGCGCACTTGAGCTCGACAAAGACCCGTTCCCGGCGCAGGCTCTCCGCGTGCATGGCGCGCGCGATCAACTCCTTGCCCGAGCCGGATTCGCCAAAGATCAGCACCCGCCCGTTGGTCGGCGCCATGAGGCGGATCTGCTGGCGCAGCGCCTTGGCCGAGATACTGTTGCCGGTGATCGAGGTCGCCACCGCCAGCTGCATCTGCCACTCGCGATTATCCGCGCGCAGCCGTCGCGCCTCGAGCGCGTTCTTGATCAGAATGAGCGTGCGCTCGAGCGAGAGCGGCTTTTCGAGAAAGTCGAACGCCCCGAGCTTGGTCGCGCGCACGGCGGTCTCGATCGTCCCGTGGCCCGAGATCATGATGACCTCCGGCCGCGCATCGGCTTCAAAGGTGCCGATCTCGGCCAGCAGCTCGAGACCGTCCCTGTCCGGCAGCCAGATGTCCAGCAGCAGCACGTCATAGTAAACGTCGCGCAGCAGCACAAGCGCTTCGGCGGCGGTGCCGGTCATAGCCACGGCATAGCCTTCTTCTTCGAGGATCTCGGAGAGAGAGTCGCGAATGCCGGCCTCGTCATCGACGATCAGGATGTGATTCATCCCGCCACCCCGGATTGCCTGGCTACCGGCCCGGCTTGCGGGAGCGGCAAGGCCGAGTGGGCGGCCTCGGCCAGGGGCAGCTCCATCAGGAAGCGCGCGCCCGAGGGCGCGCGCTGCTCCGCGCGGATGGTGCCCTGGTGATCCTGGATGATCTTGGCCGCGATCACCAGTCCCAGCCCCGTACCCCGCTGCTTGGTCGAGAAGTAGGGGAGGAAAAGCCGCTCCCGGACCTCGGGGCTGAGTCCGGGGCCGGTGTCGGAGATGGCCAGCTCGGCCATGCCCGCTCTCTCGCCGAGACGCGTCTCGAGCGTGAGCACGCGCACCAGGCTCTCCTGCATCGCTTCGGCCGCGTTGTCGATCAGGTTCGCAATGGCCCGCCGCAGCGCTTCCGGATCCCCCATGACCGGAGGCAGATCGGGGGCGAGCCGGCTCTCGATGCGGATCGATTGCAGGCGCCCGTGAAAGAGCGCGAGCGCGCTGTCTACGATCTCGTTGAGCGAGGCGAGACGCGGCTGGGGTGCGGGAAACTCGGCCAGCGCGGCAAACTGGTCGACCAGCGTGCGCAGACTCTCGACCGAGCCCAGAATGACCTCGCTGCAGCGGCGGATCACGGCCGCCGAGTCGGGGCGTTCGCCAGTTTGAAGACTGGCGGGATCTCCCCGGCGATCCCCGAGCCGGCCTAGGTGACGCAGAATCCGCTCGGCCGAGAGGGAGATCGGCGTAAGCGGATTCTTGATCTCATGCGCGACGCGCTGCGCGACCTCTTTCCAGGCCACCTGCCGCTGCGCCTGCAGCACCTCCGTCACGTCATCGACGACCAGGATGGAACCGCGGCGATCGTGCCCGGACCGGTCGCGTCCAAGGTTGAGCACGGCAATGGTCATCGAAAGGCTGAGCGTGGCCGGCACCGCGTTCCCGTTCGACGCCGGGCCGGTCCCGTTGGGGGTCGCGCCATGCCCGTGCGAGCCATTGCTCGCCGGCGTCCCAGGCATGCCGCCGCGCATCTCCAGCTCCGCCCCGGCCAGCCCCATCCGCTGGGCCCGGCGCTCCAGGCGCAGCACTTCCTCGCGCAATTCGGGCGGCAGGACCTCTTCAAGCTGGCGACCGGACAGGTGCATCCCCCAGGCATGCTTGGCATCGAGGGCAGCCGCCTGGGGCACGCACAGGTCGATAAAAGCTCGGTTGACCTGGAGAATCCGGCGCCCGGTATCGAGCACGACCACACCGCTGGGGATCGTTTCAAGGATCAGCTCCAGCTCGTGACGGCGCTCATCGATCGCGCGGTTGGCAGCCGAGAGCTGCTCGGTCGAGGTCTCGGCGCGCGCCCGGCTCTCTTCAAGGTCGGCGGCCATCTGGTTGAAAGAGGCGATCAGGTCGCCCAGCTCCTCGGTAGCCGAGACCGTGATGCGCTGCCTGTAGTCGCCGGCCGCGATCTCGTCCATGGCGTCGGCCAGGGCCTCGACGGGACGGGTAATCTGCTTGGACAGATAAAGCGCGAGCCAGGAGCTTGAGAAAAATGTGAGCGCAGTCAGCAGGAGCAAGTTCAGAAAATACGTGGCCCGGACCGTCTTGCGCTGGCGGTAGACCGACCAGTACTGCCGGGCATCGCTGCCGATATCGTCCACCACCGCGCTCACGCCGCCGGGCATCGGCAGCGCGACGACGATGATGCCATCGTCGGAGATGGTCGCCGAACCGAGCGCGTATTCGTTGCCCCCCAGGGTCAAAATGGGCTCATCGCTGCGCTGCGCTGTCGCCAGGATCATGCTGGTCAGTGCGGCGCGATCTGCGCCCGCCGCCGCTGCCCGGGGCGCAGGCGCAAGCGCCTTGGGCCGGGACAAGCCCGGTGCGCCGCCCGAGAGATCGAGCAGGCCCAGCCAGATATGCACCCCGGCCGGCCCGACACCGGCCGGCAGCTGATAGCTGGCCAGCGGCTGGCCGTCGCGGTAGACCACGGCAAAGCCGCCCTGGAGCGTGATGCGCCGGCTGTGGATCTGGCTGGTGAGCAAGGCGGGGCTGGCCGCATCGTAACCGGCGGAGAAGGCCGGGGAGTGGGCGAGCGACTCGGCCTCGGCACGTGCATTGCCGGCAACATAGTGCGAGAGCTCGAGCGCGATCCGCGCAGAGTCGTGG
>CAZZYH010000138.1:0-572 GCA_964658225.1 Vulcanimicrobiota bacterium | reverse complement strand
CCGGCTGCGAGAACCAGCGATCGATCGATCGATTCATCAGCAGGTAGCTGAACAGAAACATGAACAGGGTCGGCGCGAACGAGAGCAGCAGCGCGCCGACGATCATGCGGCTGCGCAGCCGGGAACCGAGGACGCGGCTGCGCTGGTCGGCGTACAGCTTGAGGATATTGCGCGCCAGCAGAAGGATCAGGGCCAGCAGCAGCAGGAAGATCAACACCGTGACCGCGGTAAAGAGCAGCAGCGCGCCGGTCGAACCGGGATGCAGGGCGCGGATGTTAAAGGCGTTGAGCGCGCCGAGCATCAGGAGCAGCGCGAGCAGCGCCGCGGCCAGGCCGGCCAGCGTGAACTTGCGCCGCGTTGCGTAGGCCACTCTGTCTCCCGTCCTTCGGTCTTGTGCGTTACGATGAAACGCCGGGGCTGCACCGCAGAGCTCGATGCACGCACTGGCTGCATTATAAGTGTGCTCGAAGACAACCCGCGCGCGCCGGCGGCCAGGCTACCGGCAGGCGACGGCCCGGGGAGGCCGGCCTGACGGGGCCCCGCGCCTGCAGCCGCGTCTTGAACGCAGAGAG
>CAZZYH010000137.1:0-8909 GCA_964658225.1 Vulcanimicrobiota bacterium | reverse complement strand
TCTGTGCAGATCTTGTTCTTCCCTGAGTTGTTGCTTCAACTCCTGCAACTCCTTCGATTCCTTCAACTCCTCCAGCTCCTCGTTCTCCCAGGCCGAGCCGGCATGGGTGTAGACCGTCAGGTGCAGGCGCGCAATCTCATGCGCCTTGCTGTCGAGCAGGTAGCTCGTGCACTGGCACAGCTCGGTCAACTGCAGGTGCGCCTGCTGGCTCAGATTGACCCCGGTCGCGATCAAAATGCTGTAGATCTCCACGCACTTGATCCGCGGGAACTCGAAGTCGATCTCGGCGCACGCCTCGCCACATTGGGTGCTGTTCAGCACCCAGCCATTGCATGCGCTGACCGCGCCTGCCAGAAACCGCAGCACCCGCTCCGGCCCGTCCAGGCTCGAGGCGATCAATACCAGGTTCCAATCCAAGGGTAGATCCAGTTTGCTCATACTCACCAGATCGACCGCGCGCAGACAATGCTTTACCGCTTCTTTCTGATCTTTCGGCTCGCCGGGCGCTATCTTGAGTACCCTGAAGTAACCCCGTCGCCGCCCTCCTCCCCACCCTCGCCGCTTCTCTTGTCGACCCCGAACGGGGCGGACCTGCACCCCTCCGCCGAGCCTGGCGGCCGCTCGCAACAGGCACATGACGCCCCCACGTCCGCGCGCCTCTGCGGGCCGCCCGTGTACCATCCTCTGGTAACCATGCTGGTCGGAACCGGGATCGATCTGGTCGAAATCCGTCGCATCGAGCAGTCGCTCGAGCGCTTCCGGGAGCGCTTTCTCGAGCGCGTCTACACGCCGGGCGAGATCGCCTACTGCCTCGGAAAGCGACAGAGCGCGGAGAGCCTCGCCGCCCGCTTCGCCGCCAAGGAGGCCGGCGCCAAGGCGCTCGGCACCGGCATCGCGCAAGGGGTTAGCTGGAAAGAGCTGGAGGTCGCCCGCGAGCCCGGCCAGCGTCCCACCCTGGTGCTGCACGGCCGCGCGGCCGAGATCGGCCGCCGCCTCGGCGTCGCCCGGATCTGGCTGGCCATCACCCATGGCGGCGGCCTGGCCGTGGCCACCGTGCACATGGAGGATGCGGGCTCGCGCCAGGCCTGAAGGGCACGCGCTCCACCGAGCCCGAGGCTCGGCCAGACCGCCTCCTGCTCTCTCTTTGCCCCGTCCGGCGGTACCGTAGTCTGCACCCTCGAGCGCAAGCCGGCCGCCGTTCTCTGCTATCCTCGCATTCAGTAGCGATGCCGTCTTCGCTCCGAGCGGTGTCGCTCGCAGGGGGTTTGTGCCGAGCCAGCAGGAAGTGCATTGGTCGCAACTTAAGGTGGGCGTGCTGGTCTTTGTAGCCGTCATCGCGCTGCTTGCACTCGTCTTTTTAATGTCCGGCGGCTCCGGCGGGCTCTTCAGCCGCAAACTTGTCGTCCGCTCCTACTTTGAAAACTCGGCCGGCCTCAAGGTGGGTGGACAGGTCACGCTCGAAGGTGTGACCGTCGGCACCGTCAAGTCGATCCGTATCGTGCCCGAGCGCAAGCTTACCCCGGTCGAAGTAACCATGAAGATCGGCGCGAACTACGCCCGCGTCATTCACCAGGACTCGAAGGCCAGCCTGGTCACCCAGGGCGTGCTCGGCGACACCGATGTGGATATCGACAGCAAGGCCGCCGTCAAGCCGCAGATCGAGGACAACGGCGAGCTGTCCACCAACGAATCGCCCAGCCTGACCGACGTCATCAAGTCCAGCCAGGGCACCATCGAGCAGCTCAACACCATCCTGGCCAAGATCAACAGCCTGGTCGACACGATCAATACGGGCAAGGGTTCGATCGGCAAACTGATCAACGATCCGCAGTTGTATGACCGCGCCGTTGGCACCGTCGGCCAGCTGCAGGCGCTGGTGGACCAGGTGGGCAACGGCAAGGGCTCGATCGGCAAGCTCTTCTCCGATGACACCCTCTATAACCGCATCAACGACGCCGTCGGGCGGCTCGACGATGTGAGCAAGCAGATCGACTCCGGCCAGGGATCGGTAGGTAAGCTGCTCAAGGACCCGACGCTCTATAACAACCTACAGCAGTCCACCGACAGCCTGAACAAGCTGCTTGCCGACGTCAATGCCGGCCGCGGCGGCCTCGGGCTGATCGCGCACGATCCGGCATTTGCCCAGAAGATCAACGACACCGTCACCCGGCTGGATTCGATCCTGGCCCGGGCGGACAACGGCGAGGGCACGCTCGGCCAGCTGGTTCGCAACCCGGCCCTCTATGACCATGCCGATGCCATGCTCGCCAATGCCAACCACCTGGTCACCGCGATCCGAGAAAACCCGAAGACCTACCTGACCTTTCACGTAAAGATCTTCTAGGCCGGCGGTCGACCGCCCTGCGGAGCGTCCGCAGGGCGCAACCCGCAGCGCCTTCTCCGCAAATGCTCCGCGTCGCAGAGCGACTGGCCCGTGACCATCCCCGGGCCGCCCCGGCCCACAGCCCGGACACCCCTCTCCGCGGTTCCGACCCGCTCTTCCCCCGCTCTTCCCCCGCTTCCCTCCCCGGCTCCCCCAGCTTTGTCCCGTCCGGCGCCTATGTTACTGTCCGAAGAACAGGCCCGGGTCAGCGGGCATCTCCCCAGTCGCACGCTTCAAGGAGCCCATGCGCCCTCTCTTCACGCTTCCCGCCCTGCTGCTCTTCGCAGGCATCGCCTGCGCGCAGCAAGCCGCGCCCGACACCACAGCCGGCGCCACCCCGGTTGCTCCCAAGGCCTTGCGCAGCTTCGACACCACGGCGATCGACAAGACCGTGGACCCCTGCACGGACTTCTACCAGTACGCCTGCGGCAACTGGCGCAAGAACAATCCCATCCCCAGCGACCAGGCGCGCTGGGGCACCTTCAACCAACTCGCCGAGCGCAACCGCTACCTGCTCTACACCCAGCTCAAGCAGGCTGCCGAGGCGCCCAAGACTCCCCTCCAGAAGCAGTACGGCGACTACTTCGCCGCCTGCATGGACACCGACCGAGTCAACGCGCTCGGCGACAAGCCGCTGCTCCCGACCCTGGCCGCCATCGATGCGCTGCCCGACAAGAAGGCCATCGCCGGGCTGATCGCCGACAAAAAGTACCTGGCCGGCGGCTTTGTCGACCTCGGCGTCGAGCAGGACCAGAAGGACTCCACGCTGCAGATCGCGGTCGTCTTCCAGAGCGGGCTCTCCTTACCGGACCGCGATTACTACCTGGCCGCCGACGAGCGGATGACCAAGATACGCGGGCAGTATCTGGACTATGCAAAGGAGCTCTTCCAGCTGCTCGGCGACACGCCGGAGAAGGCCGCCGAGGAGGCCAAGGCGGTGCTCGAGATCGAAACCGCTCTGGCCAAGGGCTCGATGCCGCGGGTCGAAATGCGCGACCCGGACAATGTCTACCACCCGATGAGCGTCGATGCCCTGAAGGCCTCTACCCCGGACTTTGATTGGGCCGCCTACATCGCCGAGCTGGACGCGCCCCGCTTTTCCACGCTCAACGTCGCCCAGCCCGCCTTTCTCAAGACCATGGACGCGGTCATCGCCGGCCAGAGCCTGGCCGCGCTGAAGAGCTACCTGCGCTTCCATGCAGCCAACGCGGCCGCCACCAACCTCTCGGCGCCCTTTGATGACGCGCACTTCGACTTCTTCTCAAAGACCCTCCAGGGCCAGGCCGTGCAGACCGCGCGCTGGAAGCGCTGCACCGCGCAGACCGACCGCGCGCTCGGCGAAGCGGTTGGCCAGGACTGGGTCAAGCAGAACTTCCCTCCGCAGGCCAAGGACAACATGGAGAAGCTGGTGGCCGCGCTGCGCACCGCACTCGGACAGGATATCGAGCAGCTCACCTGGATGTCGGCCGATACCAAGAAGCAGGCCGAGGTCAAGCTCGAGGCGTTCCGCCAGAAGATCGGCTACCCGGAGAAGTGGCGCGATTACTCCAAGGTCGAGGTCAAGCGGGACGACTGGATGGGCGACGTGCGACGCGCCATGGTCTTCAACACCGACTTCGAGCTCAACCACATCGGCAAGCCGGTCGACGAGAAGGAGTGGGGCATGACCCCGCCGACCGTCAACGCCTACTACAACCCCGCCCAGAACGATATCAACTTCCCTGCCGGCATCCTGCAGCCGCCCTTCTACCAGTTCTCGATCGATCCGGCGGTCAACTTCGGCGCGATCGGGGTCGTCATCGGGCACGAGATGACGCACGGCTTTGACGACGAAGGCTCCCGCTACGACGCACAGGGCAACGTACGCGACTGGTGGACCAAGGAGGACAAGACCAAGTTCGACGCCAAGACCGACTGCGAGGTAAAAGAGTACGGCAACTTCGAGCCCATACCCGGGGCGAAGCTGAACGGCAAGCTTACGCTCGGGGAGAATACGGCGGACAACGGCGGCATCCACATTGCCTTCCAGGCGCTGCAGAGCGTGCTGGCCAAGGAGGGCCCCGCTGCCGAGACCGCCAAGATCGACGGCTATACGCCCGATCAACGCTTCTTTATCGCCTTCGCGCAGGTCTGGTGCGAGAACCGCTCGGACCAGTACAACGCCATGGCGGTCAAGGTCGATCCCCATTCGCCGGGCCGTTTCCGGACCAATGGCACGGTTGAGAACTTCGATCAGTTCGGCAAGGCCTTCGGCTGCCATGTCGGGCAGCCCATGATGCCCGCCGAAGCCTGCCGGGTCTGGTAGGGCGGCTTCAGGCACCGGCGGGAGAGGTCGGCACCGGGAGCAGACGGAGCCGGTCTCGAGCGAGTCTGCAGTTGGTTCACGGACCGGTGGTTTGCTGCGGCGGGGTGGAAGACGGCCGCACCCGGAGGAAAATCGAGGGCGGCGCGCTCACCTCGCGCCCCCTTCGCCCGTCGAACGCACGAAGTGCCGCAGCCAAGTCTCTCTGGACAAGGCGTTTCCGGCCGACGATCTTCGCGTTGCACCCGTCGGCCAAGATACAATGGGTCGGGACGGCTCCTTTGCGAGCGGTCCCCCAGATGAATGCCTGCGCCACTCCCCGGGCCAGGATGAAGGAAGCGCATGAAGTTCAGGAAATTAGGCCAGGTTTTGCTGGCCGCAGTTGTGTCTACAGGCATCATGTTCGGCGTCACCTCATGCGCCAACGATTTTACCGTCGGCTATGTATATGTCACGGGCACGCAGTATGGTCAGATCGGCGCGTACCGCGAAGATAACAACAACGGCGTGCTCAAGGGCGTCTCCGGCTCCCCGTTCGGCTCAGGCGGCACCAATCCGATCCGCGCCATCATCACCGCCGGCGCCCGCTTTCTCTACGTGCTCAATGCCGGCACCAAGACCGTGGACGCCGCGGGCAACATCTCCTACTCCGGCGACAATATTTCGGTCTTCTCGATCGGCGGCTACGGCCAGCTTTCCTTCCAGCACTCCTACGTGACCACCGGCCTCGGCCCCATCCGGCTCGCCGCCGACTCCACCGGCACCCATCTCTTTGTGCTCGACAGCTACGCGCCGATCGGCGCCTCGACCGGCTCCATCCAAACGGTCAGCACGACCAAGACGGCGGACTTCCCCTGCCTGGACAGCGATGGCTACTACCGCGCGACGGGCGATGTGACCGCTTTTGCCATCGACACCTCGACCGGCAGGCTGTCGGTGATCAACAACCAGCAGAACCAGGGCCTGACCTACTTTCCTGTAGGCTGCGCGCCGGTCGACTTCCACGTGACCCCGACCTACCTGTACGCTATGGACGCCGGCTCAACCAGCAACAATGACCTCGAGACCGTCTTTGTCTACGCGGCTTCCGGTTCCACCGGGCAGCTGACGGCCACCCAGAATGCGCCGCTCGTGACCGGGGCGACCAACGTGGTCTCGATCAACAGCGATTCGGGTAACAAGTACATCTACCTGGTAGACGCCACCCTGAACACCATCTTCCCCTACACCATCGGCACCCAGGGTGCGCTGGTCGCGGTCAACGCCGCGCCTACCGTCAACAGCAACAGCGCCGCGGGGAATCCGCAGCAGCTCATCACCGTGACCGGCTCGCCGAATACCTTTGTCTACCTGGCCAACGCAGGAAGCGGCAGTGAGACCAACATCGGCCAGAGCGACATCAGCGGCTACGTGATCAACTCCACTACCGGCCAGTTGAACAATCCGTCCTTTGATTCGCCCTACGGCCTGGGCACGGCGGCCGGCGTGGTCTGTATCTTCGAGGATCCGTCCAACCAGTACATCTACAGTGCGGGCTCGGCTTCGAACACGATCGTCGGCAAGCGGTTCGACCCGCAGACGGGCAGCCTGGTAGACCTGAAGAAGGGGACCTCCTTCCCGACCGTCGGTACCCCCAGCTGGTGCCTCGGTACGACCAGCACGCGCTAACCATGTGGGGGCTGTCCCGGCGGCCCCCTATCGCGCGCGATAGCCGAAAGCTGAGTGAGCTTTTACAATGCAAGCGGGAGCGATCCCCGAACCATCAAGTCTCTGTGCCGGCAGCCGTGGGCAAGGGCGAAGGAAACGCATGAAGTGTAAGAAGTGGGGTCAGAGGATTCTGGCCACTTCGTTGTCTGCCGGCCTGGGACTCGGACTCGTCTCGTGCAGCACCAGCAATACGATCGATTATCTCTATCTGCTCTCGACCAAGAACAACCCGGGACAGGTCAACGTATTCCGTGTCGACTCGGAGACAGGCGCGCTCACCCAGATCCCGAACTCGCCCTATCCGGCCGGGCGCAACCCGGTCGGCCTCGCCGTCTCCCCGAACGGGCTCAATCTCTACGTCATCAACCACGACGACAATACGGTCGAGTCCTTCGGCATCGGCACCGATGCCAAGCTCTACCCCCAGCACACCTACACCACGCCCGGCAGCGAGCCGGTCGCGGTCTCGATCAACGCCGCCGGAACGCTGCTGTTCGTCGTCGACTACTACCAGCCGCCCTACACCGACCTCAATCCCGGCCCGGGCGCCGTGGTCGTCTACCCGATCAACGCGGACGGCTCGCTCGGCGTCGGCCAAAACAACGGCGGCCCCGTAGCCCAGACCCTGCCCGACGGCACTACCGCCTCCTACTATCCGGTCGAGTCGACGCCGTCTGCGATCAACGTGCTGCCCAACGGCAACACTCTCTATGTCGCAGAGATCCTCAACGCCGCCTCCGCGGCCGGATGCAGCGTCGGGCAAGGCGGCTTGAGCGCCCTCTCGGTCAACTCCTCCGGCGTGCTCACCCCGATCGCCGCCAGCCCCTACTGCGCCGGCACCACCCCCAGCGGGATCGTCAGCAGTCCCTCCGGCAGCGCGCTCTACCTCACCGACAGCACCCAGAACGCCTTGCTCGGCTACACCGTCAACAGTGACGGCAGCCTGACCGCCTTCGCCGGCGGCACCATCCCTACGGGCGAGTTCCCCGATGGGCTGACCATCGATGCCACGGGCAAGTACATGTATGTGGCCAACCGGAACTCGAACAACATCGAGGGCTTCTCCCTCGGCCAGGCGGGCGTGCCGGTCTCGATGGGCACCTACCAGACGCAGCCCTACCCGGAGTGCGTCATCGTCGAACCGAACCTGAACGAGTTTGTCTACACCGCGGACTTTGAAGGCGTCGGCTCGACCGGATACAAGATGGACCCCAGCACCGGCGTGCTGAGCGGCACAGCAAACTCACCCTATGTCGGCACCGGGCTCTCTACCTGCCTGGTCGCCACAGCGCATAACAAGAGCAAAGGAAGCGCATGACATTTGAAAGATGGCGCCAGAGGATCCTGGCCGCCGCAGCATTGACCGCTCTGGGTCTGGGTGTGGTTTCGTGTGGCACAAGCAACACGGTCGACTACCTGTACCTGCTCTCCTCGAAGAGCTCCACCGGCCAGATCAACGGGTATAAGGTGGACTCGATCACGGGCGCGCTCACGCAGAGCTCTTCCTCCCCCTATAGCACCAACGGCGCGAACCCGGTCGGCATCGTCATCGCTCCCAGCGGCAAGTTCCTCTACGTGATCAACCATGACAGCAACACGATCGTGCCCCTGGCCATCGGCGGCGATACCCGGCTCACCGCCCTGAGCCAAAGCTCGGTCACCACCCCCGGCACCGACCCCCAGGCCATCGGCATCAATCCCGCCGGCACCTTCCTGTTTGTCGCCGACACCTACGCGCCGGGCTACAGTTCCGTCCTTCCCGGACCCGGCTCGATCAGCGTCTACCCCATCAAGTCCGATGGCACCCTGGACACCGTGGTGACCCAGACCGTGGCCTCCGGCCAGAGCGCGGCCTATCCGCTGGGCACCTCGCCTACCGCCATCACCGTGCTGCCCAACGGCAACACGGTCTACGTCACCAATACCCTGACCGCGGCGGGGAACGGCTGCAACAGCGGCCAGGGCGGCGTCGTCGCGCTCTCGGTCAGCTCCTCCGGGGCGCTCGCCCCGGTCACGGGGAGCCCCTACTGCGCCGGCGTCAGCCCGAGCGCAATCGCCGTGCACCCGATCGGCAACTACCTCTACGTGACCGACAGCTCGCAGAACGAGGTGATCGGCTACCACGTGGAGAGCGACGGAAGCCTGCTGCCCTTCATCGGGGGCCCGGTCGCCACCGGCACCTACCCCGACAGCATCACCGTCGAGCCCCGCGGGGAGTACCTCTACATCGCCAACCGCTTCTCGCAGACGATCCAGAGCTACTCGATCGCCGCCGGCACCGGCATTCCTTCCTCAACCGGCACCTACGCGACCGATACCTATCCACAGTGCGTCGTGGTCGAGCCGGCGCTGGCGCGGTTCGTCTACACGGCCGACTTTGAAGGCATCGGGACCACCGGCTACCAGCTCAATCCCAACACCGGCATGCTCACCGCTACCGAGAACTCGCCCTATCCCGGCTCCGGCCAGGCCACCTGCCTGGCAGCCGTCTCCCATGGCAACCATCCCACGATCCAT
>CAZZYH010000136.1:0-9043 GCA_964658225.1 Vulcanimicrobiota bacterium | reverse complement strand
GAGGCCGGTCTCGAGCGCCGTGGCCAGCTGCCGGTCCGACATCGCCGGTGCATGCAGCATGTTGGCCGTGCCCCGGGCGATCTTGCGATCGAGCAGGCCCGGCGTCGCGTCGAAATCCGCAGCAAAGTCCGCGTCGACGCCCACATCGACGACATGCAAGGCCACCCCGTGCAGGCGGGCGAGCACGTGGATCGCCGCGCCGCCGCGCAGGAAGTTGAGGACCATCTGCCGGGTCACCGCGCGCGGGTACGCACTGACGCCCTCGGCCGTAATGCCATGGTCGGCGGCGAAGATATAGGCCGCCTTGCGCAGGGGCAGCGCGGGCGGCGCTCGACGGATCGCGACCATCTGCGCGGCCAGGTCTTCCAGGCGCCCTAGGCTGCCGAGCGGCTTGGTCAGCGTATCCAGGTGCGTACGCGCGTGCGCCTCCCAGGGGGCGTCCGGCGGCTCGATCCCGCGAAGCTGCCGGTCGAGAAAATCGAGCGGATTCGAGGTCACAGGGTCCTCCGTGCGGCCAGGCCCGGTACCCGCAGCCGATGGCGGCCGGGCGCGAGGGCGAAGACCGGGACCAGGTTCTCCGGCGTCAGCACCTCGTCCGGCGCGCCGCTGCGGAGCACGCCCTGGGCCGAGAGCAGATGCACCGCCGAAAAGTGATCGGGGATCAGGTGGAGCTCGTGCATGGAGGCCAGGATCGTCAGTCCCTGGGCGCGCAAATGCTGGAGCAGATCGAGCAGCTCGGCCTGGCGGCCGATGTCGAGGTTCTGCGCGGGCTCATCGAGCAACAGCAGCTGCGGTTGCTGGGCCAGGCCGAGAGCAATCTTCACCCGCTGCCGCTCGCCCCCGCTCAGTTCGTTAAATACGCGATCTCTCAGGCTGTGCAGGTCGGTAAGCTCGAGCGCCTGCTCGACTGCCCGGCGGTCCGCCCCGCCGATGCCGCGCAGCAGTTCGCGGTAGGGGGTGCGGCCCTGCTCGACGATCTGCTGCACGGTAAAGTCGAAGGGCACTTCCAGCTGTTGCGGCACCAGGGCGACCTCCCGGGCGATCTGCCGCCGCGTTCGCCGCTGCAGCGGGACGCCATCGAGCAGGATGCGTCCGGAGGCAGGCGTGAGTGTGCCCGCGATCAAGCGCAGCAGCGTGGTCTTGCCGGCGCCGTTGGGGCCGGCGAGCGCGGCGCCGGCGCCGGGCTCCAGGTGGAGGCTGACGCCGGCGAGCACCGCGCGGTCCCCGTAGTGGAAGTGGAGGTCTTCGATTGCGAGCCGCGGACGGGTCACAGGGTGGACTCCCGCTTGCCGCGCCGCAGCAGGTACAGGAAGAACGGGCCGCCGAGAAAGACCATGAGAATGCCCACCGGCATCTCCGACGGAGCGAACAGCGTGCGCGCCAGGGTATCGGTGAGGATGAGGAACAGCGCCCCGGTGAGCGCGGTCACGGGCAGCATGCGCGTGTGCTCCGGGCCGATCAGCAACCGCACCACGTGCGGCACGATCAGGCCCGCGAAGCCGATGAGCCCGCCGAGCGCGACGGCGATCGCGGTAAACAGCGAGGCGATCAGGATGATGCCGATGCGGGTGCTTTCGACGCGCAGGCCAAGCTGGTGCGCGTACTCGTCGCCCAGCGCCAGCGTGTCCAGCCGGCGCATCAGCGGCAGCGCCGCAGCGCCGCCCAGAGCCAGGAGCACGGCGGTCATGGCCAGCTCGCCCCAGCCGGGCGTGCCGATCGAGCCATGCAGCCACGCGGTGACGATGCGATGGCCGAGCGCCGGGTTGGGGTCGAAGAGCTCAAACAGATAGGTGGAGTTGCTGAGGATGGTGCCTACCGCGAAGCCTGCCAGCAGCAGCGTCAGGCTGCTGGTGCGCCCGCGCGACCGGGCCAGCGCATAGACCACGATCATCGTGAGCACCGCGCCCAGAAACGCCAGCACCGCGGTGGCGCTGAAGCCGAACAGGGTCACCTGCGCCAGCAGCACGATGCCCAGGCAGGCCCCGAAGGCAGCGCCGCCCGAGGCGCCGATGATGTAGGGATCGGCGAGCGGATTGCGGAACAGTCCCTGGAACATGAGGCCGGAGACAGCGAGCGCGGCGCCGACGATGGCCGAGGCCAGCACCCGGGGCAGCCGGATCGCAAACAGGATGGTGTGTTGTGTCTCGGTGAGCGGCCGCTGGCGCAGCAGCGCCACCAGCAGGTCGTGCAGCGGAACGCGCACCGCGCCGACCGAGGTACAGGCCATGGCTGCCAGCGGCAGCGCAAGCAGGAGCAGCGCGGTGACTCCGTGCTCCCGCCAAAGAAGCCGGCTCCCCCGCCGGCCGGGGATGGCAGCGGGCGGCGGTGCTGCTCCACGCGGGACCAGCACCGCCGCCGGCATCGCGGTACTGTTTACCTCAGGCTCCATGACTCCCCGCCCAGGTTGAAGGTGATGCCGGACCGGAAGGTGAACGGTAGGGAAGGGTACCCGAACGCCTCGAAGTAGTGTTCGCCGAGCAGGTTCTGGAGGTTGCTGTACACCTCAAGGCGATGGGTGAGGTTGTAGCCGGCGCCAAGCTCCAGCCGCTGGTAGGCGCCGAGCAGGTTACGGTTGGGCAGCAGCAGCGACGTGCCAAAGTCCTTGTCGTAGAGAAAGTCACTGTCATCGCGAGGGCCGACGAGGGAGCCGGTGAGGGATGCGAAGAACCTGGGCCGGGTATAGTTGAGGGCGAAGAAGCCGCTATGCGGGGCGATGCGGAAAGGCCGCGCGCCCACCAGCGGCGAGAAGGCGCCGATGGGCAGGTTGGCGAAGTTCGACGCGGTGTTGTAGCTCGGAGAGCCGTTGTCGCTTGAAAACGAACGCTGCACCACGGCATCGGTATAGGTGTAGCCGCCCCGCGCAAAGAGCCGCCGCGAGACCCGCACCTCGAGCGTGGTCTCGGCGCCCAGGGAGCGGAAAGCGAGCGAGTTGAGGTAGGCGCCGCCGTTCTCGGCAACCGGCTGGGCGTTGGCCGCCGCAATGCCGAGCGCCACCAGCGCGCTCTGCGGCACGAACTCCACCCGGTCGGTGAACTGGTTGTGGAACCACGTGATGCCGAGACGCGCGCGGCCCCCCAGCAGCTGCTGATCGACCCCGGCATCGAAGCTGCGCGCGTGCTCCGGCCCCAGAGGACCCACGCTGTACTGGAGCGCCTGGCCGGCGTCGAGCTCGCCATAGAGCGAATGCCCCTGCTGGTAGACGCTGGGCTCCTTGATGCCCTTGCCGAAGGTGCCATGCAGCTTGGTCCCGTTGAAGAGGCCGGCCGTGGACGGGCGCAGAAGATAGTAGGCCAGCGAAGCGCGGGGCGTTGCCGCAAACCCGTAGAGGCCGTTGTTTTCCAGCCCGCTGCCGGCCGTGTAGAAGAGCCGGTTGGCGATGTCGCCCGAGAACTCCGTGGAGTAGTCGTAGTTGCCCCGGCCGGTGTAGGCCAGGTCCGAGCCCTGGTACTCGGCGGCGCCCCGCTCACTTTCGTAGCGGAAGGCGCCGAGCGCCATCAGGTGCGCGCCGATCCGGTAGTCCGTCTGGGCATAAACGCTGCTGTCGCGGTTGCGCTCGAGGTAGGGCGCCGAGCCGTCGCTGTACTCGAAAACGGCCTGCCCGGAGACCGTGTAGCCGTTGGCGCCGGTGATGGTGACCGGCGCGCCGTCGTAGACACCCGTGTTCGGGTCGTAGATGCCGGTGGCCTGAAAGTCGTTGAACTGGCCGTCCAGGCGCGCATACGCGTAGCGCACCAGGTTGTTCCAGCGCGCGGTGGTCTGGCTGGTCCAGGTGCCGGAAAGATAGAGGTCATGCTCCTGCTGTTGCGCGTCATCGGCGATGCCGTAGAGCGCGATCGCGTTGGGCTGCCCGGCGCGCACATCGGTGTGGCGCGCGATCAGGCGGAAGTCGTTGCGCGCATCGGGCGCCCAGCCGAAGTTGCCGACATAGGTGCCGTTGTGGAACTGGCTGTTGGGCAGGCTGTTGTTGGTCTGCAGCCGGCCGTACTCGGAGAAGAGGTCAAAGCCGCGATAGACGGTGGACGCGGACACATCGTTGCGGTAGGTGCCGAAGTTGCCGCCATCGCCGCTATAGGTCAGCAGCGGCAGCGCGGTGGCGGGCGCCCGCCTGGTGGTCAGATGCACGACCCCGGCCAGCGCATCGGCGCCGTAGAGCACGCTGTCCGGCTCGTTCAGCGTCTCGATGTTCGCGATGCCGACCGTGGCCAGATTGGCGAACTCGACGGCGCCGCCGATCTGGTTGGCCGGCACGCCGTCGATCAGCACCTTGTTCGCGTCCGTGTCGCCGCCCCGGATCGAGAGGCCCGCGGTGCCGCCCATCTGTCCGGTCTGGGTGATCTGCACCCCGGGCGCGAGCCGCAGCGGCTCCTGCACTTCGGCCATGGTGGGGAACCCGTCGGCAGGCAGAACGGTGACCGCCGCGCCCGTCTGCGCCTCCGGCGTGGGCGTGCCGGTGGCGGTCACGGTCACCTGCTGGGTCTCGGTCGCGGTGGCCAGCGTCACGTCGACGGCCTGCTCGCCGTTCAGCTTGTAATCGGCAGGCGCGGTCGTGCTGGTCTCGAAGTCCTCTGCACGCACGCGCACGCGGTAGCGCCCGGCGGCGGGCAGGGGAAGAACGTAGCGGCCCTCTGCATCAGAGGACGCGGAGACCAGCACGCGGGCGGCCTCGAGCAGCTCGACGGTGGCGCCGGGGACACGGGCGCCCAGCGGATCGCGCACCACGCCCTGGACGACGCCCCGGGCGACACTCGGGACGACACCCTGGACGACGCCGGCCTCGTGAGCCTGCTGGGCCTGCAGCAAGGCAGGCGCGGCCGCGCCCGACGGGAGCACAAGCGCGGCGACGAGGGTGATCCGCCGGCAGAGCGAGGCGACCGGGGACCATCGATGGGGCGAACACAACGGAATTTCTGCAGACGACATGGCGGTTCCCCCTCGGGATCGGTGGCAGCAGGGCCGGTCTCCTGGCTTGCGCGTCATCGACTCCATGCGGCCTTCCCAGAGGCGAAGCTCCAGTGGCGTGTCCGTACATGCATGGCTTCTCGGCGCTTACAGTTACGGGGTAGTGGCGGATTCGCACCGCGCTTCCCGACACCCTGCTGTTTCGGTTGGGGTTGCAAGCTGAGCAAGCAGCGCTCCAGCTCAGGGATGAAATTGTCTGGCCAGGTCCTCCAGGGCGTCGATGGCCACCGGGCTGGGAAAGTCGACGCGTGGATCGACGTAGTACACCCGCCCGGTGCGCACCGCGGGCAGCACCTCCCAGCCCGGCCGCTGGCGAAGGCCGGCGATGGTGACGTGGCCGCCGCGCATCATCAGCAAGGCCTGCGGTGCGCGTGCGATCACCGCTTCCATGCTGACGTGCGGCCACTCCTGGCCGATATCGTCGGTGATCGAGCGGCCACCCGCAACCGCGATGATCTCCGTGATGAAGGCGCCGCGGCCGATGGTGATGGCGGGGTCATAGGAGATGGGCATGAACACCGGCACGGCCGGCCGGCCCTGCACGCGCGCACGCACCGCCTCGATGCGCCGGCGCAGCCGGGCGACCTCGGCGGCCGCCTGCGGGTCGCGGTTGATCGCGTGGCCGAGGGTGAGGATCGAGTGCAGGATCCCTTCCAGCCCGTGCGGGTCGACAAGGAAGACGGGGATGCCGAGACGCTGCAGTTGATCGAGGATGGCCTGGTCGTTGGCGTGCGGCATGCCCAGCACCAGGTCAGGATGCAGAGCGAGGATGGCCTCGATCGAGGGCCGCGTGATCGAGCCCACGCTCGGCCTGCTCTTGGCTTCCGGCGGATACTCCGTGTAGTCGCTGATGCCGGCCACATCGGCCCCGGCGCCGATGGCAAAGACCGCATCGGTAATGCTCGGCACCAGGCACAGGATGCGGTGGGGGTGATCGGGCACCGCCACCGCGCGGTTGGCCTCATCGGTGACCAGGCGCGCGGCGAAGCCCGGCGCGATGGCGCAGCAGAGCGTGGCTATCAGCAAGAGCAGACGCTTGCCGCGGTGCTTCATTGATCCCCAGCCGGGAGGCAGCGATCCCCAGCCGGGAGGCTGCCTTTGAGCGGCAGCGGCAGGCCGGCAACCATCAGCAGCACGGTGTCGGCCACCTCGGCCACCCGCTGGTTGATCTCGCCCACCAGGTCGCGAAAGCGGCGGCCTGAGCGATACGCAGGCACCACGCCGCTGCCCACCTCGTTCGACACCAGGATCACCGTGCCCGCGCCCTCGCCAAGGGCGGCGCACAGCCGGTCGATCTCGGCCAGCCGCGCGCCCCGGTCCTCCGGATGCGCTTCGAGCAGGTTTGCCGCGTAAAGTGTCAGGCAATCGATCAGCACGGTTTCGCAGGCGGCCCGGCGTTCGCTCAGCACCCGCGCCAGCGCCCGCGGCTCTTCGATGGTCGTCCACCCGGCCGGGCGCTCCGCGCGATGGCGGTCGATCTTCTGCTGCATCTCTTCGTCGTCGCGCCTCTCGGCGGTGGCGACAAAGGTCACCTGCGCCGCCGGCTCGGCCAGCCGCTCTGCGTAGCGGCTTTTGCCGCTGCGCACGCCGCCCAGCACGAGGATCACCGAGGCCTCTGCGTCCTGCGTCTGCTGCATGCAACGCTCCAGACTCCAAACCGCGGGCGGTCCGGAGAGAGAGCGGGAAAAATGTGGATAGCCAGCAGCTGCGCATCATCCGGAGCGGACGCGCAGGATTGCTCTTCAACTCTCCCAGCGAAGTTGAATCAGCCCTTATTCTCGTCTGGCCGGTCTTCTGACTTGCGCTTCATCGAGCTTGAACGGCCTTCCCGGAACTCGCATTCCAGTGGCTTTGAACCATCCTGCCAAGCTCTCGACGCTTACAGCTACGGGGTAGCGACGGACTTGCACCGTCTTCCCGACACCAGACTCTCAGAGTATAGCCTGACCTGCGCGGGCCGCCTGACCCGCGATGTCCCGGGGTCCGCGCCGGGCGCCGCGCGCTCGATGCGCCGGCCTGTCTGCGCGCTGTGGCCCGCACGTCGCTGCATGCCGAACTTGTGAATCGCTTTCCAGATCTCTGCCATCCACACGAGCAGGACGCTCCTCGACACCAGGGGGGCTGCGAAGGAGAACAACGATGGGCAAGCTCGATGGCAAGGTAGCGGTGATCACCGCGGCGACCTCCGGCATGGCGCTGGCGACGGCAAAGCTGTTTGTGGAAGAGGGCGCCTATGTCTTCATCACCGGCCGCCGCCAGGACAAGCTCGACGAGGCCGTCAAGCAGATCGGCCGCAACGTCACCGGCGTGCAGGGGGACGCGGCGAACCTCGCCGATCTCGACCGGCTCTACGCCGTCGTCAAGCAGCAGAAGGGACAGATCGACGTACTCTTCGCAAGCGCAGGCACGGGCGAGTTCAAGCTGCTCGAAGAGGCTACCGAAGAGCACTTCGACACCACCTTCGACCTGAACGTGCGCGGCACGATGTTCACCGTGCAGAAGGCTTTGCCGCTTTTCCGACAGGGCGGCGCAATCGTGCTGAACGGCTCGATTGCCAGCATCAAGGGCACCCCGCAGTTCGGCGTCTACAGCGCCAGCAAGGCCGCCGTCCGCGCGCTCGCCCGTACCTGGCTGCTCGAGCTGAAGGATCGCAACATCCGCATCAACGTGCTCAGCCCGGGTCCGATCGACACCGCCATCCTGGTGCCGCTCGGAGACGAGTTCAAGGCAAACATGGCCGCGGCCGTGCCCCGCGGCACGCTCGGCAGATCCGAGGAGATTGCCACCGTGGCGCTGTTCCTGGCCTCCAGCGACTCGAGCTTCGTCAACGGTGTGGAGTTGTTCGTCGACGGCGGCATGGCGCAGGTATAAAACCATCCCCGATGCAAGCGGGCCGGGTCAGCCCCGGGGCCAGCGGCCTGCTGCTTGCGCCGCATTGGTCGCCGTGGAGAAACACGTCCGGGGATGCGGCTGCCGGTGGTTTCCTCGCGGCAGCAGCCGTAGACCGCCCCTCCGTCCCGCGGTGAGCGGCATGGGAGCGAACAGGTTGTTCCCGGCGATCGCAAGGCTGCCCGGCGCCTTGCCGCCGGCTCGCTCAGGAGCAGGCGATGAGGGCGACAGGCTCGAAGTAGAACATGTCGGGGAAGGTGCAGAACTCCGGGTTGCCGAGTTCGAGCGCGGGGGCGGCGGCGAGGATGCGCGGGAGCTGCTGCTCGAGGAGCTGGTGGTAGGCCCGGGTCTCCTGCTGGTTGAAGGCCGCGAGCTGGTAGGAAAGCGTGACGTGGAGGCCGTAGTGGGCGTCGCTGGGGCGCTCGATGCCGAACAGGGTGGCGAGTTTGTGGCGGACGGACTGGAGCTTGGCGTCCTCGGCGTCATCGGCGGGGACCATCCGGAGGGTGCAGGCGGTGGGATAGGCGAGCGTGGCGGCGGGGTCCAGGCGGACGCGGATGGGTAAGGCGCAGTGCAGGTGGAGGGCGGCGATGCGCGCACCCACCTCGCGGTCGCAGACCGCCATCGGCGCGTCGATGGGCACATAGGAGGGCCAGCCTGTGCGTGCGCGGTCCTGATCGTTGGCGCCGTTGAAGATCGTCATGTGGTAGCTGTCGGGGGTGGTAAGGCCGAGCTTCTGCCGGTAGGGCGCGGCTTGGAGCCGGTCGTGAAGTTGCACGACGGCGGTGCGAAATGCGCATTGCGCGGGCAGGTGGCAGAGGACGGTGTTGCCGGCAAAAGGGCGCGCGCTGCCATCGGGGTTGAACTTGAGCAGGGTGTCGCGGTTGGGGATTGCGCCCGGAGCGCCGGCGGGCCCCGGTGCCGCCTGCCCGCGCGCGTAGGCGCGGGGAGCGAGCAGCGTGGCGGCGAAGGCGGCCGATTGCGCAAGGAAGCGGCGGCGCGCGGGTAAGGGGTCAGGCCTGGACAAGGGCGGGATCCTTTCGTGGCTGGCGGCCTCTCGAGGCGCGTGGCGGTAGGCGCGCCCCCGGGCGGGGGTTGAGGAGCAGTTGCTCGTTTACCGGCTCGGCCTTATGCAACCGTCCCTGTGACGAGAACGAATACGGGTCCTAAAAGCGGAGTCGCGGAATCGCGGATC
>CAZZYH010000135.1:0-9188 GCA_964658225.1 Vulcanimicrobiota bacterium | reverse complement strand
GCCGCAGATCTCGCAGTGCCGCGGTTCTCGCAGTCCCGCTTTCCTCGCCGTCCCGCAGACGCGCGCTCTTCGTGCAGCGGGCCCCCCGAGACGCGGCAGGTCACCGCCTTCTTTACCTCAGGCAATGGCCGTCAGGCTTTCCATCGCCCGCTCGCGCATCCTCTGGTACAACCCGGCCACGGCATACTCCTGAAAGTGCGGCGTATGCCGATGCGCTTCCGCGGCGACGCTGTCCCGGTACTGCTCGTAGATCAACACGGTGTCGGGCGCGTCCTCGCACCAGTGCGCCACGTAGGTCACGCAGCCGGGCTCCTGCCGGGAGGCAGCCGTCAGCTTTTCGAGGATCTCGGTAATCTCGCGGTGATCTTCGCTCAGGAAGCGCATCCGCACCATGAAGCTGACCATGGGTACCCTCTCCGCTCTCGTACGGCAGCGCCCGTGGGCTAGGCCTTGAGCTCGCGCAGCATTTCGTCAAACCCGGGCATCGCGATCGTCTGATCCCGGTCCGGTCCGGTGGAGATCATGCCGATCCTGGCCCCGGACTCGCGTTCCAGGAACGCGAGATACTCCCGGGCGGGCTGCGGCAGGTCCTCATAGCTGCGGATCTGCTCGGTTGACCGGCGCCAGCCCTTGAGCCTTGTGTAGAGCGGCTTGATCGATTCGAGCCCGCGCGCGTCGGCGGGCATGGTGTCGATCCGCTTGCCGCCGATCTCGTAGCCGACGCAGACCGGGATCTCGTCCAACTCATCGAGCACGTCGAGCTTGGTCACGACCAGCCATGCGGTTCCGTTGATCATGTTCGAGTAGCGCAGCAGAGGCAGGTCCAGCCACCCGCAGCGCCGCGGCCGGCCCGTCACCGCGCCAAACTCCTGGCCGCGCGCGCGCAAACTCTCGCCCGCATCGTCGTGGATCTCGGTCGGAAACGGGCCTTCGCCGACGCGCGTCACATACGCCTTGGTCACCCCGATCACGGTGCCGATCAGGGTCGGGCCGACGCCGGTGCCGATCGTGGCGCCCCCGGCCGTGGCCGAGGAGGAGGTCACAAACGGATAAGTGCCGTGATCGATATCGAGCATGGTTCCCTGCGCGCCCTCAAACATGACCGACTTGCCTGCCTGGATCGCGCTGTTCAAAAGCGAGGCCGTGTCGGTGACAAAGGGGCGCAGCTGCTCGGCTGCCCTGGCGTAGTCGTCAAACATCCGCGCCGGATCGAGCGGGTGCGTGCCGAAGAGCGCCTGGGCGATCGTATTTTTCTCCCGGCATGCGTTCTCGATGTGCGTCTTGAGCAGGTCGGTGTTCAACAGGTCGACGACACGCAATCCGTTGCGCGCCATCTTATCCTCGTAGGCCGGACCGATGCCGCGCGAGGTCGTGCCGATCTTCTGCCGCCCGGGCGCGCTCTCGGCCGCGAGCTCGATCATCCGGTGATACTCGAGGATCACCTGCGCGCGGTTTGAGACCACCAGCTGCCCGTCCACGTCGACGCCCAGCTCGCGGAGCTTGTTGACCTCTTTGAGAAAAGCCATCGGGTCGAGCACGACGCCGTTGCCGATCACCGCCCGGCAGTCCGGCCGGAGAACCCCGCAGGGCACCAGCTGCAGGATAAACTTCTTCCCGCTGATGATGACAGTATGCCCGGCGTTGTGGCCGCCCGCATAACGCGCCACCAGGGAGAAGTTTCCTGAAAGCACGTCGACGATCTTTCCCTTGCCTTCATCGCCCCACTGGGCGCCTAGAACGACTGCAGTCTTGGCTCGCATCAAGTTGGCTGGTAGCTCGCTTTTCTCGGATTCAGGCCCGGGCGCAACATGCAGTCAGCATGCCTAAAACGCCCGGGGTGCCCGCTCAATCCAGACCGATGATATAACGGCCGTCTGCCCGGTGCGAGGCGCCGGCCGGTCAGAGCCCGAACTGCCGCAGGTGGTGATCGGCATGCAAATACCCCCAGCGCATCCACTCCCAAGCCGTGAGCGGACCGAAGATGGGGTGCGCGCGACCGGCCTCGGCGCCCCCGCCGGCGAAACGGTCATAGGCGGCCAGCAACCGGGCATGGTCCTGTCGAAACTCGCCCGGCCGCACCCCGGGCGCTCCCTCGAGGAGCTCGGGCAGGGTGGGGTAGCCGCGCGGCCAGCGGAGCGGCAGATGCAGCGCCGCATACCGCAGGACAGACCGCTCCAGTCGCCCGGTCCGCTCCCCGCAGGTGCCCAGGCCGCTGGCCATTTCGTAGGACCGCGCCAGGTGGCAGAGCACGCCGCCGCAGGACAGGCTCCCCCAGCGGCGGCTTGCTCCGGGAGCGAAACCGGCCAGGCGGGTACGCGTGGCTGCTCGCGTCTTCGCGTCGAGCAGTGAAGGCAACAGCATGCGCAGATCCTTATGGATCGTGATGGGAGCCGGGCCGGAGCCCGATGGCTGCGGGTGGCCGGCCGCCTATCCGCCCCGGCTTTTAGCTCACGCCCAGCTTCTCGAGCAGGGTCTCTTTCTTGCCCGGGGTGATGCCAAGCTGCTTCAGAATCCCCAGCTCATCGGACGAGCCCCAACGCTCGACCATGCGGCCGTCGACAAACCGCGCAATCTGAACCCCGCGCGCCTTGATGGGCTTGCCCGTAGGCGCGATGCCTTGAAAGTTCCCCTGGTGGGTGCCGGTCAAGGTGTAGGCGATGGCGACCGAATCCTCGTCGGCGGTCAGGTGCTCGAGGGTAATGTTCAGATCAGGAAAGGCGCTGCGCATCTCGGTAAAAAGGTCGATGTAGCCCTGCGCCCCCGGCCCCTGCGTGGGTCCTGGATCGTGCTCGACCACCGAAGGCGCAATCAGCGCCCGCAGCTTTTCTAGGTTGCCGCTCACCACCGCTTCGCCGAACAACGTCTGCACCTGGATATTCTGTTCTTTGCTCATGCCTTCTTTGGATGCAAGGGCGGCCATCCAGGCCCCCCGCGCGGCCGGGTGAGACATTGGTGGCGGCCTGTGAGGGCTGCGGTGTGGCAGAAAAGCCGCGGCAGCCCGTGTTGTGAGTCCCCCTCGCAAAGTCCTCTTTGTGAAGTCCCCCCCGGGCCTGCTGCTTCGCAGCCGATGAGGCGAATCGCCGCCGGGGCAGTGTTGGAGGATGCTCGAACCCGTTCCGGGCCGGCGTTCCGGCCGGATTGCCCTGCCTCGGCCTGGGTCGAGCCGCCGGCCGCCCCTGCTTCGAGCCCGGGTCCAGGCAGGCGGGCGCGCGGCTCGCGCCTGCCGGGCTGCGCAAACGGTCTCTTCTTTTGCGCTATGCTGAAGGCGCGATGATCACGACCATTCAGAGCCACCTCCTCGAGCAGCAGCGGCAGACTGCCGACGCCTCCGGCACCTTCTCCTGGACGCTTTCCGGCATCACGCTGGCTACCAAGATGATCGCCGCCGAGATCCGCAAGGCGGGGCTCAACGATGTCTATGGCGCCGCCGGGGCGACCAACGTGCAGGGCGAGGCGCAGCAGAAGCTGGACGTGTTCGCCAACGAGGCGATGCTGCACTGCCTGGGGCTGCGCGACTCGGTGGCCGCGCTGGTGTCGGAGGAAAACGACGAGGCCGTCACCTTTCACCATCACGAGGACGGCAAGTTCATCATCGTCTTCGACCCGCTCGACGGCTCCTCCAATATCGACGTGAACGTCAACGTCGGCACCATCTTCTCCATCTTCCGCAAGCCCGACGGCGCGAGCGTCGAGTCGGTCCTGCTCCAGCCCGGCCTTCAGCAGGTCGCCGCGGGCTACGTGCTCTACGGACCCTCGACGATCTTCGTCTACACCGCCGGCCGCGGGGTCTACGGCTTTACGCTCGACCCTGCCATCGGCGCCTACGTGCTTTCCTTTGACAACATGAAGATGCCCGACCAGGGCAGCTACTACTCGGTGAACGAGGCCAACTACGAGACCTTCCCGCTGGCCTACCGGCAGTTTCTCACCGAGATGCGGATCGGCCAGCTCGGCCGCACCTACAGCTCCCGCTACATCGGCTCGCTGGTCGCCGACTTCCACCGCACCCTGCTCAAGGGCGGCATCTTCCTCTATCCCCCCACGGACAAGCAGCCCAAGGGCAAGCTGCGGCTGTTGTACGAGGCCAACCCGCTGGCCTTTATCGCCGAGCAGGCGGGCGGCCGGGCCACTACCGGCAAGGGCCGGGTCCTCGACGTGATGCCCGAAAGCATCCACGAGCGCACCACGCTGATCGTGGGCAGCCGTGTCGAGGTCGAGCGCCTGGAAGCGGTCCTGGGCTCAAGGCACGCCTGATCCCGGCGCGCCGCCATGAGCTGATGAGCGCTGATTTACGGAGCATCGAGATCGTCGCCTGCCGGGCGATCTGAACCCGTTCCCTGCAGACCCGAGTAGTCGAGCCCCTCGTGCTGCATCGACGCGATCCCGTCATCAGGAGTAAAGATGCTATTCGCGGGATTGTTGACGACCATCTGCGGCGACCAAAGCTTTTCCAGCGCAGAGAGGTCCCGGCTCCGGATGGTGCGCGAGAAACGGCCTGGTTGTTCGCCTCGATCTGTTTCCGGATGGCGGCAGTCTGCGGGGGGGGCGGTGGCGCTTTGGACGGCGAGTGAGTTTACGGAGAGAGAAACTGCGGCGGGGAGCACGAGCCCAAGCTCTCATGCGGGATGCTCCAGGGTAGGTAGCGATGCTCGCCATCCTGGTACCGATAAGCGCTCTTCTCCTCAATTTTCCTGTACTTAGTTTCCGGTTGATCGGCTCTCCGGGATGGGCGAGAGCCGGAGCCGCGTAGCAACCAAAACACTACCCTCGCCCCAAGCCTCGACAGCCCGTTCAAACCCGCGCCGAAAAGAAACACCCCTCTTCCTGTTTCCTGGCCCGAGAAACCTCTCCGCACTCACCCCTTCCCGCGCACCCTCATCTCACCCACATGCCCACCCGCCGCTCCTTCAACACCCTGCTCGCCGCCTCCGGCATCGCCGCCCTGCCCGCCGCCCGCGCCCTCGCCAGCCCATCCGAACCTGAGGTCCTGGCCCTGGCCGCGCACGACTGGTGCCCCAACAACCCGCGCCTCCCGCTGCTGCTCTACCGCGATGCCCTCGCCACCGGCGGCCCCGACCCCGCCGCCGCGTTCGAAGCTCTCTTCCTGCGAAACGGCTGGCCCCCGCAGTGGCGCAACGGCGTCTACCCCTTCCACCACTACCACTCCACCGCCCATGAGGTCCTGGGCTTTGCCGGCGGCTCGGCCCGGCTGGTCTTTGGAGGACCCGGCGGCCGGGAACTCACCGTCAAGGCCGGCGACGTTGCCGTGCTGCCTGCCGGAACCGGCCACTGCGAGCTCTCCCGATCCTCGGACTTGCTGGTCGTCGGCGCCTACCCGCCCGGGCAGCAATGGGATATCTGCCGCGCCGTCCCGGACCCCGAGGCTATCGTCCGCATGCGTGCCCTGCCCTTCCCGGCGAGCGATCCCGTGCATGGCGCGCGCGGCCCTCTGCTCACCCACTGGAGCTGACAGACTGCTCTGCCGGGTACCTTTGAGCACGAGCTGCGAAAATAGCACCATGCCCGAGCTGCCTGAAGTCGAGACCGTGGCGAACGGCGTCCACGAGCGCATCCGCGGGGAACGCATCGAAGGCGTCTGGCTGGGCCAGAAGCCTGAGCCCTTCAAGACCGATCCCGGCGCGATGGAAGCCGCCCTTACCGGCGCCGCGATTACCGCGGTGCGTCGGGTCGGCAAACACATCGTCTTCGACCTTGTGCAGCAGGCGCCCGGCGCGCCCCGGCAGCCTGCGGATCGAGGCCCAATCCTGCAGTGGATCGTGCACCTGGGCATGACGGGCCGCCTGTTGGTGGTCGACCGCGAGATAGCTCGCCCGGCGCATACCCATGCGGTGCTCTCGCTCTCCTCGGGCCGGGAACTGCGCTTTGTCGATGCCCGCCGCTTCGGTCGGCTCGCCATCCACGCTGCCACGCCCGTGAGCACAGCGCCTGAGGATACCGGGGCTGCGCCGATCGGCTTTCAAGGGCCGGGCCGTGAGCCGCTCATGATCTCTCGCGACGAGTTTATCGCCCTGTTTCGTGGTCGCAAGCTGGCAATCAAGGCCGCGCTTCTGAACCAGAAGCTGCTCCATGGGGTAGGCAACATCTATGCGGACGAAAGCCTCTTCCGTGCCGGCATCCGCCCTTCGACGCAGGCCGGACGGATCTCCCGGTCCCGCCTGGTCAAGCTGCATGCTTCGCTGCAGAGCGTGCTCCGGGCGGCAATCGCGCTGGGCGGCTCGTCGGTCTCCGACTACGTGGACGCGGCCGGGGTACGTGGTTTCTTCCAGCTCGAGCACCGGGTATACGGGCGTCGGGGCCAAGCCTGCACGGTGTGCGGGACACCGATCCGCCGCACGCTGATCGGCGGCCGCAGCACCCACTCCTGCCCGGCCTGCCAGCGCTAGCGCGGCTCAAGGACCCGGGAATCTATGGCTTTCAACGCCGATGCCCCGCCGCAGCTACGAAAAAGCGTAGGGCTATCCTCGCTGGGCGCTCCTAAGTGGCTGATTCTGAAAGGACCAGAGTGCGGCATAAGAATTGCTTATAAGGCTGATGCCAGATGACGCTGGAGGCTGCCGGCACGTACCGGCGGCCCCAGATGCGACTCGGGTCCAGGCAAGAGAATGAGGCTCACCTTGTCCAGCCTGGACCCAAATTGCTCGAGGAGCGCATGCGACTCCTCGGGCCCCCTTCAGGAGGCCAGTGGCTGGCCATCGGTGCGCCTGTTTCGCAGGCGGACGAACGACCCGCCCATGGCAAGGCTCGCTGCTGGGCGAGTGCCGCATCCCGGGCGCGGCCGGTGCCGGGAAGCACGGGCTCAGGGTGGGGGATGCCCGGCGCACGGGACCCGGGAGCCCGAAGGCTCAAGATCCGAATTCCCGATCTGGAACCGTCTGGTTACCTGGAGCGGCGATGGCCCGGGATCGACGAACTCCCGCTTGTCACCCACATGGTTTCCGCGTACTATCGAACTTGCTTAGCAGCCGGCTGATGCCTCGACGCTCGCCGCTGCTTGATTTCGGTTTCTTACTGTAACGACCGAAGCCACGAATAGAAGGCTTGCCGGCAGCGTCTCACAAGGTAGGTTTGGTTCTTGCCGGAGCGGACGGTGGTGGAAGTTCCCGGGACGCGATATGAGCCTGAGCAGGAATCAAGAGCGGTATGAGCCTTCTCTTTGGCACGCCTCAAGGTAAATCGACCGAGCTGCAGAGTCGCATGGAACCGTCCCGCTAGCCGTTCCAGCGTTCAGGCAGCATCGTTCTCGGCCCAGGCCCGCGAACTGTCTGGACCTTCACTACATGCCTGGCAGCATACAGAGCAGCAAGGCAGAAGCAGGCCGTTGAGAGCGCATAACCCGGTCTATGAGGCGGTTCGCGCCTCCTCGATCGCACTCCGAAGTCTGCTGACACAGGGCGCACACCGGCTGACCGAGCGTGCGGCCCAAGTTGACTCGAGCACAAGCGAGAACACGTAACCTTTGTTTGGCATTCTCCTATCGACAGCACCTGATGCGGCGCAACCTGATCCCCGGCGGGGAGGGTTCGGCGTGAGCACGGCCCGGCTGTGCAACCTAACCACTCTCCGGCGATCCCAGGGCCGGCAGCGCCCTGCTGGAGCCAGCTGCCCGGAATTATTACCGCACCAGGACGTGCACGCATGAGCATGGAACAGAATGAGCCCCCAAGCACCCCGGGGCACCAGGGACCGGCAGCCATCGAGGGCGGCCCTGCCGGAACACAAAACGGGCAACAGCAACGACGCCGACGCCGACGCCGCAAGACAGGTCGGCTCGCCGCGACCCCCGAGGGTCAGCCATCTGCAGCCGCCTTTCCTGGGCCGGCCGCGGATTCCGTGGATTCCCATGATGGGTCGGCTGGGTCGGCAGAGTCCGCCTCGGCGCGGCCTTTCCGCGAACAGAGCGCAGACCGCAGCGCCGAACGGCCGCAGGAGCGCAGTCCGGAGCGCTTCCAGGCGCGCGACCAGGGTCGTGACCCGCGCCCGGCAGGGGCGGCTGACAACAATCGCGATCAGCGAGACCGCCAGGGACGCAACCAGCAGCCGCACGGCAAGAAGCAGCAGCGGCAGGCAAAGGGAGGCAGCCATGGCGGGTCGAACCAGGGGCGGCAGTTCCAGAAGGGCGGCCAGCCGCAGCCGGGCCGGGAGAGCAACCCGGGCAACGGCAGCGGACCGCCGCAGGGAGGCGCGCGTCGAAAACAGAAGGTGCGCCGGGCGGCGCCAAGTTTCGTCGGCCCCATGGATCACAGCTACCGCGTGGCTAACGGCAACATTGCCGATGGATCGCCTTCGACGATGGACTTCCGCGCGAACACCGTCAATGGCAACGGAAACGGCAATGTCCACGGCCGCAACGGCTACTCCGACGCAGAACTGTCTCTGCCTGTGCTGCTCCGCGAGGACGCGCCCGTACGCATCGTCTGCTTCATCGAGGACCTGTTCGTGGTCGCCAAGATGCAGGAGACGGCCCGCAAGCTCGGGGTCAAGATCAGCTTTGCCAAGGCGGAAAAAGATACCGTGACCAGGCTCGTGGAGATGGCTGAAGCCGAACGGCCCTCGCTCATCGTCTTCGACCTCAACAATGCCAACGCCAAGCCGCTCACGCTCATTCCGAAGCTCAAGGCCAAGTTGAAGCGCGGCACCTCCATTATCGGATTCCTGTCGCACATCCAGGGCGACCTGAAGCTCAAAGCCACGGAAGCAGGCTGTGACTCGGTGATGCCCAAAGCGGCTTTCTCGCAGAACCTGCCCAACCTGCTGCGTCGCCACGGCCTCGACGAAGAACTGGAAGCAGTCGAAGTCTAAGCAAGACCCCGGCGCACGCGGCAGCGACTTCGTGAAGCGCAAACGGGGTCTCCAGCGCAACGACGAAAGCTCCCCTGGGCGATGCGGGGAGCTTTCGTCTTGGTAGCGCGAAGCGCCATCGCGCGCAGGGCGGGCGCCGCGTTCAGCGCCTCGGGGTTCGGTCCTCACCCCGGCGGCCACTGCATCCGGCGGCCGCCGAGGACGTGGATGTGGAGGTGCGCGACCGTCTGGCCGCCGTCTTCGCCGCTGTTGATCACGGTACGAAATCCCTGCGCGAGTCCTTGCTTGGCGGCCAGCTCCGCTGCCACGAAGAGCAGATGCCCGAGCAGCGGCGCGTCCGAGCGGGCGGTCCGGTCGAGCGAGGCCAG
>CAZZYH010000134.1:2385-9205 GCA_964658225.1 Vulcanimicrobiota bacterium | reverse complement strand
GAACCGCGATGAAACCCCGATGTGCAGCAGCAGACCCCGCGCAACCTTTACCGGACCATCCCGCTGCGCTATACTCAATGTTTGTCCGTCAGGTGCTTTTCGGCATCCTGTGCGTGCACGCTATCTCATTCAGAATGTCTTAGGAGCGCACTCCCATGCCGAAGCGCACATTTCAGCCCAACCGCCGCCGCCGTGCCAAGACCCACGGATTTCGTGTTCGTATGAAAACCAAATCCGGAGCCGCTGTGCTCTCCCGCCGTCGCGCCAAGGGTCGTCATAAGATTGCGGTGAGCGCCGGGTTCCGCGACTAGTCGGCCGCGCCCTCGGCACGAGTCGCTCGACCAGCCGCCCGGGCGCCGGTACGTGCGGCCGGGGTGCAAGAAGCCGGTAAAAGATCCTGTAAAGGAAACCGGCAGCAATTGAAGCCCGGCTCGGCCCTTCCCCGGGCAAGCTGTGCGGCTCCCTCGACAGGCCATCCGCCTCAGGCAGGCTCCCGCCCGTGACGATCCTCCTCAGCGCTCCTGCTCGGCAGACACTGGCTCCGTTCCGCCTCCGCCGTCACGCCGACTACCAACGCGTCTACCAGGCGAGCCGCAAGTTTCAAGCGGCCTCGATGAGCTACTTCTTTCGTGTGCGAGCGCGCGAAGAGCAGCCAGGGCGCCTGCCCGCGCCCGAGGGACCACGCATCGGCCTCACTGTGGGCCGGGTGATGGGCAAGGCCGTCGCTCGCAACCGCATCAAGCGGCGCATGCGCGAGGCGTGCCGGCTGCACATCGCGATCCTCGACCAGGCGCCGCCCGCTCTGCGCAACCTTGACCTGGTGCTCCATCCGCGAAGGTCTGTGGCGACCATGGACTTTGCCACACTCGCTGCGGAGATCGGCAAACTCTTTACGCAGGTGGTTGCCGCTGCCGCTTCCCCGCAAACGCCCCCGGCCCCGCGCCCGGCCAAGCGCTCCGGCGCACCTGGACAGTCCGCGGCGAAATCCGCGGCGAAACCCTCAGCGAAGTCCCCTGCTGAACCCGCTCACCGCTCTACAAAGCTGCCCTCATGATGCGTCCGGCGCAGAATCGCTGTCATCCTGGGCGCAGCGGAGAGCCTGCGATTGCCCTCCCCTCGACGCCGCCTTCCGCCCAAGATCCCTCGATCGAAACCGGGATGCGCCGGGGCTTCCGCCTGGGTGGCGGCCTGCGGCGCGTCCCCGGCTTCACCTTGACCCAGGCTCACTCGCTCTACAAGGCAGCGCTCTCGCCCTTTCTCCACAGCGTCGGCCTCACCGGCAGCTGCCGGTTCCAACCCACCTGCTCTGAATACTCGATCCTGGCTCTCGCACAGCACGGCCCGGTGCGCGGCTCCTGGCTCAGCCTGGCGCGACTGCTCCGCTGCCACCCCTTCGCGCGCGGGGGCTGGGATCCGGTGCCGCCCCTCGCCCGGCGCAACCATGCTTCCAAGTGAGCCCGCCTGAAGGCACTTTCCCCCGGGCCGCCACCGCGGCAGGTACCATAGAGATGCCCCACTCCACAAACGATCCAGCATAGGAAGCCTCCCTTGGCAGAAATACAGAACCCGAACCAGCAGGCGCCCGGCGGCGGTGGTGGACGCGATACCAACTCGCTCCTCATGTTCTCCGCTCTTTTTCTCGTGGTGTTTCTCGGCCTGCAGTACTTGCGCAACAAAGCCACCCCCGTACCCGCCCAGCACCCGGCCGCGTCCGCGCCCAGCACCTCCGGGGCCGATGGGTCAGGCGGCGCCCCTGGCCCCGCTGCTGCCGGCCCAGCCGTTCAGGCCGCCACCGAGCAGCCGATCGTCGTCGAGAACGAGCTCTACCGCATCACCTTTTCCAACCGCGGCGCCCAGGCTACCTCCTGGATCCTGAAGAAGTACAAGGATGACCACGGCAAGCCGCTCGACCTGGTCAACCACGCCGCTGCCCCGGCCTACGGCTACCCGCTCTCGCTCTACAGCTACGACGCCGGCCTGCGCAACCGCCTCTCGAAAGCTCTGTACGTGGCCACCGCCGGCGCCACGCCGGCCCCGGCTCTGCTCACCGTTCCCGCCGAGCTGACCTTTACCTACGCGGCCGGCGACCTGAGAGTCGCCAAGACCTTCTCCTTCGACGCCAGCTACGTCATCCATGCCAAAGTTTCCGTCACCCAGAGTGGCGCCCCGGTGAGCGCGCAGCTGGCCTGGCCCTCCGGCCTCGGGGACCAGGTCACCCTGCCTCAATACGCCGGCGGCATGGTCGATACGCTGCTCAACGACAAGGCTGAGCAGATCGCTGCGAAGAAGGTCAGCGGCGGCGAGACGCTCCGTGGCAGCTATGGCTGGGCCGGCATCTCGGACCTCTACTTTGCCGCCGTCTTTCTGCCCGACCACCCGGCCAGCAGCGAGCTTGTCACCCTGCACAACGCCATCGACATCCCACGCAACCTCAAGAAGCCGGAGGGCGAGACAGACAAGGCCTCGGTCCTCGGCGCGGCTGTCGGCAACACGATGGGTCCGCTGGAAACACGCATCTTCGCCGGCCCCAAGGCGCTCGGCGTGCTCAGCGCCATCCACGGCTCCGGCGGTGGTCCCACGCTTGAGAAAGTAGTCAGCTTCGGCTGGATGACCGTCATCTCCAAGCCGCTCTTCCTGATCCTTCACTGGCTGCATGATCACATCGTTTCCAACTGGGGCTGGGCGATCCTGATTCTCACCCTGATGCTCAACCTGCTCATGCTGCCCACGCGCGTGATGATGATGCGATCGAGCCTGAAGATGCAGCGCATCCAGCCGCAGATGGATGCCATCAAGGCCCGCTACGCCAAGTACAAGGCTACCGACCCCAAGCGCCAGGAGATGAACAAGGAAGTCTTCGACCTGCAGAAGAAGGAGGGTGTGAACATGTTCGGCGGCTGCCTGCCCATGCTGCTGCAGTGGCCGCTGCTGTTCGGCTTCTATCGCATGCTCTCGAATGTGATCGAGCTGCGCCAGGCCCACTGGCTCTGGCTGCCGGATCTTTCCTCGCCCGACCCCTACCACATCCTGCCCATCTTCTTCATCATCAGCATGTTCGCCGTGCAGTGGCTTACGCCCTCACCAGGGGTCGACCCGCAGCAGCAGCGCATGATGGCCCTCACCATGCCGGCTGTTTTCGGCTTCATGACCTGGAACATCGGCTCCGGCCTGGCCCTTTACTGGGCCTGCTCGAACGTGCTCGGCATCGTGCAGCAGACGGTGATGAACCGGACGTCTCTGGGCCGCGAAATGCGCGCGATCGCCGCCAAGCGGGCAGCCAAGAAACTCGGCAACGGCGGCAAGACCATCAACGCCCGGCGCTGACATCGCCTTCCCCGGGTCCAAACACCACTGGATCGAACCACAAAGGCGCGTTCCCCACGGGACGCGCCTTTGTGGCGTAAGCCGATGCCTTGCCCCGCTCCCGGCCTGGTCGCCAGGTGCATACGCCCCCGGGTCGGTCACAATGCTCTCGATGGCAGGGCAGCTCGTTTCCCCCCGCGGGGAAACTCCATCGAACACTGTCTGGGAAGCACTCCAACCTGTCTTCCACGGCTCCCCGGTGTTTCGCCCGAGAAATTCGTCACTCCCCACTCCGGGATCGTCGATACTAACCGCGAGGTACCCCAACCATGTTGACGCGGAACCAGGCGGGCACAGGAATCGAAGACGCGCTCCAGCTGTCCACCCACGAGAAAGCCCTGCGCATCAATCTCGATCCGCTGCGCTACGGCACTTTTGCCGAGATCGGCGCCGGCCAGGAGGTCGCGCGCTGGTTCTTCCGCGTCGGGGGCGCGGCGGCCACCATCTCGAAGTCCATCTCCGCCTATGACATGGCCGTGTCCGACGCCATCTACGGCCGCTCCAAGCGCTATGTCTCGCGCGACCGCCTCCAGGCCATGCTCGACTACGAGCACAACCTGAACCTCGAGCGCCTGCGCCCCTCACGCGGCAACACCACCGCCTTCTTCACCTTTGCCGACACCGTCTCGGCCCGCAACTTCCAGGGCACCAACGAGTGTCACGGCTGGATGGGCGTCAAGTACCAGACCCACCCCAAGGATGCCGACTCCCAGCTTGTCATCCACGTGCGCATGCTCGACGCCGAGAACAGCCTGCAGCAGGAGGCGCTTGGCATCGTCGGCGTCAACCTGCTCTATGCGGCTTTCTTTCTCCATCAGAGTCCGGAGAAGATGCTCGAGTCGCTGCTCGACAACCTCAACGTCAACCGGATCGAGATTGACATGGCGGTCTTTTCCGGAATCGAGTTCCGCCACGTCGACAACCGCGTTATGAGCCTCAAGCTGGTGCAGCTGGGCCTCTCCGGCGCGGCTATGTTTGACCCTTCGGGCGAAGTGCTGCAGCCCTCCGAGGCCCTGCGCAAGCGGCCCATCCTGGTCGAGCGCGGCAGCTTTCGTCCGCCCACCCTGGTCAATATCGACATGCTCAACCGCGCCCGCGATCGCTTTGCCGGCGAGCTCAACGTGCCCGTCGACCAGCTCGTCGAGCTGGCTGAGATCACCATGAACAATCTGATGACCGACGGCGATCTGGACCTGAATGACTTTCTCGCCCGCGCCGACCTGCTCGCCGCCGTCGGCAAGACCGTGCTGATCTCGGATTACTTTGCTTACTTCCGCCTGGCCAAGTGGCTGGCCCGGTATACCAATGAGCCGATCGCGCTCACCATGGGGGTTGCCAGCCTCGAAGTCCTGTTTGAGGCCAAGCAGTACTCCGCGCTCGAGGGAGGCATTCTCGAGGGCTGCGGCAAGTTGTTCACCAAGGATCTGCGTATCTACGTCTACCCCTACCTCGACCCTGAAACCAAGTCGCTCAGAAAGGTAGACAACGCGCAGGTCTCCCCGCAAGTCAGCTCGCTCTATCGACACATTGTCGAAAACGGCAAGATCAAGCAGCTCCATGACTACGACGAAAGCGCCCTGCCGATCTTTTCCCGCGACGTGCTCAAGCGTATCAAGAACGAGGACGATTCCTGGGTCGCGATGGTCCCCATCGAAGTAGCCGAGATGATCAAGAACAACCGCTTCTTCGGCTACCGGGAGTCTTGAGCCGGCCCAATGCCGCCGGCACGCCTTCCACCAAGCCCGGGCGATCGCGCAGCCTCATCCGCCGCGATGGGCGCTTGATCCTCCCCGCGCCGGCCGACCGGGGCATCGGCGTGCGACCCATCCGTTCCGAAGGTCAAGGTGCCCTGTACCTGCCGAGACTCGATCTCTCGGCGCCGGACACGAAAATGCGATACTACCCTCAATGCCGATAGCCGACCACGCCGCTGCCGCACACACCATCGCCAACTTCCTCAAGCTTCTTACCGCCCCCGGTGGCCTCAAACTGCGCTACCGCATCACCGCCGGACCCGGGGCCGCCGATCCTGACGGCTTCGAGGCCCGTGAAATCTACGTCGAGATCTCCGGTCCGGACGCCCCGCTTGTGACCCAGCGCAACGGCGAGCTCCTCCGCGCGCTCGAGCACGTCGCTGCGAAGATGATCCACCTCGAAGCCGAGGAGCACGATCGCGTCTCTTTCGACGCCGAAAACTTCAAGGCCGCCCGCGCCAGCCAGGTCAAACTCTCCGCGGCGACTGCCGTCGAGAGAGTGCGCGCCACGCGAGCCCCCTATGCCTTCCCACCCATGAGCTCCCGCGAGCGCCGCCTCCTGCACCTGGCCTTTCGCACCTATGAAGAGATCGAGACGGCTTCGGTCGGCGAAGGCCCGGACCGCTCGCTCGTCGTCTTCCCCAAAGGCTACGACCAGGCCGCCTATCAGCGCACCCTACCGCCACCCCGTCCGCGTTCCAGCGACCCTCGACTTCGCCGCTAAATCCCGGGCAAGACCATGCAGGTTTTCAGGGTCCGTCTGCCCACGTCCGGGATAGACGGCCCTGTCTCACAGCGGCTGTGAGACGTTCTGCGACGCATCCGCACGTTCTCAGCTGCCCTCGTCCTAAGCAAACGCCTAAGCAAACGAAGGACGGCGCATTGGCGAGGACAAAACACTCTCCAAAGCGCCCAAGTATCCTGAAGCAAGCGTGCCCGACCCAAACGCAACGCGCGACACCATCGCCGCCATCGCCACCCCGCCAGGACGCGGCGGCATCGGCATCCTGCGCCTCTCCGGGCCGCATGCACTGGCCATCGCCGCCCCGCTTCTTCGCCACGACGCCCCGCTCGAACCGTATCGCGCCCGATTTTGCGAAGTCATCGATCCTGCGGCAGCCGACCCATCCCGCGCAGCCAAGCTCGACGAAGCCATCGCGATCTTCTTCCAGAGCCCCCGCTCCTACACCGGCGAAGATGTCCTGGAGATTGCCGCGCATGGCTCCCCGGTGCTGCTCGACTTCCTCCTCCGGCAAACCCTTGCCCGGGGCGCCCGGCTCGCTCATCCCGGCGAGTTCACCGAGCGAGCCTTCCTTGCCGGACGCCTCGACCTCACTCAGGCCGAGGCCGTGCGCGACCTGATCGATGCCCAGACCCTCTACCAGGCACGCATCGCCGCCTCGCAGCTCGATGGCGCGCTCTCCCGTAGGGTCGCCCCCATCAAGGCTGCTCTCGTCCACCTCATCGCCCAGCTCGAAGCCGGGATCGACTTTGCCGAAGACGACACGCCCACGCTCGCGCCCGCCGACTTGCGCAAGCTCGCCTCCCCGATTGCCGAACAACTCGCCGCCCTCGCACGCTCCTTCGAACATGGACGCCTGGTCCACGCGGGCTTTACGCTGGCGATCGTCGGCGCCCCGAACGCGGGAAAATCTTCGCTCTTTAACCGCCTCGTCGAGCGCGAGCGCGCCATCGTCACCAGC
>CAZZYH010000134.1:0-2375 GCA_964658225.1 Vulcanimicrobiota bacterium | reverse complement strand
GGGCACCACCCGCGACCTGGTGACCGAGCGCGTCTCCCTGGCTGGCATCCCCATCGAGCTGGTGGACACGGCAGGTCTTCGCCAGGCCACCGATGAGGCCGAGCGCCTGGGCATCGAGAAGTCCCGCGAAGCGCTTGCCGAGGCTGACCTGGTTGTCGTCGTCCTCGACGCCGACGCGCTCTTCAACAGCCCGCCCGCCCCGGCGGCCGGGAGAACAGAAACGCCGCGCGCCGGCCAGGTCTTTCCCGGCGACCTTGGCGACCTCCTGCAATCGCTTGAAGCCCGTCGCGCCATCCTCGTGCTCAACAAGTGCGATCTGCTGCGAGGAGAAACGCGATCGATCGATGTTCTATCCAGGGGTCCAAGCGAACCCCATGGCAGGGAAGCCTCGGCGATGCAGGCCCCCGCGGCAGCGGCATCCTCGGGCGTCCCGACGACGGTCGATCACGCCCTTGCGGTTCTGCAACAGGAACTGTTACAGATCTTGGGCCACCAATCTCACTTGCCGCTCGTCGCCACCTCGGCCCGCGATGGTTCCGGGCTTGCCGCCCTGCGAGAGGCCATCGAGGGTCAGCTGCAGGCGCCGGCCGCCGGCGAGCAAACCGGCATGCTCACCAACCTCCGCCAGCACCAGGCCGTGGAGGCCGCCCAGGCGGCCCTCCAGGCAGCCCGGTCCGCCGCTCACCTTCCTCACGAAATGATCCTGCTCGACCTCTACACCAGTCTGCGCCACCTCGACGCGCTGACCGGCGAGACCACAGCGGACGACATCCTCCATCTCATCTTTTCCACCTTCTGCATCGGAAAGTAGCAGGAGCGGGCGCGGCGCAGGGCAGACTGCGCGGCGACCGGGCGGCGCTCTTTCACCGAACTTCTACGCAACATCGATTGGCAGCCCCCTCTGCCGGTCGCTATGCTTGCGGGGACGCAAGAACTATCCCCGGCAAGTTGTGTTTCAGAGAATGCATCCTCACGAGGCACGGAGAACGAACATGAGCAAGCTCTTGACCAGGTACCTTCCACTTTCTGTACTCGCAGTCACGGTTGGGATCGCCGGCTGCCACAAAGACAATACCCAGGCTACGGATCCGAACGACCCTGCCGCGGCCAACGTTGCCTCTACGGACGCCGGACAGGATCAGGGAGCTGCCCAACAGCCTGCCCCGGAGCAGAGCTACTCGAGCCAGCCGGCTCCTGCACGCGCGCCGCGTCGCCGCTCTTCGGCGGCCTCGTCCGAGTCGATGCCCCCGGAACCTCCCGCTGAGACCGCCTCCAACGCCTACCCCGCGACCGCCAGCAGCGGCCAGTATGCGGATCAGTATGCCCAGTCGAGCGACCAGGGCTACGACGACCAGGCCCAGTATGCCCCCGAGTACCAGCCTGTCTACGCCCAGCAACCGCCGCCCCCGATCCCGGTCTATGAGCAGCCTCCGTGCCCGGGCGAAAACTATCAATGGACTCCGGGGTACTGGGCTTACGCACCCACCGGCTACTACTGGGTGCCCGGCGTGTGGATTGCTGCCCCGTATGTCGGGGCGCTGTGGACGCCGCCGTACTGGGGCTATGGAGGGGATCGGTATGCCTTTCACCACGGCTACTGGGGCACCCACATTGGCTTCTACGGCGGGGTGGCCTACGGCTTTGGCTACTTTGGCCACGGCTACGAGGGCGGGTACTGGAACCACGACAAGTTCTTCTACAATCGCGCGGTGACGCATGTGGACGTGCAGAACGTGCGCACTGTGTATGTGCACAATGTGACCGTGAATAACGTGACCATCAACAATGTCACGAACAACAACTACACCAACAACAACATCAATCGGGTGAGCTACAACGGGGGTCGAGGCGGGGTCGAGGCGCGTCCGCTGCCCTACGAGGTGGCAGCGCAGCGAGAGCAGCATATCGCGCCCTTGCCCCAGCAGATGCAGCATGCGCAGCAGGCCAGCATGAATCGGGCACAGTTTGCAGGCGCCACGGGCAAGCCGCAGCTGCTCGTTGCTTCCCGTCCGATCCAGGTCCAGACCCGCCCAACGCCTGCCGGGCTGAGCACCTTGCAGGGACGGCCGGCGGTTCCGCAGCAGCAGTTCCATCCTGCTCCGGCGGCTGCGCAGAACAGGCCCGGCGCGCCCCAGGCAGTGCAGCCCGGGAATCGTCCCGCCACGACGGCCGTGCAGCCGGCTCAGCGGCCAGGCCAGCCGGTTCGTCCCAACCAAGCTCATGCTCCAACTTCGATGACCCAGGCGCATTCTCAGCCTGAGGCCCGGCCGCAGCAGCAAACCATGCGTCCGGAAGCGCGCGCCACGGCCCAGTCGCAGGCCCGGCCTGAGACGCGCCCGGCAACCCAGCAGCCGGCGGCGCGCCCGGCGACCCAG
>CAZZYH010000133.1:0-9442 GCA_964658225.1 Vulcanimicrobiota bacterium | reverse complement strand
CCGGGATGAGTCGGCGGGTCAGTCCGGGCAAGGTGACCCTGGCGGGCTGAGCCGGACGGTTACTCCAGGCGGATTCAGCTTGGCGTGCGAGCTCCGGCAGGTTCACCGCAAGGCAGGCTGACCGCTCCAATCGGAAGGGCCCGCAGAGATGCGGGCCCTTTCCGGCTCCGCCGATCCGCCGCGGCGAGCGGTCCCGCCTCCGGCCCCATATTCTCAAACAGGCGCCGCCATCGGCGCGGCAAACAGCGGCTTTCGGCGCAGCCGCCGCCTAGGCGATCAGCCTGCGGATGCGCTTCTGCATCGGCCGTTCGACCAGCACCAAGGCGGTGGCCGCCGCCGCCGCCAGCAGGCCGTAGCTGAGCCAGGGATCCAGGCGGATCAGCCCTGTCTTTTCGAGCAGCCCGGAGTTGTGGATCATCTGCCACAGGTTGAAGTGCAGGATGTAGAGGCAGTAGCTGGTCTGCCCGAACGCCACAAAACCGGCGAAGCCAAAGAAGCGCGCCAGCAGGTTCCGCCCCGCCAGCCCCAGGATCGCGCACCCGAAGAGCGGCATCAGCAGCCCGTCATGGAGCAGCGCGTAGGAGATGTGCGCCCCGTTGTACAGCACCGCGTAGGTGCCGCCCACGCCGATCAGCCCCAGCAGCAAGCGCGGCCACCCCGTTCGACGGATCCGCGCATCGAGATCCGCCAGCACCATCCCGAAGAGGAAGGAGGGCAGGTGCGGCGGCGGCGAAAACTTCAGCGCCCGCATCCAGAAACCGTCCGTGTAGCGGCCCGGATGCAGGTCGCCGTCCGGGTGAAAGTGGATGTAGAGGCCCGGGAGCGTCATCCCGGCGGCCCACAGGATGGCCAGGGCCGCCAGCATCGCGCCCCACCCTCGGGGCCGCAGCAGGATCGCGGCAAAGGGAAACAGCAGGTAGAAAAACGCTTCGGTCGACATGGTCCATGCCGGCGTGTTCCAGAACGTGGCCAGGTTCGGCACCCAGCCCTGCAACAAGAGCGGCGTCAGCAGAACGCCGTGCACGAACTCGGCATGGGTGCGCACGTGGTATTCGTCGCGCAGCATCTGGTAGGAGAGCAGGAGCGCGACCAGGTAGATCGGGTACAACCGGGAGAAGCGCGCCACCCAGAACTTCCCGTAGCTCAGCTGCCCGTTGCGAGCACGCTCGCTGTAGTTATAGGCCAGGATAAAGCCGGACAGGAGCAGAAAGAAGCTGACCGCGGTGTACCCGTTATCGATCACCCGTCCCAGGGGCCCGAACCAGTGCGGGTCCGAGAAATGGAAGAAGACGATGTTGCAGGCGGCAAAGGCGCGCAGTCCGGTCAGGGCAGGCAGCCGATCGCGCGCCGGCAGAGCGCGCGGCGCCCCGGCGCCGGGTGCAGGCGGCGGTCCGTCAGCGACTGCAGAGATCCTCGGGTCGACCGGCATAGCAGCAGCATCCGGGGGCAGGGGGTAGCTGTTGGACGCCGGCGCCGGCGTTGCGAGATCGGCCCTGGGTACTTTCGTCGCAGCGGGCCAGCAGGCCGCCCCCTCCCGAGAACCGGCCAGCGCATCCTCGATCGGCGGCGGCAACGCCTCGGGACGCAGCCCGGGCACCAGGCTGTTGTCCTGGTTCAGGCCGTCACCAGGGAGCCAACCTTCTCTCCGCCGATCACCCGCTTGATGTTGCCCGTGCGATTCATATTGAAGATGATCATCGGCATGTTGTTGTCCTTGCACAGGCTCACCGCGGTCATATCCATGACCTTCAGGCCCAGGCGCAGGATCTCCATGTAGGTGATCTCCTCAAACTTGACCGCATCCTTGTGCAGGACCGGATCCGCATCGTAGATCCCCTCCACCTTGGTCGCCTTCAGCAGCACGTCCGCGCGGATCTCCATCGCCCGCAGCGAGGCCGCGGTGTCGGTCGAAAAGTAGGGATTGCCGGTACCGGCCGCGAAGATGACCACCCGGCCCTTTTCAAGATGCCGTACGGCGCGGCGGCGGATATAGGGCTCGCACACCTGGTGCATCGCGATGGCCGACATGACCCGGCAGTGCAGGCCCTGCTTCTCGATCGCATCCTGGACGGCCAGCGAGTTGATCACCGTTGCCAGCATGCCCATGTTGTCGGCCGAGACGCGGTCCATCTCCTTGGCCTGCTCGGCGACGCCCCGAAAAAAGTTGCCGCCGCCGATCACCAGAGCCACTTCCACGCCCTCGGCGTGTACCTCCGCGATCTCTGAGGCGATCTCGTGAACCCGGGTCACATCCACCCCGAAGCCGCGGCCGGCAGCCAACGCTTCGCCAGAAAGCTTGAGAACCACCCGTTTGTACATGCTCCTTGGAGTATCGCACGGCCATCGAACGCCGCTAAGGGCAAAAACGCCCCGCTCGGCCGCCGGTCACTTCGTGTCCCATACTCTGCCCGCGGCGCTTCCAGCAGAGAGATGACCGCGTTCGTTCCAGGGGGGCATCTCCCTGCTGGTACCGAAGTACTCTCACGATAGGACCGCCGGCCGCGCAGGCGTCTTTTGGCTTACCGGCTCTGGAGCGGCTGCGAGATCGACTCGAGCGATTTGCCGGCTGCCTCGACGCCGATGATCAGCTCGCAGATGGCGCCGGCCAGCATGAGCGCCCCGCCCAGCAGGTAGCCGTAGCCCACATGCACCTTCGACCCGGACGCGATCAGGTTGCCGAAGAGCAGCGGTGCGCCGACGCCGCCGATCAGCGTGCCGATCGCATAAAAGATAGCGATGGCAAATGCGCGGATCTCGAGCGGGAAGATCTCGCTCACCGTAAGAAACGCCGCGCTCGCGGCCGAGGAGGCGACAAAGAAGATCACGCTGAAGGAGAGATCGAGCGTGTGCGCGTTGAGGCTGCCGCGGACGAACGGGATGACCACCAGCGCCAGCAGCAGCCCGGAGAGACCGTACGTCGCGGCGATCATCGGCTTGCGCCCGATGCGGTCAAAAAGCGGCCCTAGCAGCACCGGGCCGAAAAAACACCCAACCGCAAATGGAAGCAGGTGGAGCGGCAGACGTTGATCGCTCACCCCGTAAAAGCTTTTCACAATCAGCCCATAGGTAAAGAAGATCGAATTGAAGAAAAAGCTCTGCCCTACCATCAACACCAACGCCAGCAGCGAGCGGCTACGATTGTCATGAAACATGCTGCGGAACACATCCGCCCAGGGCGTGTGGTCGCGCACAGCCAGTTTGAGCGGCTTGCCTTCCGGCTCTGGGAGGGCGTCAGGGCTACCGTGCGAGACCTGCTGCTCGATCTCGGCCACAATCCTGTCCGCGTCCTGGTCGCGCCCGCGCAGCATCAGCCAGCGCGGACTCTCCGGCACGCCCAGCCGCAGGATCAGCACGCCGCCGCCCAGCACCGCCGCGGTCCCAAAGGCGAAGCGCCAGGAGAGATTCTGCGAAACCGCATGGGTGTTGAGCAGATAGTAGGAGGCGACCGAGCCCAGGATTGCGCCCAGCCAGAAGGTCGCATTGACGATCAGGTCGACGGTCCCGCGGACCTTGCCGGGTATGAGTTCATCGACAGCGGAGTTGATCGCGGCATATTCGCCGCCGATGCCCAGGCCGGTGAGCAGGCGGAAGAGCGCGAAGCTGCCGAAGTTCCACGAGAGCGCTGTGGCCGCGGTCGCGATCGAGTACGTCGCCAGGGTGACGAGAAAAAGTTTGCGCCGGCCGAGCCGATCGGTGAGCCAGCCAAAGAGCACTGCGCCAATGACCGCGCCGGCCAGGTAGGTCGTCGCCCCGGCTGTCACCTCGGGTGCCGTCAACGCCAGGCCGTTCTTGGCTTCGAGAATGCCGGCCAGCGAACCCGCCAGCGTGACCTGCAACCCGTCGAGCAGCCACGAGGTGCCGAGCGCGGTAACGATGCGCACGTGCCACCGGCTCCAGGGCAGGCGGTCGAGCCTTGCCGGCACCAGCGTTTCTAGAGTACGTTCGGCTTCCTGTGTGCCCGGCATCGCTTTGCCCTCGATGTGCTGCCCACCGCTCCGGCCGGCAGCCTTGTGTGTACACGAGCCCGCCCGCGATCTTCTGTCGTGCAGCGGACAGGCGCTCTTAAGCGGATGTCTGTTCTTCCGTCGCCTTGATAATGCTGATCGCGCCGTTGCGCTCAAGCACCGCATACTTGATCCCGGCCAGATCCTTGACGCCCTTGGTACGCGCCGCTGCCATCACGTCATCGTCCTCGATGCGCATGCCGTGCATCGTCTCGGTCTGCCACTGACCGCCCGATAGAAGTACCAGGGGATGCCCGTCGATGATATTGCCTACAGCCTTGTAGCGAATCCGCAGCCAGGAAATAAACTGGTGCAGCAAGACGATCACCAGGATTGCGCACACACAATTGGTGACCGACTTGTCGTCACCCACCGTGGCCAGGATGATGATGCCGCCGATCAGAAAGACGATGACGAACTCGAATGGAGTCAGCTGGGCGCCCGGCCGCCGGGTGAGGATACGGACCGTGAGCAGCAGGAAAAAATAACCGAAGACGGCGTGAAGAATCGTGTACATGGCAGCCTAGGGCATCACCACGATCTTGGTCTCAAACTGGTCGAGCGGCGGGGAGTCGAGCGTCGCGCCGGGGATGCGCATCTGCAGCGAATAGATGCCGGGATTGGCCGGCTGCAGCGCGAAGTCCACCGAGTCAGGCAGCGGCGTGGACGCGAACGTGTAAAGGATGCCGCCGTTGCCGATCACCGAAGAGGCCGGCTGCGGCACGATGCGCTGGTTGCCAAACTGGTGCACCAGCGAATCGCTCACCCAGAGCTGAATCTTCTTGCCGTCCCTGACCGCCGAGGGTCCAAAATGAATGGTGAGAATCGAGGGCGTGCTGAACCGCTCAATGCGCTCATAATCGACCACCATCATGCCCCCCTGGGTGCGGCCCCGCGCGTTGGCGGCCGGTCCTCGTCCAAAGACCCCCGCAATGTCGAGCAGCACGATGACCAGGAAGACGATCCAGACGCCCTTCTCAAAGCGCCACCACTTGCGCTGGAAATGCAGGTCTTCGCCGACGGCTAACTCGTCGCTGATCTTGGCGACGCTATCTTCGACAGGAGCGGTTGCGGGCATCTTCCGGTTCCTCCAGCAGCATGTCTCTGGTGCGACGTTCGAGGGCCTCATCCGCCAGCCACGGCCAGGGCTCTAGGGCGAACCTTCGATAATGCTGATCTCTCCGTTGCGCTCCAGGATTGCGTACTTGACCTGCTCGAGCGAAGCGAGCCCCTTGTCGCGAGCGGCCGCCATCACGTCTTCATCGAGGATGCGCATGCGGGCCAGAGTCTCGGTGTGCCATCGCCCATCGGCGAGCAGCACCAGCGGGGTGCCGTCGACCGCGCGGGCAAACCCGGCCCACTTCCGCCGCAGCAGCACGATGGCGTAGTGCATGATCCCTACAGCGGCAATCTGCGCAAATGCATTGGTCAGCGACTGGTCCTCGGCGACGACAAAGGTTAGGGTGAGCCCACCGATAAAGAAGATGAGGACAAATTCAAAGGGGCTCATCTGCTTGCCCGGCCGGCGGCCGGCGACGCGCACCATCAAAACCAGAAAGCAGTAACCAAAGATCGCGCGGAAGATCGCAGCCATGCGGGGGAGCCCTCGTATCCAGTGGGCTACTCGATAGGATGTGCGATCGTGCAGAACTGGTGTATGCCCGGCCGCGCGGTTTCCGGAGCAATTTTCGAGCAGTGTTCGGCAGCAGACACAAGCCCCGCCTGCAAGCACCTGCGCCAGGCAAAGAAAGGCCCGCGCCGGAGCGCGGGCCTTTCTTCTCGACAAGCCGGCAGGCTGCTTATGCCTGCGCTTCGTCCGCCTTGACCTGTGCCACCGTCCAGGCCGGATCGCCCACCTTGAAGCGGGCGAAGCGCTTGACGGTGATGTTCTCACCGAGCTTGCCCACTTTGGTCGCGATCATCTCCTTGATGGTGGTGGATTGTTCCTTGATAAAGGGCTGCTCGAGCAGGCACACTTCCTCGTAGAACTTGCCCATCTTGCCTTCGACGATCTTCTCGATCACCGGCGCGGGCTTGCCGGTCTCCGCCGCCTGGGAGCGATAGATGTCCTTCTCGCGCGCCAGGTCGGCCTCGGTCACGTCCTCCTTGCGCACGTAGCGAGGGTCGGTCGCCGCGATGTGCATCGCGATGTCTTTCAGCAGCTCCTGGAAGTCTTCCGTGCGGGCGACAAAATCAGACTCGCAGTTGACCTCGACCAGCACGCCGATCTTGCCGCCGGCATGGATATAGGTGCCGACCGCGCCCTCGTTGGTGCCGCGCGACGCCTTCTTGGCAGCCGAAGCCATCCCGCGCTTGCGCAGCACAACGAAGGCGTTTTCCATGTCGCCCTTGGCTTCCTGCAACGCCTTGAGGCAGTCGCCCATCGGTGCGCCGGACTTCTCGCGCAGTTCCTTAACCAGCTTGGCATCAATCTTTACGGTGTTTTCAGTCACGGTCGACATCCTCGTAAGTCCTCTTGGCCTGAGAGTCGCGCAGGCACGCGCTTCGTCTTTCTTACCGCTAAACGCAGCGAGAGCGTGGCCCCGGTGCGGCGCCACGCCCTGCTGCCGTTCCGCTCGCCGGCCTAGATCGACTCGCCTGCCGCCGTCGGCTCGTCAACCGCACCCACAGCCACCGGGGCCTTGCGAATCCCGCCTCCGAGGGCTGCCTCGAGGTCTACAATCTCCGGTTCCGACTCCGGCTCCGGCTCGGCCGCAGACGTCGCGTCGGCTACCGCCGCAGGCTCGTCGGCGCCGGCTTCGAGCGAAGCAAGCTCAGGAACAGGTTCGGCGGCGAAGTGCTGCTCCATGGTCGTCGTCACACCGGCAACCTCGTGGAAGCTCTTGTCGTTCGCAATCTGCACGCCCTCGATCACCGAGTCCGAGATCTTCGAGGTGAACAGACGAATCGCGCGGAGCGCATCGTCGTTGCCCGGGATCACGTAATCGACCACGGTCGGGTCGCAATTCGTGTCGACGACGGCGACGACCGGGATGCCGAGCTTGCGGGCTTCCTTGACCGCGATCGCCTCCGAGTTCGAGTCGACGATAAACAGGGCATCCGGCAACCGCTTCATGTTCTTGATGCCGGCCAGGTTCGCCTGCAGGTGCTTGCGCTCCCGCTCGAGCTTGATGACTTCTTTCTTGGTCAAGAGCTCATAGCGGCCGTCTGTGGCCATCTCGTCCAGTTCCTGAAGGCGCTTCACCGACTTCTGCACCGTGACCCAGTTGGTGAGCAGGCCGCCCAGCCAGCGCTGGTTGATGTAGAACATGCCGCAGCGGTTCGCCTCTTCGGCAATCGCGTCCTGCGCCTGCCGCTTGGTGCCGACAAACAGGATCACACGCCCCTGCGCGGTCAAGTCGGTCACATACTTCGACGCTTCCTTGAACATCTTCAAGGTCTTCTGCAGGTCGATGATGTAGATCCCGTTGCGCTCGCCGAAGATATACTCTTTCATCCGCGGATCCCAGCGCTTGGTCTGATGCCCGAAGTGTACCCCTGCTTCGAGCAGCTCCTTCATTGTGATGGTCGCCAAACAGCCTCCTTGTTGAGTTGCATCCGTCCTGCTCGTACTGCGATATGAGAGGGCGGATTGATTCCCGTTGTCGGGAGAATCACTTCCGGTTTGACCGCCTTGCAGCGGCTGCTACTTACTCCTGGTGCGCCGGCTGGTCCGCTTCAAAGGCAGCCAGTTCGTTCCCGCCCGGCTCGCGAAAGTGGAATCGCCTGCCGCCGGGAAAGCTGAACGGCTGCCTGGTGATCGAACCACCGGCAGCCTGAACAGCCTTCCATCCAAACACATCCGAAAAGAATCGCTCCGAGTCCTCCAGCGCCTTGACCGGTAACTCGGCAAAACTGATACGCGCCATGATCGGCCTAGCGCTTGGAGAACTGGAAGCGTGCGCGTGCGCCCTTCTGCCCGTACTTCTTGCGCTCCTTGATCCGCGCGTCGCGGGTGAGCAGGCCTTCGGTCTTGAGCGTCTTGCGCAGCTCGGCGTTGAACTCGAGCAGCGCCCGCGCAATGCCCATCTTGATCGCATCCGCCTGGGCCGAGACGCCGCCGCCGCGCACCGTCGTCAACACGTCGAAGTTGCCGGTCATCTCGACCAGCACCAGCGGCCGCTTGGCCGAAATACGCTGTTCCTCGGTGACAAAGTAGACGCCGTGGTCCTTTTCATTGACCGTGAACTTGCCCGTGCCAGGACGCAGAAACACGCGCGCCACTGCCGACTTGCGCCGGCCCGTTCCGTAGTACTGCACCAAGTCTGCCATTTACGCCTTCGCCCCTCTAGCTGCTTCTGCCTTGATCTCTGCTTCGGTTGCCTTACCGGCGTGCGCTGCAAACTCGAGCGCGATCGGCTGCTGGGCATCGTGCGGATGCTTGTCGCCACGATAGACCTTGAGCTTGCCGCCCATCTTGCGGCCCATCTTGGTCTTCGGCAGCATGCCCTGGACGGCTTCTTCGATGATCTTCTCCGGTCGCCGGGCCAGCAGGCGCGTGTAGGACTCCTCGCGCAGGCCGCCGGGAAACCCCGTGTACCGGCGATAGACCTTGTTCTCCGCCTTGAGCCCGGTGAGCCGGATCTTCTCCGCGTTCACGATGATGACGTGGTCGCCCATGTCAATGTAAGGAACATACTTCGGGTTCCGCTTGCCGGCGAGAATGCTCGCGGCCTCGGTTGCCAGGCGCCCCAGGGTCTTGCCCGTGGCATCGACCAGGAACCACTTGCGTTCTATCTCGAGCGCGCTTGGAATAAACGTCGACATCTCTGCTTCTCCTGCTGAACTCTTTCCGTCGTCAATCCCCAAAAGCCTGCCAAAATGGCTTCGTGCTCACGCGGGTATGCTTAAACTGCCCACGGCCAACCTTGGCTGTTCACGTGAGTATGGCGCCTCTCGTCTCTGCAGATCGGGCAGGAAAGCCGGATCGGACGCACCCTGGCAAACGGCACAAGGCGCAAGACAGCGCAAGACCTTTAGGTTAAGCGAAACCATGCCCGAAGTCAACCCGTTCCGGGAAGTCCTCGGGCGGTCTTCAGACAGGTGAGAGGGGCCCTAGAGCGACGGCGCGATGAGCAAGGGCTCGATGGCCGGCAGCGGCGCGATCTCGGGCATGGTCACGTCCAGCGATCGCCCGGCGGCCAGCTCGGAAAAGACCTGGTTGGCGGTGTCTTCGGTTCGGGTCGAAACAATGTGAAGCTTGCGCACCGCACGCATGGTAACGACGGCGAGCAGAAAGCGGTTCTGCATCTTGAGACCGGCTGCATACACTAGCTCTGAGCGCATTTTCCTCGTTTGAGACACCCACTGCCCCGCTCTCTGGCTTGGAACCCGGAAGGCGAAAAGGGGCGAGCCGGTGAAAGGCAGGGTCTGGAGTTGTACCTCCCCATCCTACCCTGTTCTGTCCCTTTCCACCCCCAGGCATGCGAAAGAAGTAC
>CAZZYH010000132.1:3434-9443 GCA_964658225.1 Vulcanimicrobiota bacterium | reverse complement strand
GAGGTACAGAACCAGGGCAAGAGCCCCCTTGTGCGGGGGGCGATCCCTTCGTGACGCGTATACCCCGCCCGCGGCGCAAAAGCGAACAGCCCCCCGGTACTTCTTGGGGGCTGTTCAGTTTTGCAGCGCGGAGCGCGTCTGCCTGCATGGCAGATGCCGCCTCCCGCGCAGGGGGGGGCCTGCCCTGGCTCGCCGGTTACAATGGAGGGGATGGCTGCCGGGTTGGTACAGATCGATGTTTCGCCACGCCGGGCGGTGCCGAAGCCGGCGTGGCTGAAGGCGCGGGCGCCCGGTGGCGAGAATTATCACGACCTGAAGAAGCTGGCGCGATCCTTACACCTCAACACCGTTTGCGAGTCGGCGCACTGCCCCAACATCGGCGAATGCTGGAATCACCGGACCGCGACCTTCATGATGTTGGGCAATCTGTGTACGCGGCGGTGCGGGTTTTGCGCGGTGCCCAAAGGCCGGCCGGAGGCGATCGATCTTGATGAGCCGCGGCGCGTGGCCGAGGCGGTGGCGCAACTGGGACTGAAGTTCGCCGTGATCACGAGCGTGAACCGCGACGACGATGTGCTGGGTGGCGCGCGGATCTTTGCCGAGGTGATCCGCGAGATTCGCGAGCAGGCGCCGGGCTGCCAGGTCGAGGTGCTGATCCCGGACTTTCAGGGCAATCCTGAGGCCATCCGCATCGTGGTCGAGGCGCAGCCAGAGATCCTGAACCACAACACGGAATCGGTGCCGCGGCTCTACCGTGTGGTGCGCTCGGGGGCCCGCTATGCGCGGACGCTGCGGCTGCTCGAGTATGCCAAGGAGCTCAATCCAGCGGGAGTGACCAAGTCGGGCGTGATGGTCGGGCTCGGGGAACAGATGCACGAGCTGCTCCAGGTCTACCGCGACCTGGCCGCGGTGGGAACGAACGTGCTCACCATCGGCCAGTATCTGCGCCCATCGAAGGACCACCTGCCGATGGCGCGGATCTACACGCCGGACGAGTTCGCCTACATGAAGCAGGAAGCGCTCGCGATGGGCTTTCGCCACGTGGAGTCGGGCCCGCTGGTGCGCTCGAGCTACCACGCCCACGAGCAGGCAGACAGCGCACGGTAAAGCCGGGCGACGGCGCCGGGAAAGCCCCGGGACCCCCGGCGTGGCGGGTGAGGCTTCGTAGCCTCGGCGATCCATCCCGCGCACCGGGCCTTCCCCCCGTGCATCCTAGGTTGGGAAAGGAGTACTGGCATGGCAGCAGCAAAGGCGTTAGGTATCTCGTTGCACGAAGCGCGGCAGGTCATCGCGGCGGCGGAAAAGAAGGCTGAGGAGATCGGGCAGCCGATGAACGTGGCCGTGGTGGACCAGGGAAACAACCTGGTGGCGTTCGCCCGGATGGAGGGCGCCTGGCTGGGCTCGATCGATATCGCCATGAACAAGGCATTTACGGCGAAGGCTTTCGACCTGGCGACCATAGACCTGGCGGATAACGCGCAGCCAGGCCAGCAGTTCTACGGGATTCATGCCTCGAACGGCGGCAAGATCATGATCTTTGCCGGCGGCATTCCGCTCAAGCGCGACGGCCAGGTTGTAGGCGCGATCGGGGTGAGTGGCGGCACCAAGCCCCAGGACCAGTCAGTGGCCGAGGCCGGCGTAGCCTCGTTCGTCTAGCGCGCAGCGGGACCCTCGTAGGGGGAGCTCCGGAGCAGGTGCGTGGCAAGGCCTGCTTCTCTGCTCCCCACGGACCGCGATGAGTGGAGGCCGGCGCGCTAAAATAAGGCGTATCGCGACCAAAAAGGAACAGTAGATCGATGGCAGTCTCAGTCATGGCCGGCATTCCGGCGCTCAAGGAAACGTACCAGCAGCATAAAGGCCGGCTCGACAAGGCGGTCGGGGATTTTCAAAGCACGCTGGGCTCGATCCGCACCGGCCGGGCTTCGGTGCAGATGCTGGACGGTGTGCGCGTCGATTACTACGGCGCAACCGTGCCTCTTTCGGCGGTCGCGCAGCTCACTGCGCCCGAGCCCAACTCGATCGTCATCCAGCCCCGGGAGCCCAAGCTCATCGCTGAGATCGAAAAAGCGCTGCGCGCCTCCGAGCACGGCTTCAACCCCGGCAATGACGGCAAGATCATCCGCGTGCCGGTGCCCCCGATGACCGAGGAGCGACGCCGCGACGTGGTCAAGCACCTGGCCAAGGTGCTCGAAGAGCACAAGACGGCCGCGCGCAACATTCGCCGGGACGGCAATGAGCAGATCAAGGCGGCCGCCAAGGAGAAGAAGATCTCGGCCGACGAAGAAAAGCGGGCGCTCGACGAGATGCAGAAGCTGACCGATGAAGAGATCAAGCGGATGGATGAGTTGAGCAAGAAGAAGGAAGCCGACATCATGCAGATCTGACGCCGGCCGGCAAGGCTGGTCCGCGTTGTTGGCGCCGGCCCGGCTTCGTCGCACCCGGAACCCGCAAAGGCCGCCCCTAAAGGCGGCCTTTGTCGTTTGGGGCTGGGGAGCTTGCGCTGCCGAGCCAGCAGCACGCCGGCCTGCCGGAGGCGTGCAGGAGCGATCGCTACTCTCCGGTCTTCTGCCCGGCCGCGCCTTCGCCCGTGTAGCGTACATGCCAGATGCTGCCGGAGCCATCGTCGGTCACAAAGAGCGAGCCATCGGTGGCCACGGTGACCCCCACAGGGCGGCCCCACACCTTGCCGTCGGCCGTGGTAAAGCCGGTGAGGAAGTCCATGTACTCGCCGGTCGCCTTCCCGTCTTTGACCGGGGCGACGATGACCTCGTAGCCGGCGCGCTTGGCCTTGTTCCACGAGCCGTGCTCGGCGGCGAAGATGTCCCCCTTGTACTGGGCCGGAAATTCGTTCCCGCTGTAGAAGGTCATCTCGAGCGAGGCGAAGTGCGGCTGCAAGAGCACGTCCGGCGTCAGCACCCTGGCCTGCAACTCGGGGTGCTTACCCTCATGGCGGGGGTCCTGCTTGCCACCCATGTAGTACCAGGGCCAGCCGTAGAAGCCGTCTTCCTGGACGTGGGTGATGTAGTCCGGGACCAGGTTGTCGCCCAGCATGTCGCGCTCGTTGGTCGAGCACCAGAGCTGCCCGGTCACCGGGTTCACCGCTTCGCCCACGCAGTTGCGGATGCCCGAGGCGTAGACCTTGAGGAACTTGCCTTCCGGGGTGAACTCGAGCACATCGGCCCGGTGAAACTCTTCAGGGTGGGTATCCGCATCATCGACATTCGAGTGCGAGCCGACCGAGACGAACATCTTGGTGCCGTCCTTCGAGAAGGCGATATCGCGGGTCCAGTGGCCGCCCCCGCGCAGGCGTCCGCCCCCGGGCAGGTCGGCCAGCTTCTCGGCCGGGCCGGAGGCCTTCATGTCGCCGGACTTGTAAGGAAAGCGGACGACCGAGTCGGTGTTGCCGATGTAGACATACCTTGGGTTCTGGGCCGGGTAGAAGGCGATGCCGAAGGGCATATTGACGTCGGTCGTGTAGGTCTCGGACTGCTTGGGCTTGCCCTGGGCGTCGACGCCGCGGAAGACCATAATCTTGCTCGACTCGCTGAGGGCGACGAAGAGGTCTCCGTTGGGCGCTGTGCGGATCAGCCGCGGACGATCGACACCCGTGGCATACTGTTCGACCTTGAAGCCGGCAGGCGCCTGCGGCCAGGCATCGCTCGGCCGGTCGATGTGCTCCGAGCCCGCATCGACGCCCTTGGTGGCGTAGGGGGCGGGCAGGTCGGCGACAGTCAGCTTGCGGACGGTGCCCGGCTTCTCCTGCGAGTAGTCAGTGAACGCAGCCTGCCCGGTGAGGGCCGGCTGGGGAGATTGGGCGTGCGCTGCGCCCGCACAGAGCGTGAGCGCTGCGAAGACGGCGACGGGTGCTGCTGGGAAACTGGGCATGCGTACATTCCTCCGCAATCCTTTAGGATGCGCCGTGGGTTCGGGGTGGGGTGCAACTTGCTGGCGCGCATTGTCACCGAATCGAAACAGCCTTCGCTACGGATGAGGATCGAGGCGCGGCTGCAGTCCAGGCCGCAGACGCGATCCCCGGCCACCCACCTTCCTGATCGCTGCCCGGGGCTACTCGACGGTGACCGACTTGGCCAGGTTGCGCGGCTGGTCGACGTCGCAGCCGCGCCGCACCGCGATGTGGTAGGCGAGCAGCTGGAGGGGAACGACCTCCAGAACGGGGAGCAGCAGCTCGGGCGCCGGGGGCAGGTAGAGGACGTGATCCACGATCTGGCCGATCTGCTCGTCGCCTTCGGTGGCGATGGCGATGACCTTGCCGGAGCGGGCCGTGACCTCCTGGATGTTCGAGAGCGACTTCTCGTAGCGAGTCGCCGAGAGAGAGTCGTTGGTGTCGCGTGTGGCGAGGGCGACCACGGGCAGGTTCTCGTCGATGAGCGCATTGGGGCCGTGCTTCATCTCGCCTGCCGGGTAGCCCTCGGCATGAATGTAGGAGATCTCCTTGAGCTTGAGCGCGCCTTCGAGCGCGATGGGATAGTGGATCCCGCGGCCCAGGAAGAGAAAGTCTTTCGCTTGCGCGTAGAGCCTGGCTAGCTGCTCGCACTGCGCGTCGCAGACGCGGAGGATGGCCTCGATCTTGCCCGGGAGCAGGGTGAGCTCTTCGACCAGTTGCCTGGACTGTTCCTCGCCGACTGTTCCGCGCACCTCGGCCAGGTGGAGGGCGAGGACAAAGAGCGCGGTCAGCTGCGCGGTAAACGCCTTGGTAGAGGCGACACCGATCTCGGGGCCGGCATGGGTGTAGATGACCCCCTGCGCTTCGCGGGCCACCGCCGCGCCGACCACGTTGCAGATGGCGAGCGTCTTCGAGCCTTTGGCGATCATCTCGCGTTGGGCGGCCAGCGTGTCGGCGGTCTCGCCCGACTGCGTGATCAAGAGTCCCAGCGCGGTCGCGTTCGGGATCGGGTCGCGGTAGCGGAACTCGCTCGCGTAATCGACCTCGACGGGCAGCCGGGCAAGCTGCTCGATCATGAACTTGCCGACGATGGCGGCATGCCAGCTGGTGCCGCAGGCGGCGATGTTGAGGCGCGTGGCGGCGCGGAACTCGGCTTCGGTGATCAGCATCTCGGAGAGGAAGACGCGGCCGGTTTCGATCGACACCCGCCCCAGGGTCGTGTCCCGGATCGCGCGCGGCTGCTCGAAGATCTCCTTGAGCATGAAGTGCTTGTAGCCGCCTTTTTCGGCCTGGATCGGGTCCCAGAGGATGCGGGTGACCTGGCGCCGGACAGCGGCGCCGGCAAAGTCGGTCAGCGCCACGCCGGAGGGTCGCAGCACGGCCATGTCGCCATCCTCAAGGAAGTAGAAGTCGCGGGTGTGGTGCAGGATGCCGGGCACGTCCGAGGCAACGAAGTATTCGCCTCGCCCCTCGGCGTGGGCCGTGCCGATGCCGATCACCGCCGGCGGCCCCATGCGGGCGACCACGATCGTGTCCGGCTCATCGGCGGCGATCACGCTGATGGCGTAGGCCCCGGTGAGCCGCGGGACTGCGCGGCGGACCGCCTCGGGGAGGCTGAGCCGGGTGCCCGCCTGGCTCTGCACCTCTTCGATCAGGTGCGCGATCACTTCTGTATCTGTTTCGGTTACAAATCGGTGGCCCGACGAGATCAGCTCCGCTTTGAGGGCGAGGTAGTTCTCGACGATGCCATTGTGCACGACCACGATGCGGCCCGAGCAGTCGCGATGGGGGTGAGCGTTCTCTTCCGTGGGGCGGCCGTGGGTGGCCCAGCGGGTGTGGCCGATCCCGTAGCTGCCGGCGATGGGCGACTCGCGGATACACTGCTCGAGGTGGCGGAGCTTGCCGGAGGCCCGGCGCAGATCGAGCGGCGCACCATCGTGGTGGCCGACGGCGATCCCGGCCGAGTCATAACCACGGTATTCCAAGCGGCGCAGGCCTTCGAGGATGACCGAGACGGTTTGTTGGGAACCTACGTAGCCGACGATGCCGCACATGTGGGTATTGTAGCCGCGCGGTGTTTCGGCCAATGGGGTGCGCGAAGCCCG
>CAZZYH010000132.1:0-3413 GCA_964658225.1 Vulcanimicrobiota bacterium | reverse complement strand
ATCGTACCGGCCCGGATCGTACCCTCTCGCTCGTCGCCGTCCGCTCGGACCCGGTCTGCCGGGCCACATCCAGAACCGCGCTGCAGCATCGCCGGCAGGCCCCGCCCACTAGCCGATCGAGAACGTAAACTCTTCCATGACCGGGTTGGTGAGTACCTCCGACGCGATGCGTTGCACCTCGGCGTGGGCGGCTTCGGGGGCCAGAGCATCGTCCAGCGTGAGCACGAAGTACTTGCCCTGGCGCACATCGTGAACGCCGGCGTACTGCATCTTTTTGAGTGCAATCTGGATCGCCTGACCCTGCGGATCGAGCACCGTGCTCTTCGACATCACGTAGACATGAGCCTTCATCGTGCCCGATTATAAATGGAGCGCGGCGCGGCTGCAGGCGAGCCGCGGCGCCGAACCAAGCAATCCAAGCCACGAAAAAAGACAGGAACACGCATGGTGAATTATTTAGAACTGCCGGTCGGCGAGCAGAGCCCGGAGATCGTCAATGCCGTCATCGAGATACCGGCAGATGGGGTGAACAAGTACGAGTACGACAAGCAGTTGCACGTCTTCAAGCTGGATCGCAATCTCTACTCGCCTGTGCATTACCCGGGCGATTACGGCTTCATCCCCTCCACGCTGAGCGACGACGGCGATCCGCTCGACGTGCTGGTGCTGGTCGACGAGCCGACCTTTTGCGGCTGCCTGACCCAGGTCCGGCCTATCGGCGTGCTGGAGATGCTCGATCAGGGCGTGCTGGACGAGAAGATCCTCGCGGTCGGGGTCGGCAACCCGCGCTACGCCCAGGTCGATGACTACCAGCAGATCTACGCGCATATTCTGCGCGAGATCACGCATTTCTTTTCCATCTACAAGGATCTGGAAGGCAAGCGGGTCGAGGTGCACGGCTGGCATGACGCGGCCTTTGCCAAGGAGCGGATCCACTACGCGGTTGAGAACTTCAAAAAGGACAAGTAAGCGAGCCCGAGGGCGCCGGGGGCTTCTTTCGCCGGGGCGCTTCATGAGAGCGTTTCGCGGAAAGCGGAAGGCGCGCCCGCAGGCAGCAGGTCTCCGGCAAGCTTTTCCCGGCAAGCTTTAGGAAGAGGCTGCCGAGGGTTTCGCGCCCCCGGCTGCGGGTCGCGCCCTGGACCACCAGCGCCGGGAAGCGTAGTAGCCCAGCATGCCGCCCGAAGCGGTGAGCGCACCGAAGAGCGGCGCCGGCAGCCCGGCCAGCTTTTCTGCACGGGTGGTCCAGATGGCGTACACGACCAGGCCCACAGGCAGGCTCGAGAGCAGCACCGCGAAGGGCAGCCTGCCCATGCGGAAAGGCCGCGTCATCTCCGGCTCGCGCACACGCAGTACCAGCAGCGCTACAAACTCCAGCACCAGGCTCGAGCCATAGAGCATCAGGTCGATTGAAATCAGCCGTTCATAGCTGAAGCCCAGCGCCAGCGCCCAGGCCACGCCACAGGCCAGGATGGCGATGCCCGGCGCATGGTAGCGATTGCGGCGCGCCAACACTCGCGGCAGCATGCCCTGTTCGGCAAGCACCATCGGTAAGCGCGCGTACGACAGGGTGAGCGCGTTGAACATGCCCAGGCCGCTGAGCGCGCCCCCGAAGACGATCGCCGCGGTAAGCCGGGGACCGGCCAGCACGCCTCCCGCATCCGCCCAGGCGCCGGTGGTAAAGCGCTCCAGCGGCATGCCGGCGTAGGCCATGGCGCCCAGCGGAAGAATGTAGGCCAGCGCTACCAGGCCGACGGCGATCAGCATGGCGCGTGGGTAGGTCACGGGCGGATTCTCCACCTCGCGCGCGACCGTCGAGGCATTGTCCCAGCCCATGTAGTTCCACATGGCGACCAGGACCGCCAGGCTCATGCCGCCGCCGGCCGGAGAGGCCGTCCAGCCGGCATGTGCAGCCGGGCCCAGACCGTGCTGCGCCAGGTGCCAGCCGCGCCAGATGCCGGCCCCGGTCAGGACGACGAAGGGCGAGAGCAGCACGCAGAACAGTCCGACCGACCCGTGTCCAACGGAGGGGGCGCCGCGCAGGTTCCAGAGGCAGCAGCCGAGCACGAGCGCCAGCTCCCAGAGCAGCCCGCGATGTCCGGCGACGAGCCCGGGCGCGAGGTGCCCGAGATAAAGCGTGAACAGCGTGGGATAGACGGCCATGTCAAAGATGCTGGCAGTGAGCGAGAGCCAGGCCTCCTGATAGCCCCAGAACGGGCCCAGCGCGCGACGTACCCAGACGTAAAAGCCCCCATCCTCGGGCATGGCGCTGGCCAGCTCGCCGATCATGAGCGTGGTGGGCAGCGCCCAGACCAGCGGCACGATGAGCAGGATGAGCAGCGCCTTGAGGTAGCCGGCCCCGCTGAGAATGTCTTCTATGCCGTAGGGGCCGCCCGAAACCATGAAGTAGGTCGCGGCCACGAGTGGAATAAGACCGAGACGACGGCCTGCCTTCTGCGGCGATAGCGTGGCTGAGGCGACGGCGAGGCTCCTGGAAGCTGCGCGCAGACCGGGAAAGCACGACGGCAGCGTGCACTTTGTATATCATCCGGAAGGCTGCGCCGGGCAGCAAAAAGCCCCGCCGGCGGGCGAGGCTTTTTTGGCGCAAAGGGCTCTCGAGGCTAGCGCACGGGATAGTGGTGCTCGAGGTGGCCGAAGACTTCGACCCGCGAGTCAGAGGACGAACCTGGCGCATCATCGAAGATGTCGCTCGCGAACCGAACGACACCGTTATGCCGCTCGAAGATCTTTTCGACCTCGACAGCGCGGCCGGTGGCGCTGACGGTGACCACGGCGCCGCCTCGGGACAAACGCTGGGACAGGTGGCGGGAGCCCTCCGCGGGAACGCCGGCCTTGTTGACCGAGCTTTCAAAGGCGGTGCGGGAGTAGGGATGTCCGTGCGGACCGGAGAGGTTCAGTTCGCCTTCGCCGGTGCCGAAGTTCTGTTCCCGGGCTGCATGGGCAGAGCCTGGGGCTGTGCTCTCCGGGCCGGGCTTGGAGTGAAAGAGATGCTTCAGCTTCGCGGTCCAGCTGGTGTCCTTACCGGTGGCGGTATCGGCGCTTCCCGTATCGGCGCTTGCAGACCAGGAAGGCTGGACGGGCACGCCCCGATAGCCCGGCTGATGGGCCTCCGTCCCGGCGGTGCCTGGCTGGTCGTGCGCCAGTTCCCTCTCCAGCTCGGTCGGCAGGCCCGTGTGGGCCAGATCCGACCCGGCAATCGGTCCCGGCTTGCCAGCGCCCAGGATGGGAGAGCCGGTGCCGGTGGCCAGACCCGCGGGCTGGACCGCGGTCGTGTCGGAAGCAGGCCCACCGAGCGAGGTCTCTGACTCGACCCCGGGAGTCGCGACCGTGGTGCCGAGCTCCTGGCGCATGCTGTCGCCGCCCACGCCACTGTAACTGGCAGAACTGTGGCTGGC
>CAZZYH010000131.1:7793-9654 GCA_964658225.1 Vulcanimicrobiota bacterium | reverse complement strand
CTCCCCCCGCGGGGGAGCCGACCACCTTCGCGGCGGGTGCACCCGCCTGCGGCGCAGGGGCAAACAGCTTCCGGCAGGAACCCGGGGACTGTTTGCTCTTGGGGCGCGGAGCGCATCTGCCTCCATGGCAGATCGCGACGCCCGCGCAGGGGGTCTTGGGCCTTGACTCAATGCGCGCCCGCGGGAGCCTTGCCGGGTTTCACCTTCTTGAACATCCACACGATCCCGACGCCTGCAAAGCAGACCAGCGCCAGCCAGCGGAAGACGTCGACGAAGGCCCACAGGAGGGCCTGGCCGCCGAGCTGCTGGTACAGCTGACCCTGGCTCGCCGCGGCGGCGTTGGCCGGGTTCGTCTGGTGCCCCAGGTAGCCGGTCATGGCGCGCATGTGCTGCTCAAACCAGTAGCTCGAAGCGGGCACCGCGTTCACAATCTCGTTCTGGTGCACGTCGGTGCGCCGGGTCAGCAGGGTCTGCGCCACCGAGATGCCGACCGAGCCGCCGATATTGCGGATCAGGTTGAAGATGCCGCTGGCGTTGCCGATCTGGGTGTTCTCGAGCGTGCCATAGGCTTGCGTGGTGATCGGCACAAAGACGAAACTCAGCGCGAAGCCGGAGGCCACGATCGGCAAGAGCAGGGTCCAGGGGCCGAGGCCCAGGGTGAGATTGCCAAAGACCAGCGCCATCGCCCCAAAGAGGCCGAAGCCAAACGAGAGCAGGATGCGGGGGTCCACCCGCGAGCCGAGGTAGGCGATCACCGGCATGCCGAGGATCGAGCCGATGCCCCGCGGCCCGACCGCGAGGCCGGCAGTGAACGCGGTATAGGCGAGCAGCTCCTGGAAGAAGAGCGGCAGCACCGTCACCAGCGAGTAAATGGCGATGCCGAACATGCCGATCAGCAGGCAGCCGATCGCGAAGTTCCAGTCCTTGAGCGCGCGCAGATCGACCAGCGGCTGCTTGGACCGTAGCGAGTGCACCAGAAACCAGACAAAGCTGACTACCAGGAAAAACGTCGCCCACCGCAGCCAGATTGCCCCAAACCAGTCGTCTTGCTGACCGCGGTCGAGGATCACCTGCAGACAGCCGATCCAGACCGCGAGCAGCCCAAAGCCGATCCCGTCAAAGGGCGAGCGCCTGGCTTTGGCGATATAAGGCGGGTCGTGCACGAAGCGGCCGATCATGAAGACCGCTAGCGCGCCGACTGGAATGTTGATGTAAAAGGCATAGCGCCAGCTGTAGGTATCGGTGAGCCAGCCGCCCAGCGTTGGTCCGATGACCGGCGCGACCACGATGCCGAAGGCAAACAGCGCCATCGCTGCGCCGCGCTTGGCGGGCGGGAAGCTTTCAAGCAGGATGGCTTGCGAGAGCGGCTGCAGGGCTCCGCCCCCGGCGCCCTGGACGATCCTGGCCAGGAGCATGAAGGCCAGCGAGGGCGCCGCTCCGCAAAAGAAGGAGGCGACGGTGAAGATAATCACGCAGCTGATCAGGAAACGCTTGCGCCCGAAACGCAGAGAAAACCAGTTCGATGCCGGCAGAATGACCGCGTTCGCGACCAGGTAGCTGGTCAACACCCAGGTCGCTTCATCGTTCGAGGCGGAGAGCGAGCCGGCGATGTAGGGGAGCGCCACCGAGGCGATGGCCGTGTCGAGAACCTCCATAAACGTCGCGAGCATGACCGAGATGGCGATCAGCCAGGGGTTGCCGGCCGGCGCGCCCGGGGGAGGAGCAGACGAAGCCATGGGAAAAACTCACTTTCCGACTCCCCCTTTGGATGCGAGTCGCTCCGCCAGCCAGGTAACACTGGGCAGCACTCCTCATGCCGCGGTTGCGTTGGCATGGGTGCGGTGGCGTAGTTGCGGTGGCG
>CAZZYH010000131.1:2632-7783 GCA_964658225.1 Vulcanimicrobiota bacterium | reverse complement strand
TGAACCCGGGCTGAACCCGGGGCTGACCTGTTTGGGCCCCGTGCTGAGTGTTTCTGACCCGGGGCTCGCGTGTACGGGTGAAGGGTGTGCTGTGGGGGGCCGGGATAGGGTTGGAGGTGCTTGCGAGGATCATTGTTCATCATGGCGCTGGCTGCAACCTTTTACCAGATTGCTCATCAGATTAGTTGACAACAAGTCACTCAAGTGAGAAGCTGAGATTGCGGCAGATCCAGCGGACACGAACTCTCTGAAGCAGGCGGAAACCAATGGCGAAGATTATCGGGATCGATTTAGGAACGACCAATTCTGTGGTAGCGGTGATGGAAGGCGGTGAGCCGAAGGTCATCGCCAATGAAGAAGGCGGGCGTACGACCCCCTCGGTGGTGGGCTTTACCAAGAGCGGCGAGCGGCTGGTGGGCCAGGTGGCCAAGCGCCAGGCCATCACCAATCCTGAGAACACGGTGTACTCGATCAAGCGCTTCATGGGCCGTCGGGCCAATGAGGTGAATGACGAGATGAAGATGGTGCCGTACAAGGTCAAGCAGCAGGGTGACCACCTGACGGTCGAGGCGCAGGGCAAAGACTACACCCCGCCTGAGATCTCGGCGATGATCCTGCAGAAGCTGAAGAAGGCGGCCGAGGATTATCTCGGCACCTCGGTTACCGAGGCGGTCATCACCGTCCCGGCATACTTTAACGACGCCCAGCGCCAGGCGACCAAGGATGCGGGCAGGATCGCCGGGCTCGACGTCAAGCGCATCGTCAATGAACCGACGGCAGCCGCGCTGGCCTATGGCTTGGACAAGAAAAAGGACGAGACCATCGCGGTCTACGATTTCGGCGGCGGCACCTTCGATGTCTCCATCCTCGAAGTAGGCGACGGCGTCATCGAGGTCAAGGCGACCAACGGCGACACCCACCTGGGCGGCGACAACATCGACCAGAAGATCGTCGACTGGTTGATCGACGAGTTCAAGAAGAAGGAAGGGCTCGACCTGCGCGCCAAGGGGAACGAGATGGCCCTGCAGCGCCTTAAGGACGCAGCCGAGCGCGCCAAGATCGAGCTCTCGACGGCGATGGAGACCGAGATCAACCTGCCCTTCGTCACCGCGGACGCCAGCGGGCCCAAGCACCTGGTCGAAAAGCTGACCCGGGCCGCGCTCGAGCGCCTGGTCGACGACCTGCTGCAGCGCTCGCTCGAGCCCTGCAAGAAGGCGATGGCCGACGCCGGGGTGGATGCTTCGAAGATCGACGAGGTAGTGCTGGTCGGTGGACAGACCCGTATGCCGCGCATCCAGGAGCTGGTCAAGCAGTTGTTCGGCAAGGAGCCCCACAAGGGCGTCAATCCGGATGAGGTGGTGGCGATCGGCGCGGCGGTCCAGGCGGGCGTGCTGTCGGGCGATGTGAAGGACCTGCTGCTGCTCGACGTCACGCCGCTGACCCTGGCGATCGAGACGATGGGCTCGGTGGCGACACCGATGATCCCACGGAACACGACCATCCCGACCAAGAAGACCGAGACCTTCTCGACGGCTTCCGATTCGCAGACCGAGGTCGAGGTGCACGTGCTGCAGGGCGAGCGTCCCATGGCTTCGCAGAACCGGACCCTGGGCAAGTTCAAGCTGTCCGGCATTCCTCCCGCCCAGCGTGGCGTGCCGCAGATCGAGGTGACCTTCGACATCGATGCGAACGGCATCCTGAACGTGACGGCGAAGGACAATGCGACGGGCAAGGACCAGAAGATCACCATCACGTCCTCGTCCGGTTTGAGCAAGGAAGAGGTGGAGCGCATGGCCAAGGAGGCCGAGGCGCACGCAACCGAGGACCGGGAGCAGCGCGAGCAGATCGAGGCGCGCAACGGGCTCGACTCGCTGGTTTACAACATCGAGAAGATGCTCAAGGATGCGGGCGACAAGGTTGGCGGTGGGGACAAGAGCGAAGTCGAAGCGGCCCTGGCTTCGGCCAAGTCCACCCTCGCTGGCCAGCCCTCGGCCGCGACCCTGAAGTCGGAGCACGAGAAGCTGACCGCGGCCTCGCACAAGCTGGCTGAGGCAATGTACAAGGCAACGCCCACACCGAACGGTGCCGCGCCGACCGATGGCGCTGCGGCCAGCGCCGGCACGAGCGACGAGGCAAAGCATGACGAAGGGGTCATCGACGCCGAGTATGTGGATGTAGAGCCGAAGCGGTAGATCGCCAACGGGGTTGGCAGCCGCTCGGGCCAAGAGGCTGGCACTCCGGTTGAAAGACGGTGATGCCCCCAGAGGATTGGGGGCATCACCGTATTTAGAGCACCCGAGGCTGGAGAAGGCTCTCGCGCCCCGGCCATAAGCGCGATGCGATCCTGGTTTTTTGACGGTTTCTCAGCCGGGACAGTGCACTCAAGGAAGATGATGAACACTCTGTGGAGATGTGAGCAGATACGGGCAGGGCAGGTTTACAACAAAGTGATGTTTCAAACGCAGCGGGAGGCAGAGCAGTTCGTGCGGCAGATGAACAAGGTAGAGCCCGATCTCTTCTGGCGGATGGAGCCGGTGCCGATGGCGCAGGTTTGGAACTAATGCAGGTTGCTTGCGTGCAGCGGCGCCGGGCCAGCCTGGCGTTTGGGCTTTGATGCGTATCGCCCCGGTCAGCGCACAGCATCGTTCCCGGGCACGGGGTTTACGGGCAGCCGGTGCGCTCGGACCGGGATGCTGCTGCCGGGCACCGCTGCGATCCGCTGCTCCAGGATCTGATTGTGCGCGCGGGGTTCCGGAGCAACCTGGAGAAGTAGAGAAGTGGAGCATTAGACAAGTGGAGAAATGGGTAGTGGGAAGCGGTACGAGGCGGAGGCTGCACGATGCGCTTGGAGAAGATGCGGTGATGTGCGAAGGACAACCCACCGCGACGGCGAGCGCGCCTTGGATCTTAGGGCTCCCTGTCCGGTTAAGAGAATCCGATGCCCGAGGGTCATGAGATTCATCGGTTCGCCGCGCGCCATGGGCACGCCTTTGCAGGCAGCAGGGTTCACGTCGCCTCGCCCAACGGCGGCTTCGCCGATGCCGATCTGCTCGATGGGCGCAAGCTGCTCGAGGTACTGGCCATGGGGAAGCATCTCGGTTACAGATTCGGCAGGGACCTGACCTTGCACGTACACCTCGGCCAGTACGGGGATTTCCGGGAGGGCGCGATGCCCTACCCGGAGACCCGGGGCGCGCTGCGGCTGCGCATGTGGAACAGGCAGAGCTGGCTCGAGTTGCGCGGGCCGACCGATTGCTCGATCTTTTCAGAGGACGCCTGGGCCAAGCTGTCTGCTCGCATTGGACCGGACCCATTGAACGCCAACGCGGATCCGGTGCGGGTCTGTGAGACGATGGCGGGGAAGAAGACGCCGGTTGGCGTGCTGCTGATGGACCAGTCGGTGGTGAGCGGGATCGGCAATATCTACCGTGCGGAGCTGCTCTTCCGGGCGCGTCTGCATCCGGATACGCCGGGCAGGGCGGTGCCCGCGGCGAGCCTCAAGAGGATCTGGCGCGACGCGGTGGTCTTGATGCGGAAGGGCATGGAAGACCGCCGGATGGTCACCACGCTGGCAAAAGACCGGCCGCATCGCACCGGCAAAGCGCTCGATCAAGAGGTGCACTATGTCTACCGGCGGCAGGGCAAACCCTGCCGGGTCTGCGCGACCGCGATCGAGAGCAAACCGATGGCGGGACGAACCGTGTACTGGTGCCCGGCCTGCCAGAGGGAGCCATAAGTAACTGCCACCCGTACAAGAGCCCGAGGCGCATGGCAGGATAAGAGCAGGGCGCGAGCAATCTCGCGAGCATCCGAGGAAGACGACACGATGGCAGCACCGCAGCAGAAGGATTACTACGCGACGCTTGGCGTGAAGAAGACCGCGACCACCGACGAGGTGCGCAAAGCCTTCCGCAAACTTGCGCGTAAGTTTCATCCGGACGTCAACCCGAACGACAAAAAGGCGGAGGAGAAGTTCAAGGAGATCTCGGAAGCCAATGACATCCTCAGCGATGAGAAGAAGCGCAAGATCTACGACCAGTTCGGCTTCTACTCCGACCAGATCGACCCGGCGCAGGCCGAGGCCGCGGCGCGGGGCGCCTATGGCTATCCCGGCGCGGGACAAGCGGCAGGCAGCGCCCGAGGCCCGGCCGGGGCCCCGTTTGATTTTGACGGCTTTGACTTCTCTGACTTCAACTCCGCCGGTGCGCGCGCGCGCGGGCGGAGCGCGCAGGCCGCCGGCGGCGGAGGCTGGCGCGATATCTTTTCGAGCATGTTCTCGCAGGGCGCCGGCGGCCGAGAAGGCCAGCAGGGCCCGCAGCCCGGAACCGATCTCGAGTACCAGGTAGAGGTGGACTTCTGGACCGCCATCCGGGGCGGCACCATGCGCATCCCGATCGAGCGGCAGGAGGTCTGCCCGACCTGCAAGGGCAGGGCCTCGGCGGGCGGACCAAGGGTGTGCCCGGAGTGTCATGGGTCCGGCCAGGTGACGCAGATGCACGGGCAGATGAAGTTCAATGTGCAATGCAAGGTGTGCGGCGGCGCGGGCAAGGTCGAGAACGCCTGCGCCACGTGCCATGGCGAAGGCACCGTGCGTAAGCAGGAGCAGGTGGAGTTCCGCATCAAGGCGGGCACACGCGACGGGCAGCGGATTCGGCTTGCCGGCAAAGGCAATGCCGGCACCCATGGCGGCGCAGGGGGAGACCTGTACCTGGTCATGCGCACCGGCTCGCACCCGGTCTTCACGCGCCAGGCAGATGACATCGCGGTGAAGGTGCCGGTGACCATCGTCGAGGCTGCGCTGGGGGCCAAGATCGATGTGCCGACCATCGACGGGCGTACGCAGCTCAAGATTCCTCCCGGGACCCAGAGCGGGCAGAAGCTGCGCATGCGGGAGCGCGGGGTGATCTCTGCGGCGCATGAAGGCAAGCGTGGCGACCAGATGGTGACCATCGAGATCGTGGTGCCGGTAGTGCGGGATGAGCGCTCGAAGGAGATCTTGCGGGAGCTCGCGAAGTTGAATCCGGAAGATCCGCGGGAGCCGATGTGGGCGAGGGTGTGAAGTCTGCGACCGGCGGCGGCGGCGGGAGTTGCCCGGCGGGCCCCGGTCTACACCTCGTCAGCGAGACGCTTGCAGGATGCGATCAACTGCAC
>CAZZYH010000131.1:0-2622 GCA_964658225.1 Vulcanimicrobiota bacterium | reverse complement strand
CTAGGCCGGCTCGGTTGCCGCACAGGCTGAGTGGCGCCGGTCTGATTGAGGTCCGATTGAGGCCCGGAGAAGCCGGGAGCGGGCTGCGAGCCTCCGACCCGGTGCAGCGCGTTGACCTGCCGGTGCTATGATCGCGACCAAGCTGGAGCAGGGGGGAGATACGATGCCGACCAAACGCAAGAGCCGTGGCGCCTACATGATCTCTTCCGTGGCGGAGATGTACGAGATCCATCCACAGACGCTGCGCCTGTATGAGCGCGAAGGACTGCTGAAGCCGTCGCGCACCGAGGGCAACACGCGCCTGTACACCGATGAGGATCTCGAGCGGCTCGAATTTATTCTCAACCTGGCGCGCGATCTCGGAGTCAACATCTCCGGCATCGCCATCATCCTGCAGATGCGCGAACGTATGGAAGAGATGAATCGACAGATGCAGGGCTTTGTCGATTATGTCCGCGACGAGATGCTGGCCCGGATGCAGACCGATCTCTCCGCGTCCGGGGGAGCCATTGTGCCGCTGCGCCGCCCGGTCATCGTGCCGGCGCAGAAGAGCAAGCGCTAGAGGCAGCCTCATCGACCCGATCCTCAAGTGTCTGCTCGCGCTGGGGCTGTGCGGCCTGCTCACCTCAAGCGTGTTCACGCTGATCGTCTTTGCCGGCGTGGTCCGCTTTGAGCGCCGGCGGCGGCGCCGGGCGCCCGCAGACTTTCTCCCCCCTCTTTCTTTGTTCAAGCCGCTGCATGGCTCCGAGCCCGACCTGGACGCGCATCTGGCGACCTTTTTCGAGCAGGACTACCCTCTCTACGAGATCCTGTTCTGCGCCCGCACGAGCGACGACCCGGGGCTGGAGATCGCGCAGCGGGTCGCGCGGCGCTACCCGCATATCCCGGCGCAGTTCCTCTCGATCGTGGGCCCGGCCTATGTCAATGCCAAGGTGTCCTCCCTCGAGCGCATGGCCGAGGCCGCCGCGCACGAGATCTTCGTGATCAGCGACAGCGATGTACGGGTGATGCCAGCCTACCTGCGCGAGGTGGCGGTGGATTTTGCCGACCCGCAGGTCGGGGCCAACACGTGTCTCTACCGCGGCGTGGCCCGCCGGGGATTCTGGGCGCAACTGGAGGCGGCGGGTATGTCGGTGGAAATGACCTCCGGGGTCATGGCCGCCAGCATTCTGGAGCAGATGGGCTTCCTACTGGGGCCCACCATGGCCGTGCGGCGGCGCTGCGTGGAGCAGATGGGCGGCTTTAAGACGCTGGGCGACTACTGCTCGGATGATTTTCTGCTGGGCCACGCGGTGGCTGCGGGCGGAGCCAAGGTTGTGCTCTCTGGCCATGTGATTGACCACATCATCCTCAACCTGAGCTTTGCGACCTCGGTCAAGCACCAGATCCGCTGGATGCGGTCCACGCGCTTCTCGCGACCGAAGGGCCACCTCGGCACCGGGCTCACCTTCAGCCTGCCGTACGGCATGCTGGGGGCGTCGGCGGCGCTGGCTCTCGGGCATCCTCGATGGGCCGCGGCGCTGCTGCTCTACAGCGTCCTCAGCCGGATCGTGCTGGCGGCGCTCGTCGCCGGCCGCGTCGTCCACGATCCCGAGGTGCTGCGCGCCAGCCTGCTCTTCCCGCTGCGCGACCTGATGGGCTTTGTCTACTGGGCGGCCAGCTACACCGGCGGCACGATCCTGTGGCGGGGCAAGGTCTACCGGCTGGGCGAGCAGGGGCGCATGTCTGCGGCCGGGGACTGAAGACCAGACCTCCTGAAAACGGCAGGCCGCTTCGGCGCACGGAGGGGGGGCCGCTTCGGCGCATAGGGGGCCCTTGGGCGCACGAGAAGGTGGCCGGCCGCGGCTCACAATGGCCGGTCGGTGTAGAGGGTGCGGTCGGAGACTACCTGCAGCTGGACCAGGCGTCCCTGCAACAGCGCCTGCACGTGCGCGTCCGACTCCGCGGGGACGACGAGAAAGTGTCTGGGCCCGGCTCGCTCCCGGCCCCAGGCGGCTAGCAGGTCGGCGTCTTCGATAAAGATTGGGGGCGTGTCCGGGTAGCAGGATCCCCAGAGCATCGAGCTGGTGCGGCCGTTGACGAGCAGCGCCTGGCGATGCGTGTAGAAGATGACCGAGGAAGCATTCGCCTGGTCCCCGTAGACGAGCAGCTGGCCGGGAAGCTGGGGCTGTCCGGCGGTGATGCGGTTGATGGTGTCGGCCATCGCGCGCGAGGAGAGCAGGGGTTCGAAGCGGACCAGCGCAATATGGGCGGCGACCAGGAAGATGGCCGCGGTGAAGGCGACCGAGACGGTGGACTCGAAGGCGTGGCCACGCCGCCGCAGCGCCCAGGCCATCAGGGGCCCCACCAGCAAGGCGAGCGCGGCGGTGGCCGCGGGCAGTCGCAACGCGGCGAACGAGGGGCCGGTGAGATCGAAAAAGTGCGACATCGCCAGCGAATAATCACCCACTCCCCGGTGAGCGAGCAGCGTACCGATGTCGGACACGAAGGGAAGCTTACGCGAGGCCCAAAGCCCGTAGAGCAGGGCGCCGGCACTGCACGCCCCGGTCACCGCAAGCACGCCGTGGGCGGCGAGCAGCCAGGCGTGGGCTCCCCTAGCGCCGCCCGTCTCCTCGGCCGTCT
>CAZZYH010000130.1:0-9758 GCA_964658225.1 Vulcanimicrobiota bacterium | reverse complement strand
CGGCTCGTCCAGTCAGGGATTTTCCAGTCACGGCCCGTCCAGCCAGGGATGGCCGCCGCCCTCGGGCTTCTTCGAGGAGCAGGCGAGCCCGGCCGCAGCCCTGCTCGACACCGCCGCCCTGGCCAGCCGCACCCCCTCCATGGTCACCGCCTCCAAGAGCCAAGGCGAAATGTACCGGGAGACAGCCGAGGAACAGGGCCGGGAGTTGGATATGCTGGATGTACCGGCATACCTGCGCCGCGGGGGGAACTAGAGCCGGCGCACTCGACCGGGGAAGATCCTCCGCGGTTTTTGTCCGCGTGCTCGCTGCGACGCGCCGCCGGACCGGAATGGGCGGGCAACGGTAACCAAAGTGAGACATCCGTGTTTAGGAGTGGCAGGATCGTGCGTATAGTGACGGTACTGCATGCAGACTTTGGCTTCACCCGCGGGGTGCGTCGCTCCGAGCAGGCTGTTTCGGGCTGCGGCTCGCCGGCCGCCAGGCGCGTCGTGCGCTCCTCGGGCACGGCTTTGCAGGCCCGGGCTTTGATGGCAGCGACCTTGGAGAAGAACCACCTACCGCCGCCCCATCGTATACAGAGTGAGACTTTACTTTCGCAAGGAAGACTGAGAGACAGAATGAGACGGATCGTCCATCTCGTAGCGCTGATCGCGCTGCTGATCCTGCCCCTTTCGGGCTTTGCCAGCGCGAGCACCCGCCGCCACAAGGCTCACGTTGTCAGCGGCCGCGTGCATGAGTCCCCCCGGGCCACCCGCCACATGGCCGCGCTGCAGCACAGCCGCCGCACATCCGGCAGCGGGCGCGCAGCCCTGCGCGCGGCCGCGTACACGACGAGCACGCGCCTGGTGCGTGGTCGGGGCGGACGCCTGCGGAGGGTAAGTGTCTCGCGCCGCCGTGTTTACGGCGAGCACTTCAGCGCTGACTCTTTCGCCGAGACCGACATCACCCAGGGTGACATCACCGCCGGTGAGGACCCGGTCGTGCGCCAGGCCGCGATCGAAGCGCTGGGCAACATGTATGGCACCGCGGTCGCGATCGACCCCAAGACCGGGCGCATCCTGGCCATGGTCAACCAGAAGCTGGCCCTTTCAAGTGGAGCCGAGCCGTGCTCGACGATCAAGGTCTCGGTCGCCCTCGCCGCGCTCTCCGAGGGCATTATCACCAAGGACACTCCGGTCAACCTCGGCGGCCACTACTCCGTCAACCTCACATACGCGTTGGCTCGCTCGATCAACCCGTACTTTGAAACTCTTGGCCGCCGTCTCGGCTTTGAACGTGTGCGGCATTATGCGAATGAGTTTGGTCTAGGGGAACTAGCGGGCTACAACATCCCGAATGAGCAACTGGGTACCTATCCCGCGCAGGAATTGCCGGAGAGCAAGGGTGGCGTGGGCCGGATGTGCTCCTTCGGCGAGGGCGTTTCGATGACCCCGCTGCAGCTGGGCGCGCTGGTTTCGGCCATTGCCAATGGGGGCACGCTCTACTACCTGCAGCACCCTACCTCGCAGCAGGAGGCGGCCCAGTTGCAGCCGCGCATCAAGCGCACGCTCGATATCGCCCGGCTGATCCCGGAGATCCAGCCGGGGATGGAAGGCGCGGTCGACTTCGGCACCGCGCGGAGCCTGCACGCGAGCTTCAACCAGTTTCCCGTCATGGGCAAGACCGGTACCTGCTCCAACAACGGAACCCGCTTCGGGTGGTTCGCCAGCTATGCGGACACCCAGTACGGCCGCATCGTGACGGTCTTCTTTCTCGAAGGCGGCCGGCCGACCTTCGGGCCCAAGGCTGCCGAGCTGACCGGCCTGTTCTACAAGAGCCTGTGGGATCACAGCTACTTTGCTTCCCGCCAGCCGGAATCACTTGGCGTGAGCATTGCGCAGTAGTCCGCTCTCGCGCCCGCGTAGCACATTGTTTTCACGACTTTCTGGGCATCCCAGTAAAGTAGGCGAAGCAACGGCCTCCCTTCCCGGGAGGCCGTTGCCTTTGAAAGGCCCTCCCGCACCATGAAGATTCTGACCGCAGACGAGATGCGCGATGTCGACCGCGCGAGCATAGACCGGTACGGCATCCCCTCGACACGCCTGATGCAGAACGCCGGGGCGGCGGTGGCGCGCCTGATCGCGGCCGAGTTCCCCCACGCCCGGAAGATCGTGCTGGTCTGCGGCATGGGCAACAATGGCGGCGATGGGCTGGTCACAGCAGCCGCATTGGCGCGGCAGGGCGCCCAACCCCACGTGCTGCTGCTCGGCGCCGTGGCTAGCCTCAAGGGCGATTCGCTGGCCATGCACGCGGCTCTGCCCCCGGCAACCGCCCTCACCGAGATCCTCGACGAGGCCACGCTCCAAGCAAACGAAGTGGCAGCGCTGTTGGCCGAGGCCGACCTGATCGTCGACGCGATGGTCGGCACCGGCTTCAAGCCGCCGCTGCGTGGCCTGGTCCGCGCCGCCTGTGACCGGATCCAGCCGCTTGCCACCCCTGTGGTGGCCGTCGATCTGCCCTCGGGCTGGGACGCCGATGCGCATGAGTACCGCGCCGAGGGCGCACTGCGCGCCGATGCCGTGGTCACCTTCACTGCGCCGAAGATGGCGCACGTCTTCGGCAACCTCACCGGCAGCGCCTATAAGCCGATCGTGGTCGCCGCGATCGGCTCCCCCGACCAGGCCATCCTCTCCGCCCAGGCGCTGACCTGGACCGGAGCCTCCAAGCGTCTCGCCGAGACGCCGCGCGAGGCCGATGACAACAAGGGCCGGCACGGACACGTGCTGCTCTTCGGCGGCGCGCACGGCAAGGCTGGCGCACCCTCCATGGCCTCGCTTGCCGCCCTGCGCGCCGGCGCCGGCCTGGTTACCGCCGCCGTCGTTACGTCTATCGTTGATGCCGTAGCCGGCATCGCCCCTGAACTGATGACCGCGCCCCTCGAACAGGACGCGCACGGCGGCCTCGCGCCAGGCAACCTCGAGCCGGACCGGCTGCAGGCGCTCCTGGACAAGAAGACCGTGGTCGCGGTCGGCCCGGGTCTGGGCCAGGAGCAGGGAGCCGAGCAGCTGGTCCTGACCCTGCTGGACCAGGTCCAGGTTCCTCTGATTGCCGACGCCGACGCACTCAACCTCCTCTCCAGGCACATGGACAAGCTCGAAGCGCGGCCCGATCCGCTCGAGCGGCCGCTCGTGCTCACTCCCCACCCGGGAGAGATGGCGCGGCTCTCCGGCCTGACCGTCGCCCAGGTAGAGGCCAATCGCGAACCGCTGGCCCGGGCTTTCGCGCTGAAGTATCAGGTCACCCTTGTGCTCAAAGGCTGGCGTACCCTGGTCGCGCATCCCGATGGCTCGCTGGCCGTCAACACGACCGGCAACCCGGGCATGGCCAAGGGCGGCTCAGGCGATATGCTCACCGGCATCGTCGCCGCGCTGGTCGCCCAGTATGCTCGCCAACCGGGCCAGAAGCAGGTCCAGCTCGACCGGCTCGGCCAGGCCGTCGAAGCAGCCGTGTATCTGCACGGGCTCGCCGCCGATTTCGCCGTGCGCGCGCAGGACGAGCACACCCTGCTCGTCACCGACGTGATTGCGTCCTTGTGGAAGGCTTTTCACTACCGCTCGCAGGACAAAGCCGGTTATGTTTGGTTGCAGGGGTTGCCGACATGACCAATCAGCTTGCCACACCGGACACTGCTCTTCGTCGGCAGGAGTTCGAGAGCCGCAGTATCGCGGAGACCATTCGCATCGGACACCAGATCGCCGCGCTGCTCACGCCTCCCAAGCTGCTCATCCTGCGCGGAACGCTGGGCGCAGGCAAGACCACTCTGGTCAAGGGCATCGCCGAGGCGCTCAACGCAGCCGAGGCCGATGAGGTGACGAGTCCCACCTTCACCCTGGTCCACGAGTACGAGGGCACCAGGCTCGCGGAGGGGACGGCCGACGCAGCCGTATCCAGGGGCGCCGCCGGTAAAGAGGATGCCGCCAGTAAGCACGGGAACGCGCAGGCCGCAGCCGGTAACGAGGGCGCCGCCAGTAAGCAGGGGAACGCGCAGGCCGTCTCGCTCTACCATCTCGACCTGTACCGGCTGGAGAGCGAGCGCCAGGTAGAGAGCCTCGGCATCCCGGAGCTGGCGAGCGAAGAGGCGATCGTGCTCGTGGAGTGGGGCGAGAAGTTCCCGAGCGTCCTGCGTCTGGCCCAAGGGGAGATCTGCATGGAGTCCACCGGTGGGGATACGCGGAAGATCACGCTGACGCTCAAGGACTAGACGGGTTGCGCCCTCCCGGTCGCGTCTCCGACCGGGCTCTCCCACGGGGGGCGGGGCAGCAGAGAGCGAGAGGCGGGCGCCGCTCGCCGCCGCCCCGTCCGTTCCGCGTCCTCCTCCTGCGCGCTCTCCTCTCGAAGATTGCTGACACCGGCCCGCAGCGAGGCTATGCGCTCGAAGCGGGATTGCCCTCGCTGTCCGTGGACCATGATTCGTTCTGGAAGGCGATAAAGATGGCCGCCCAGGTTTGCGCCGCGGGCATAGCGAAGATCAGCAAGCCGTCCTGCCAGATCCCGTTGTCGTTCCCGTGATTGCTGACCGGGTTTCCCTGGTTCATGTGAATGTCGTGGATGCCCTTGCCGGTGCTGTACTCGCTGCCGAAGGCGTAGATGGTTCCTTGGGGATCGGCCACGGCCTGGTTGAGAAAGTCGATAACGGCGTTTTTCAGCCGGTCGGAGGTCGCGCCGCCCGGGCGCGGCAGCAGTGCCATCTGCTGCTCGGTGATGAGCGGGGAGCTGTTTACCGTGGAGCGAAGATAGTCGATGGCGGGATTGGCATCGACGTTTGCCAAGGGCGTCAGTCCGATAGCCAGCGCCTCAAGGGCGGCGGGGTCAGGCGGGGTGAAGTTCTGGTCCAGGTAATAGAGCACCTCTGAGCCATCGCTTGATTCGATGTTGACCGCAACCTCCCACGTCGTGCCGTTTATGTTCAAGTCGATCAGGTAGTGAGGGATCGCGTTGGAGGAGAGCTTGCCCGAGATCGGGTCGCCTTTCAAAACGCTGTACTTGTAGATCGGCATCAGGGCTCCTTGTCTCCCGGGTTGGATGAGAGAAGGAGGCTGGGCGGTCGCGGGGGAGCAAGGAGCCCGCGCGCCACACACGCACGGGTCGGCAAGCATCCAAGCTGGGCATGCATGAGGAAACCATCCCGATCGTCCCCTATATTCACCTGCTGGAGGGCCGCGACCCGCTCGAGGTGCTCGCGGCGACGCCGGGCAGGCTTTCGAGCCTGTTCGCAGGGCTGACTCCGCAGCAAATCGAGCACAAGCCTTCGCCCGCCAAGTGGAGCCTGCGCGAAATCATGGCGCACATGGTGGATTGCGAGATCGCCTGGAGCTGGCGGCTCCGGCAGGTCTTCGCCGAAGACAATCCCACGCTGCAGCCATTCGATCAGGATGCCTGGGCCGAGGTATACGCGCATTATGCATGGTCGCAGGCGCGGACCACCTGGGAGGCGCTCCGGGCCTGGAACGTGGGCTTTCTCAGCGGGCTGACCGAGGCGCAGAAGAGCCGGACCGCGACGCATCCGGAGATCGGCAAGCTGACCCTCTGGACGGTGGCCAGCATCGCCGCGGGGCACGACCTGCACCACCTGCGCTCGCTCGAGCGGGTGCTCTACAGGCCGACCACGTTGTAGCCGCAGTCAACGTAGAGCACCTCGCCGGTCGTGCCGCTGGCCAGATCAGAGGCCAGGTAGACGGCGGCGTTGCCCACTTCGGCCTGCTCGACGTTGCGCTTGAGCGGCGAGCGCTCGGCGTGCGCCCGCAGCATCACGCCCAGGTCGCCGATCCCGCGCGCAGCGAGCGTCTTGATCGGCCCGGCGGAGATCGCGTTGACCCGGATGTTCTGTTTGCCCAGGCTGGCCGCCAGGTAGCGCACGGTCGACTCCAGCGCAGCCTTGGCCACGCCCATCACGTTGTAGTTGGGGATTACCTTCTCGGCCCCGTAGTAGGTCAGCGTCAGGATCGAGCCGCCGCGGGTCATCAACGGGGCAGCGCCGCGGGCGAGCGCAATCAGCGAGTAGACGCTGATGTCGTGCGCGATGCGAAAGCCGTCGCGCGTGGTCAGCAGAAAGTCCTCGTGCATCTCGTGCGCCGGCGCGAAGGCCACCGAGTGGACCAGCACATCGAGCCGGCCGTAGCGCTGCTTCAGGGCAACAAACACGGCGTCAATTGAAGCATCCTGCGAGACGTCGCACTCAAAGGCAGCTGAGCCGGGCAGCGACTCGACCAGGCTTTCGGCTTCTCCACGCAGCCGCTCGTTCTGGTAGCCGATGGCCAGCGTGCAGCCGGCCTCGTGCAGCTTCTGTGCGATGGAGTACGCGATACTGCGCTTGTTGGCGATGCCGAAGACGACGGCGACCCGGCCTTCCAGGTTCAACATGGACATCCCTTGTGCTCTCCCCTTGTCGTGAGACCGAAAAGAAAGCATAGCAGGGGACCGGGTGACGACGCTCAATGCCGGCAACCTGCACGGCCCGGCAAGGCGCCGGTCTTCGCTTGCCATGGATCGACCGGCGCCGCTGGCCAGGCTGTCGATCGTTTGCCGCGCGCCGCGTATTTCTGATAGCCCTCGCCCTGCCCAAAGAAGAAACGGGATCTTCGCCCCGAATGGCCCGCACGGCTCCAACCGGTGGCTTGAGCTCTTACCCGCCACAAAGCCTCAGCTCTCTGCTACCATCCGCCCATCCCAACTGTCTGCCAAGATGAAGAGCGGACCGACATCCCGGCGCGGCTGGACCGCCTGCCATGGAGCCACTGGCACCTGCGCGTGATCACCGCCTTGGGCGCCGCGTGGCTGCTCGACGGGCTGGAAGGCTCGCTCGGCGGCTCGCTTGCCGGCGCGCTCAAGCGGGCAGACGCGCTGGGCCTTACGGATGCGCAGCTCGGCCTCAGCTCCTCGCTTTATCTCGCGGGCGCGGTGGTGGGCGCGCTGCTCTTCGGCTACCTGACCGACCGCTACGGCCGCCGCAGGCTCTTCAGCTGGACGCTGGTTCTTTATCTCTGCTCCACCGCCGCAACGGGTCTGGCCTGGAACCTGCGCAGCTTTACCTTCTTTCGCGTGCTCACCGGCGCAGGTATCGGCGGCGAGTATGCGGCGATCAACTCGGCCATCGATGAGCTCGTCCCGGCCCGCCTGAGAGGGCGTATCGACCTATGGGTCAACGCCACTTTCTGGATCGGCATCATGCTGGGCTCGTGTGTGTCCAGCGCCTTGCTGTCTGCCCGCATCTTCGGCAGCCGGATGGGCTGGCGGTTCGCGTTCTGCGCGGGCCTGCCCTTGGCGGCGATAGTGCTGTGGCTGCGCCGGTTTGTTCCGGAGAGCCCTCGCTGGCTGCTGAGCCGCGGCGCCCTGGGTGAGGCGCAGACCGTGCTGAACACGATTGAAGCCTCGGTCCGGCGGCAGTTTGGCGAGCTACCCCCGGTCGAGCGCTCGATCCCGCTGCCGGCGCCGCCTCCTCGCCGCCTTCGCCACATAGCAGGGCTGCTGACAGGCGCCTACCGGGATCGCTCGCTGCTTTGCCTTGCCCTGATGGCGGCGCAGGCCTTCTTCTACAACTCGGTCTTCTTTTCGCTGGGGCTGGTGCTGCTGCGCTTTTACGGGGCCTCGACGGCGCGGGTAGGCCTGTGCTTCATCCCGATTGCGATCGCCAATTTCATGGGTCCGGTGCTGCTGGGCCCCCTGGTTGACAGCCTGGGACGCAGAAAGCTCATTGCGGCGACCTACTGCCTCTCGGGAGTCGTGCTGCTCGCCTCCAGCCTGCTCTTTTACCAGGGACGGCTGAGCCTGTTCACCCAGGTTGCGTGGTGGGCGGGAGCCTTCTTCTTTGCGTCGACGGCGGCGAGTTCCGCCTACCTCTCGGTCTCCGAGCTCTTTCCGCAGGAGGTGCGCGCCAGCTGTATCGCGCTCTTCTATGCTTTCGGAACGCTGGCCGGGGGAGTCTCCGGTCCGCTGGTCTTCGGGCGCCTGATGAGCAGCAGTGCGCGCACGCCGCTGCTCGTCGGGTACGCAGCCGGAGCCGCGGTCATGATCGCCGCCGGGCTCGCGCAGGCGGTCTGGGGCGTGGCGGCGGAGGGCCAATCGCTCGAGTCCTTGACCCTGGACCCGGGTACGCGGGCTCGGGCGCGCCAAGATAAAAGCCGAAGTGAGCCGCGTTTCGAAGTACGATAGGCCACCGGCCTGCCTGATGATCGAAACCTCTGTTCCCTCGCCACCCTCGCCCAGTCTCTGGCAGTCCATCGGCGAAGCGCTGCGCGGCTCGCACCAGGACTACACCGCGGGCAGTCTGAATCGCTCGATCTTCTTGCTCGCCATCCCGATGGTGCTCGAGATGATGCTCGAGTCGCTCTTCGCCGTGGTGGACGTGTTCTGGGTCAGCCGCCTGGGCTCGGATGCGATCGCGACGGTCGGGCTGACTGAATCGATCCTCTCGCTGGTCTTCGCGGTCGGGCTGGGCCTGGGCATGTCGACGACCGCGATGGTTGCCCGCCGCATCGGCGAGAGGGATGGGGACGGCGCAGCGATCGCTGCGGTGCAGGCGGTCTTTCTCGGTCTGATCCTGTCCGCCGCTCTGGGCGTTGCGTTCTTCCTGCTCGCCCCGCATCTGCTCGCCTTCATGGGAGCCTCGCCTGCGATCATCGCCGTCGGCACCAGCTACATGCGCATCGCGCTGGGCGGCTCGGGCGTGATCCTGATGCTGTTTCTCAACAATGCGATCTTTCGCGGCGCCGGCGATGCGGCGATCGCCATGCGGCTGCTCTGGGTCTCGAATATCCTCAACCTGCTCTTTGATCCGATCCTGATCTTCGGCCTGGGGCCGATTCCGAGGCTGGGGGTCACCGGCGCGGCGCTGGCCACCTTCAGCGGCCGCGGCATCGGCGTGCTCTACCAGTTCTACCGCCTGGGCCGGGGCACCGAGCGGCTGCGCATCGTGGCCGCGCACCTCCGCCTGCAGGCGGAGGTGCTGTGGCGGCTGGTCCGCGTCTCTGTGACCGGCATCCTGCAGTTTCTCATCGGCCAGGCGAGCTGGATCGGGCTGGTGCGGATCGTCTCGCTCTTCGGCGCGCCCGCCCTGGCCGGCTACACCATCGCCATTCGCATCGTCATCTTCGCGATCCTGCCGTCCTGGGGGCTGAGCAATGCGGCGGCCACGCTGGTGGGCCAGAACCTCGGCGCCGGGCACCCGGAGCGCGCCCGCGACGCGGTCTGGCGCACCGGGCTCTGGAACATGATCTTTCTGGGCTCGGTCGGGCTGGTGTTCATCGCGCTCGCCCCGTCGATCCTTGGCCTGTTCACCGAGGACAGGGCGGTGATCCCGACGGCGGTGCAGTGCCTGCGCATCCTCAGCTGCGGCAACATGTTTTTTGCTTACGGTATGGTGCTGATGCAGGCCTTCAACGGCGCCGGGGACACGCTCACCCCGACCTTGGTGAACTTTGTCGGCTTCTGGCTGGTTGAGATCCCGGTGGCCTGGCGGCTGGCCATGCACACCCGTCTGCACGTCGACGGGGTGTTTGTTGCGATTGTGGTGGCCCAGGTCGTGGTGGTGAGCATCAGCCTGGTGCTCTTCCGGCAGGGCCGATGGGCCAGGCAGCGGATTTGAAGAAGCCGCCCGGCCGATACCGCGTCTCCGCCCGAGCGCGTGCAAGCCGCGGCGCGGTTTTGCGGGGGGCACGCGCCGGCTGGCCTTCGATGCGTTCGGCTGGCCATCCATGCCTCAGCCGGATCGGCCGGATGCTCG
>CAZZYH010000129.1:4773-9790 GCA_964658225.1 Vulcanimicrobiota bacterium | reverse complement strand
ATGGGTTGGACAATAGGTTGGACAATGGGCTGGCTTGCGTCTGGTTCTCCCCTGCTGCTGCCGGTCCGCGGTGTGGCTGCGCTCTCTTCCATCTGCTGCGATGGTAAGCCGAAGACGCGCATCGCCTCAGCGGCTCTCCGGAAATGGAGAGCCGCCGGTGGGTTCCAAACCGGGACGGATTGCTGATCGACTTACCACAGCTGGACTTTTTTGGCAATTCTGGTGTCTTCTAAGTACCCTGTTTGATTTGACTTAGCTAAGTGGATATGTACACTTTGTGAAGGAGACATATGACCGAACCCCTGCTCATCATGAAAACTCGCCGGCGGCGTATCTCCACCTTCGCCGGGTTGCTCATCGTCACGATCCTGGGCGTCTCGGGCGCCGACGTGGCGCGTCCGGCAAGCGTTGCCGCCCTGTCTGCACAGCAGCCCAAGCGGCACTGGTACCAGGTAGGACGGGCGTCCTGGTACGGCGGCGCCTTTCAAGGCCGCGCGACAGCCAGCGGCGAGAACTACAACATGACCGACCTGACGTGTGCGCACCGCAGCCTCCCGCTCGGCACGCTCGTGCGGGTGACGAATCTCGGCAACCACAAGTCTGTCGTGGTGCGCGTCAACGATCGTGGGCCTTTCCTGGCCAGCCGTGTGGTTGACCTTTCCTATGCCGCGGCGCACTTTCTGGGCTTCAACGGCACCACGCAGGTCCGTCTCGATGTTCTGCGCGAGACGACGATGGCCGAGGTCCAGTATCCGGCCGTGGGAACCCTGGGCGGCCGCTAGGCCAGGGGCGTAGGTTTCTTCCGCCTCGACTGCTTCTCTTCGCTACACTCGGGAGGATGAACGAAAATGCCTCCCGGCACCCGGAAACGCTCCAGCCCCGGGAACGCCTCATCCTCGCCCTCGACTTTCCGACCTCGGCGCAGGCTCTTGGCCTGCTCGATACCCTACGGCAACACGCCCCGCCTCGCTGGGTCAAGATCGGCCTGGAGCTTTTTCTCGCCGAGGGACCGGGCCTGGTACACGCTTTGCGCGCCCAGGGCTACTCTGTCTTTCTCGACATGAAGTTCCACGACATTCCGAACACGGTCGCCTCTGCGATTCGCGCCCTCTCTGCCCTGGACATACAGATGCTGACCATCCATGCTGCCGGCGGCCCGGCCATGCTTGCGGCTGCGGCCGAGGCAGCGCGTGGCCTGGCCCATCCCCCACGTCTGCTTGCGGTTACCGTGCTGACCAGCATGGATGCCGGCCAACTGGACGCAATCGGCGTCTCAGGCGCTCCCCAGGAGCAGGTGTTACGGCTGGCCCGCGGCGCCTGGGCGGCGGGCATCCGGGGCCTGGTCGCGAGCCCGCTCGAGGCGGCCATGCTGACCGAGGAGTTCGGGCCCGACCTGCACCTTGTCACCCCCGGCATCCGCTCGGCTTTCGGCGGAGACGATCAGCAGCGGTCCGCCACTGCCGGCGCCGCCCTCCGCGCAGGGGCGAGCCAACTGGTGGTGGGCCGGCCGATCACGCGCGCCAAAGATCCTGTGGCCGCATACGAGTCCATGTTGGCCGAGATCGGCAGCATCCACGCGCCCTCCTAGCCGAGGGTGCGGCTCAGGAGCAAGAAGCAAGCCCGGCAAACTGCCGGGCTTGCTTCTTCGTCTCAGCGTGGGCAAAACCTTCCAGCAAAACTTAAAGTTTCTCGTAGAACTCGCACGCAGAACACGAGATGTACACTCCGCCGGGCGTGCCACGTTCACGATCCTTCACACGCTTGACGATGCGGGTCGGCTTGCTGCACTTGGGACAGTCGGTGCTCTTGTTCGTGTCCATGATTTTCTTGCGGTCTGCTGTTTTGGCGATCTTGGCCATGGGGAAACTCGCTCCTCAAAGGAAAATAGTAGGGCGCTCACCTTGCGGGGATGCACACCGCGGCCTGACCTGGATTCGCTTTCGTGCCGGGACGAGACGAGAGGACGTGGGACGCTTGCTTGAGTTTACTACAGGAACGCGTCCCGGCAGCGGCAGAGCGCGCCGCCGACGAGCCCGATTCCCCGCTGCCCGGCAGAGCCACCTGGACCCTTCCGCACTCTAGGGCGTAGGCGACTTGGGAGGAAACTGCACCGGGCCGGAACTCGCACCGCCGCTCTTGTCCGCGGGCAGGGTCTCACCCGGCCGGCGCAGGCTGGGCGGCGCCGGATTCGCGTTCTGCTGCTCCCGGTCGGCCGCCGTCTGATCGCCGAGCTTGATCGGGTGCTCGTTCGCGCTTGCCACCTGCGTCGACCAGTAATCTCCGACCTCGTTGGACGCGCGCACGATCGGCGCCTCGCCCACGTCGGCATCGGCGATGCGGATGACGCGATCATGGTTGAGCCGCACGAACTGTACGTGGGCGGGCGGCGCGCCGTAGACCCATTCCTCGAACGGCGTCTGCCCATCGCGCTCCCGCATCTTCTGCTGCGGCGGCCCGATCGCGTGGAGCACCATCTCGCTGTTCATGCCGACCAGCACCCTGTGTTCGAGAACCGCCTTGCGGAGCAGAGGAGGGAGCGTCTGCGTGTACGCCTCGACGGGAGACTTGACCGTGAAGCCGATCACCGGCTCGATGAGCGCTTTGACCTGTGCCCCGCTCAGGTCCGGCACTCCATGCGCAAAGACCAGGTTCAGGCGCGACCCCACAGGATCGGCATCATCCTGGCCGACCGGCCGCGTCATACCGCCTGCGCCTATCTCCACATGGCGGAGGTACTTGTGTTTGTGGTCCGGGCCGCCGTTTACCTCGATCACCAGGCGATCGGGCTTGAACTTCAGCGCAGTGATCATGACGCGGTCGCCGGGCTTGGCAGAGACGCCCTTGTCGTTCAGTTCCTTCACATACGCAGCAGCCGTTGGCTCAAGCGGGCCGTTTGCGTGCAGCGTAAGCCCGCGGCTGGCGAGCGGCAGCGGCCGCATGGCAAAGCCCTGCTCGGACTCAAGGGCGCGCTCGAGTTCCATCCGGGTATGTTCACTGGCCGGCCTGGTCGGCAGCTCGACGTCGGTGGGGGTGAAGTTGAGAAAGCGGCCTTCGTACTGGTCCGTGGTGACGAGGAACACCTGTGCATGGGCTTGGTAGGGCAGCAGACAAGCTAGGGCGAGCAACGAGGCGAAGAGCGCGGAGTTCCAGCGGAGGCTCATGGCAGGATACCTGTCTGCAACAAAGCCAGGGGCGAGCAGACGCTACCAGCATGCAACCGAAGCGCGCGATTTGCAAGTTACTCGCGCGGGTTTTATTCGCCCCATGGCAGCAGGCCGTGAGCAGAGAGCCGGAGAAGGTCGAAAGCCGGCCACAGGCCCGGCTCGAGGTTGCTGATGGCCAGCGCTCGGAGCGGCCGACCGCGGCCGCTACTCAGCGCGGTTGTCGGGATCGAGCCGGGGAGGAGGCACGGGCAGGGCCGGAGCAGGGGCCAGAATCTGAACGAGTTGCTCTCCGGCCGCCGCATGCACGGGCCCCATCCCTTGTTCATGCTGCCGGCGGGAGAGCGCGTCGATGTCGACCGGGAGACCACCGGGAAGGATCTCCTGGAATGCATAGCGATGCTTCAGCTCCCGCGTCGAGCGGATCAAAACGCCCAGCAGGAGCAGGAGCACAACGATGGCGACCGCTCCCCCCTCCGGCCCGTAGCCGCCCCCGGTCAGCCATACGGGCCCGCGTGTGTAGGTGGAGACGACAGGAGAGAAGATCGTCAGCCCGCTCACCGGCAGGCCGAACAGCAGACCCATGCTGGCGTTCCAGGCAAAGTGCAGGCCCCAGCACACCCACAAGGCGCGCGTGCGCAGGTAGGCGAGGGCGAGCAGGCAGCCTGCCAGCAGCGCGGTGCACATACTGGCCGCGCTCGCGTCCGGGTTCTGCAGGTGCACAACCATGAAGAGGACCGAGAGCAGGAGCGTGGCGAGGAGGGGCCCGAGGGCCTCAATCAGCCGCTGGAAGGGGTAGCCGCGAAAGGCCACTTCCTCGGCCAGGGCGCCGCAAGCCAGGATGGCAAGATCGACCACCAGGAGCGAGAGTTGGTGCGGGGCGGCGTCGAACCTCAGCACCATCTCGCCCAGAATGGCGATCGGCAGCACGCAGGCAACGATGCCGCCCCAGCCGATCGCGGCCCCGAGGGCGAACTCGGCCGGCCAGCCGGGACGGCGTACCAGGCCCATGGCGCGCAGGGGCGAGCGTTGCCCCTGACCCACCATGCCCATGCCCGCATAGCCCACCAGGAGCAGAAAAAGCAGGATGACCAGCCGAGCCAGCTCGTAGAAGTCGCCCGGAACCAGGCCGCGCGCGGCATGGGCGGCGACCGTGTAGGCCAGCAGCGAGTAGAGGGCCGCAATGAGGAACCAGCCGAACGCGCGCATCCGCTCAGCGAAGGAGAGTCGCATCGATATCACCTTCCAAGTGGGGGGGCGCTGGCGGCGCGGACGCAGCTCATCCCGTGTTAGACCGTGTAGAACTGCGCAATGTTGCGGAACTTGTCATAGCGGCGGGCGAGAAGCTCATCGAGCGGGAGGGCGCGCAAGGTGGAGAGGTGCCGGGCGAGCCTGTCCGCGAGCAGCTCGGCCGCGCGTGCCGGATCGGTATGCGCGCCGCCTTCCGGCTCCGGTACCACATCGTCCACGCAGCCGAGCGCGTAGACATCGTCGGCGGTGGCGCGCAGGGCCTCGGCGGCGAGCTCGCGCTTAGCCGCATCGCGCCACATGATCGAGGCACAGGATTCGGGCGAGATGACCGAGTAGACCGCCTTTTCGAGGATCAGGACGCGGTCGGAGACAGCCAGCGCGAGCGCCCCGCCGGAGCCGCCTTCGCCGGTAATGATGGCAACGGTGGGGGTGCGCAGCCGCGCCATCTCGCGCAAATTGCGGGCTATGGCCTCGGCCTGTCCGCGCTCCTCGGCGCCCGGCCCCGGATAGGCGCCGACCAGGTCGATCAGCGTGACGACCGGCCGCTTGAACTTCTCCGCCAGCTTCATCGCGCGCAGGGCCTTGCGGTAGCCCTCCGGGTTCGG
>CAZZYH010000129.1:0-4763 GCA_964658225.1 Vulcanimicrobiota bacterium | reverse complement strand
ATGCCGAACCGCGTGAGGACCCGCTCTTTGGTCGAGCGGCCCTTCACATTCGAGATCACCATCAGCTCCGTGCCGCGAAAGCGCGCGAAACCGCAGCTCATCGCGGCATCGTCGCCGAAGGCGCGGTCGCCATGAATCTCGGTGTAGTCGGTGAAGATGCGTTCGACAAACTCGGTGGGATCAGGCCGGCGCGGGTGCCGGGCCAGTTCGGTCTTGACCCATCGCGACGGCGCTGCCGTTGCCTGTACCTGGTCCACTGTTTCCTGCTCCGCCAAGGTTGCTCCTGTCACTCGCTCCTGATTGTATGGTGGTTACCGGAGCTTCACAAATAGAGGGCCAGGCGCGCTAATCCATGACCTGGACCATTCCACGGCCGAGCAGCGTCTCTGCCCGGTCCATAAAGGCGCGATCGGCCGCAATCGAGAGGTTCGTCGGCTCGAGCACCACGCAGTAGTCCCCGCTCATCTCGAGGTTGAACATCACGCGCCCCGGGCCCGGCGCCGCATCGAGCATGCCGCGCAGCTCGACCAGCATCGCATCGCTTGCCCGCTCGAGCGGGACCTTGATGCGGAGGTTTTTAGGCAGGCGCACCTTGGCATCTTCCAGGGCCTGGATCGAGGACAGGCAAAGTTTGGGCGCGGCATCTTCGTCGCAGCGCAACGATCCGCGTGCGATCACCGGAACCTCGATCTTCAGATTCTCGGCCAGCGTGGCATAGTCTTTCGGAAAGCAGATCAGGTCAATCTTGCCGACCGTATCTTCAAGCGAGGCCTGGGCGTATAACTCGCCTGAGCGTTTTGACTTGGCCACTTTCAGCCCGACGATGACCCCGGCAATGGCGACCTCATTCTCCGGCTGCTGACCGCGACGCGTCGGTGCGGGCGAGGCTTTCATCTCGAGCGCGGTGGCCGTGTCGACGACGCCGGGCAGGTTGCGCAACTTCTCCGCGTACTTATCCAGCGGATGGCCGGAGACAAAAAAGCCGAGCACTTCCTTCTCGGAAGCCAGTCGCTGATTCTCATCCCAGTCGGGAATGTCGGGCAGTGCATCGGCCTGCTTGGTGGCTACCGGGTGATCGTCGAAGATGCCGAACAAGCCGTGCTGGCCGCTGGCCAGGTCGCGCTGGGCTTTCTGGGCGCGTTCGATCGCGCGATCCGCGGCTGCCATCAACTGTGCCCGACGCCCGAAGGAGTCCAGCGCGCCGGCCTTGATCAACGACTCCAGCACGCGCTTGTTCATCAGTCGTAGATCCACCCGCTCGCAGAAGTCCCAGTAGGACTGGAAGGTTTTGCCCTCCTGCGCGAGGTCTCTGCGCACCGCCAGGATCGAGTCGATCGCATTGCGTCCCACGTTCTTGATCGCGGTCAGCCCGAACTGGATGCAATTGCCATTCGGCGTGAAGTCCGCATCGCTCAGGCGCACATCCGGCGGATCGACCGAGATCTCCATCTCGCGGCATTCCTTGATGTACTTGACGACATTTTCCGGCTTCGAGATCTCCGATGTCAGCAGCGCCGCCATAAACTCGACCGGGTAGTGCGTCTTGAGGTAGGCCGTGTGGTACGCAAGCAGGGCGTACGCGGCGGAATGCGACTTATTGAAGCCGTAGCCGGCAAATTGCTCCATCAGGTCAAAGACCTTGGTGACGGTTTCCTTGCGAAAGCCCTTTGCCGCCGCACCGCTGACAAAGCGGTCGCGCTGCTTGGTCATCTCCTCGAGATTCTTCTTGCCCATGGCGCGGCGCAGCAGATCGGCCTCGCCGAGCGAGTAGCCGGCCACCGCGTTGGCGATCTGCATCACCTGCTCCTGGTAGACGATCACCCCGAGGGTCTCTTTGAGGATCGATTCCATCGGCGGCAGGTCATACTCAACCTTGCGGCGGCCCCACTTGCGCTCGATGAAGTCATCAATCATGCCGCCCTGGATCGGGCCCGGGCGATAGAGCGCGTTCAAGGCGGTAAGGTCTTCGACCGAGGTGGGTCGATAGCGGCGCAGCACGTCGCGCATGCCGCCTGACTCAAACTGGAAGACGCCGGAAGTAAGTGCGCGATGAAACACTTTTTCGTAGGTAAGTTGGTCGTCCAGCGGAATCGTCGCCAGATCAAGCTCGACGCCATCGCGGTTCCGCGTGATCATGCGCAGGCAATCGTCGATGACGGTGAGCGTGGTCAGCCCCAGGAAGTCCATCTTCAGCAGCCCCAGCTTCTCGATGGCTTTCATGTCGTAGGCGGTTACAATTTCTTCGTTCTTGGTGCGCGAGAGCGGAACCAGATCGGTGAGGGGACGCGGAGAGATCACAACGCCCGCTGCGTGCACGCCCGCGCCCCGTACCAGGCCTTCGAGCCGCATCGCGGTGTCGATGACTTCGCGCATCTGCGGGTCCTTGTCGTAGGCCTCCTGCAGCGGGGGAGATGCCTTGAGCGCCTGCTGGATCGAGATGCCGATTGTCGCGGGCACCATCTTGGCGATCCTGTCGACGTCGCCGTAGGGTAAGTCCAGCGCGCGTCCTACATCCTTGATCGCGGCCTTGGCAGCCATGGTATTGAAGGTGATGATCTGTGCGACCTGCTCGCGGCCATACTTGCGCGTGACGTAATCGATCACCTCGCCCCGGCGGGTCATGGAAAAGTCGATGTCGATATCCGGCATGGACACGCGCTCGGGATTCAGAAACCGCTCGAAGAGCAACGCATTCTGCAGCGGGTCGACATCGGTAATTTCCATCACATAGGCGACCAGGGAGCCGGCGGCCGATCCGCGACCGGGACCGACCGGAATATTCTGCTCACGCGCGTAGCGGATAAAGTCCCAGACGATCAGAAAGTATCCGGGAAACTTCATTGCCTTGATGCAATCGATCTCGCGCTCAAGCCGAGCCTGGTAATCCGAGATCGGAAAGCGCAGAAGCCCGCGATCCTGCAGGTGGCGGATGGAGGTATCGAGCCGCTTGCGGAAACCCGCGCGACAGACCTGCTCGAAATAACTGTCAATGGTGTGGCCGTCCGGAACGGCAAACTCAGGGAAGGGGTTCTCGACCTTGTTCAGTTTGAGCGAGCAGCGCTCGGCAAACTGCATCGTGCGGCTGACCACCTGCGGCGCGTGCGAAAAGACGCGCTCCATCTCCGCGGCTGTTTTGACATAAAACTGGTCAGAGTCGAATTTGAAGCGCTTCGGATCATGGATCGAACCGGCCGTCTGCACGCACAGAAGAACTTCGTGCGCGTGATGATCGTCTTCACACAGGTAATGGCTGTCGTTGGTCGCAACCAGGGGGATGTCTAATTCGCGCTCCAGCCGGAATAAGTCGGCGTGGATCTTCTTCTCTAACTCGAGGCCCTGGTCCTGTATCTCAAGAAAGAAGTTCCCGCGTCCAAAGATGTCCTGGTACTGCGAAGCCGTACGCCTGGCACCTTCGTAGTTATCCTTCATCAGGTGCTGCGATAACTCGCCCGCCAGGCAGCCTGAAAAGCCGACCAGCCCGGATGCATGTGCGGCGAGGTACTTCTTCGAGATACGCGGCTTGCGGTAGAAGCCGTGCAGCGAAGCCTCTGACGTGATCCGCACAAGATTGCGATACCCTTCTTCATTTTCGGCCAGCACCAGCAGGTGGTTGTAGTCATCGCCCTGCGGATCGGCGCGATGGTCTTCCTTCTGGCAGACGTAGAGCTCGCAGCCGAGGATCGGCTTGATGCCCTGCTTTTTAGCCGCCTCGAAAAAATGCACAGCCCCGTAGATATTGCCGTGGTCGGTGATGGCGACAGAGGTCTGGCCGATGCTCTGGACGCGGGCGATCAGCTTGTCCACATCGCAGGCGCCATCAAGCAGGGAGAAGTCGGTGTGCAGGTGCAGGTGGGTGAATTCAGCCATGGGTCTGGCTTGATTCTAAGCCTCGAGCAAGCCAGGCGCGGCCGTCATGCAGGAGCCGGAGCACGCCGCGGGATGAGGAAAACAGGTCACAAACCCGTCTCCCCCGCCAGGATTCCCCGACTCAAAGCTCGGCGAATGATACGTTGGTGGCCATGCGTGGTTTACCCTTGCTCGCTCTTGCCGTCGGCGCCTCCGTGGGCTTCGGCGCTCTCGCCCTGTCGGTCCGCGCCCAGCAGCCTGCCCCCCAGCCCGCTGCCGCCCCCGCATTCAATCCGCACGACCATGCGCTCGCGACCGACTTCGGCCAGCTGGCGCGCTACCAGGCGGCGAACCGGCAGCTGCCGGCGCCCAGCCCGGACCAGCCGCGTGTCATCTTCTACGGCGACTCGATCACCGATGCCTGGAAGCTCGACCAGTACTTCCCGGGCAAAAACTACATCAACCGCGGCATCAGCGGGCAGACCACGCCGCAGATGCTGGTACGCTTCCGCCAGGACGTGATCGCGCTCGAGCCGAGGGTCCTGGTCGTGCTCGCCGGAACCAACGACCTGGCAGGCAACACGGGCCCCATGACGGTCGAGCAGACCGAGCAGAACTACGCCACGCTTGCCGAGCTGGCGCGCCTGCACAACATTGCGCTGGTGTTCTCTTCCGTGCTGCCGGTGAACGGGTATGTCCACGCCGACATGCCGGTGCACCGCCCGCCGGCGCAGATCCTTGCGCTGAACGCCTGGCTCAGGAGCTATTGCGCGGCCAACAACCTCGTTTACCTGGACTACTTTACCGCGATGGTCGACGCCACGGGCCAGTTGCAGAAGGCGCTCTCGGGGGACGGACTGCACCCCAACGAGGCGGGCTACCAGGTCATGGCGCCGCTGGCCCAAAAGGCCGTGGAC
>CAZZYH010000128.1:0-9871 GCA_964658225.1 Vulcanimicrobiota bacterium | reverse complement strand
TCGGCGTCCGGGATCGGCATCCGGATAAGCAACCGGTGCGGTTACGATATCGTTTTGAGGGAGAAGACACATGCGCATTGCAGTTATCGGTTCCGGACTCGGCGGCCTTTCGGCGGCCTGCACTCTGGCCGGGCGAGGCTACCAGGTAGAGGTCTTTGAGAAGAATCCCTGGCTCGGGGGTAAGGCGGCGGTTCTTCAGGAGCAGGGCTTTCGTTTCGATATGGGGCCGACCATCCTGATCCAGCCCTCTGTGCTGCGCCGTGTTTTCCTCGAGGCCGGACGCGACCTCGACGATTACCTCCAGATGGTGCGGCTCGACCCGCAGTGGCGCTGCTTTTTCGATAACGGTTCGGTGCTCGACCTGAAGCATGACATCGGCGAGATGGCCATCCAACTCAACGGGCGCCGCTCAGGCATGGGCGACAAGTATGTGCAGTTTATGAAGATGTCGGAAGATCTGCACGGCATCTCGGACCGCTTCTTTTTCTGGAAATCGGTTGGGTCGATGCTTGACACCTTTGATATTCAGGGCGCCTTCGATCTCAAGGTATTGAAAGACGTGGCGCGGATGCGCATGGGCCAGAGCGTCGCCGGGACGATCCGCGACTACATCGACGACCCCGACGTGGCGCAGATGCTCGATCACTACGTGCAGTACGTGGGCTCTTCGCCCGACGCATCGCCCGCGATCCTGTGCGCGATCGGCCATATGCAGGCCGAGGAGGGGATCTGGTACCCGATGGGCGGCACGCGCGCGGTTCCGGAAGCATTGGTCAGGCTGGGTCGGGAGCTCGGCATCGCGTATCACACCTCGACCGAAGTGGAGCGGCTGCTGGCGAGCAGCGGAAGAGTAACGGGGCTGGTTACAACTTCCGGGGAGCGCTATGCGTTCGATGCTGTGGTCTCGAACGAAGATGCGGTGCGCACTTACCGGGAACTGATCGGCGGCGAGATCGCGCAACGCTTCGATAAGAAGGGCGAGTACGAGCCGGCCTGCTCGGGCGTTGTGCTGTACCTGGGGCTCAGCGAGCGCTACGAACATCTGGCGCATCACGATTTTGTTTTTTCGCGGGATGCGCACGAAGAGTTCCACCACATCTACGATTTAGGCGAGCCGGCGCCGGACCCGACCTGCTATCTTGCGTCGACTTCGCGGACCGAGGCCGCCACCGCGCCCGAGGGCGGCGACGCGCTTTACGTGCTGGTGCACACGCCTTTTCTGCGCCCTCACCATGACTGGTCGCAGATGTTTCCTCGCTATCGTCAGGTGATTCTCGACAAGCTCAAGCGCACGGCCGGACTGGCGGACATCGAAGACAGGATCGTCTTCGAGCGAGCCTTGACGCCGCAGGATATTCACGAACGCTACAAGGTCCTCAATGGCGCAATCTACGGCTTATCGAGCCACGGTCGCTGGACCGGCGCCTTCAAGCCGGCCAATGCCAGCCGGGAGCTGGACGGGCTCTTTCTTGCCGGGGGCGCGGCGCATCCGGGCCCGGGCATGCCGATGGTGATGATGTCGGGCTGGATTGCGGCCGACGCCGTGGATCAGCGCTACCGGGGAGAAGCCGCGGCCGCCGCGGCGCGGCACCAGGCCGAGGCGCAGCTGGTGATGGCGCGTTGAGTTTTTTCCCCGGGACGTTTGCAAGCATCGCCACCCCTCTGCGCGCGGGCGGCGTCCGGATGCGCAACAAGCCAGCCGAGGGACGCTCACGATGACGCGACAGGCAGTGGTCGAGCACGGGAACGAGACGGTCGAGCACGGGGGCGAAGCTGTCGTGCTTCGCGCGCCGTTGCCGGCCGAGCCCCGCCGCGCCGCCGTTTCGGCGCGTCCTGATGCAATCGCCGCCCCGCGCCGTCCATCCCGCTTCCTGCTGCGCTTCTTCGATCTGTACCTCAGCCTCTACGTGCCGTTTCACTTCAACGCGCTGCGGCTGGCTTCCCCCCACCGCTTTCCGCGCCAGGCGCATCCGCTGATCGTGGTCATCAATCACCCCTCCTGGTGGGACCCGCTTACCTCCATCCTGATCTCGCGTTTTCTGCTGCGCAAGGCCGACCACTACGCGCCGATCGACGCGGTCTCGCTTCCGCGCCATCGCATCCTCGGCGGCCTGGGCCTCTTTCCCGTGGAGCAGGGTACGCCGCGCGGCGCGGTCCAGTTTCTGCGCGCGGCGCAGACAATCCTTGCCGACCCGAATGCCCGGCTCTGGCTGACGCCCCAGGGCAGCTTCACCGATGTGCGCACCCGGCCCATCCTCTTTAAATCGGGACTGGCGGCGCTGATCAAGCGCCTCGACCGCGTGACCGTGGTGCCGCTGGCCTACGAGTACACCTTCTGGAATGAACCCCGCCCCGAGATCCTGGCCAACTGCGGCCAACCGCTTACCTTCACCCGCGGCCGTGCCGATCGCGGCCCCGCCGCGGATCCGGGAGAGAGCGTTGCGCTCGCGCTGGCTGCGGCCGAGGATGAGCTCGCCGCGCTCGCGGCCACCCGTGAGGCCGCCCACTTCGTCACGGTGATGGCCGGCGAAACGGGCCTGGGCGCGCTGCGGGCCACCTGCCGGCACGTGCTCGCGGCTATCCGGGCGAGCGAGTACGACCCGGCCCCGGGCAGCCTGCCCCCCGACGCCCCGGCACAGGCATGATCGCTCCGGCGCTGTTCCACCTGCCGCCGCACCCCTGGCTGCTGGCCGCCTCGCTGGTCTGTTCCGCAGGGCCGGCGCTGCTCTTCCTGGCCAACCTGCGCCGCTATCAGCCGCCGCCTCTGGCGCGTCCAGGCTTGCGGGCGGTCTCCGTGCTGATCCCGGCGCGGAATGAAGAAGCATCGATCGCCGCCGCCCTGCACAGCGTTCTGGCCAGTCAAGCGGTGGAGCTCGAGGTGATCGTGCTCGACGATGCATCGACCGACCGGACGGCTGCGATCGTTCGCGAGTTGGCCGCCGGGGATGCGCGGCTGCGTCTGGCCCTGGCTCCCGCTCTGCCGGCGGGCTGGAATGGCAAGCAGCACGCCTGCCACGTGCTCGGCGGGCTGGCGAGCCATGACGTGCTCTGCTTTCTCGACGCAGACGTGCGCCTGGAGCCGCACGCGCTCGCGCGGCTCCAGCAGTTCCTGGTCGACGCGCATGCCAGCCTGGTGAGCGGGTTCCCGCAGGAGGAGACGGGCACGCTGCTCGAGTGGCTGCTGCTCCCGCTGATCCACTTCGTACTGCTTGGGTTTCTTCCCCTGGCCATGATGCGCAGGGAGCCGCACAACCCCGCGCTGGCCGCCGGGTGCGGGCAGATCATGATGGCCGATCGCGCCGCTTACCAGGCCACGGTCGGGCACGCGGCCATCCGGGAGTCGATGCATGACGGCCTGCGCCTGCCCAGGCTGTTTCGCGAACACGGCCTCGGGACCGACCTGGCCGACCTGACCGCGCTCGCTCGATGCCGCATGTACACCGACGCGCGCGGCGTCTGGCAGGGGCTGGTCAAGAATGCGACCGAAGGCATGGCCGCGCCGGCGCGCATCGTGCCCTTCACCCTGCTGCTGCTCGGCGGACAGGTGTTGCCGCTGGTGCTGGCGGTGCTCTGGCCCGGCGTTTGGACCCTGCCGGCACTTGCGGCAAGCTACCTGCCCCGTGTGCTCGCCGCCAGGCGCTTCCGGCAGAGCTGGCGCGGCGCACTCCTGCATCCCTGCGGGATCCTCCTTCTCCTGGTGCTGCAATGGTATGCACTGGGGCGCAAGCTGCTTGGCTATCGTGCGGTCTGGAAGGAACGCGCCTGCGACGTGGTCTGAGCGTCTCCGCTTTTTTGGGCTCCGGGCGTATCATGCGGTGTGTTTTCCTTATCCTTGCCACGACAAAGCAGCGCGAAACAGCGTCACAGGAGAAGGAGAAAGATCGTGATCCAGCGCCAAGCACCCCGATTCGCCTTCTTCTTTGTCCTGCCAGGCCTTCTCGGCGGCCTGCTCGCCGGGGTCCTCTCCGCCCGAGCAGCAGAGACCGCGGACGCGAACACGGCCCGTACGCAATCCGCTTTTGCCCAAAGGCTGGCCGCGGCCCGGCAGGCCTACTTCGCGGATCTGGAAGGCCAGCGCGGCGCCGACGAGCGCGCCCGGCAGCAGTTCGCGGCGCTGGCGGCCGAGCAGCCGCACGAGCCGGTCGTCGGCGCGTACCTGGGCTCGCTTGACCTGCTCGAGTCCGCGCGCACGCTGGCGGTGTGGCGCAAGCACACGCTGGCGGCCTCGGGGCTGGAGCGAATGGACGCGGCTGTGAACCAGGCCCCTGACAACCTGGAGGCGCGCTTTGTGCGGGCGCTCACTACCTGGCACCTGCCGTTTTTCTTTCACCGGAAAGAGCAGGCCGAGCAGGATTTAGGGTTCATCGGTCCGCGCGCCGAGCAGGCTGCGCGCCAGGGCAGCCTGCCCGCGCCCCTCGCTGCCGCCGCCCTCGACTACTGGGGCCAGATCGTTGCCGATCGCAAGGGGCAAGAGCAGGCCCGACCCGCGTTTGAAGCAGCCGTGCGCGTGGCCCCGTCGAGCCCCGGCGGGCAGGATGCGCGCAAGCGGCTGGCCCGGTAGCGCTGCCCGGGGGAAGCGCCGACGCGCGGGTCTGCAAGCCCGGGGCTCACCTGTCGGGGCGCACCCAGGGGAGCCGCAGCGGGGCGTTCGCAGAGCCCGACAGGATGAGCGTCTCGAGGCCGACGCACCCCGGGAGCCGCTACGGTTGGCCGGCTCCGAGCGTTGAGGCGACCACGTACAGCGGGCGCTGCTTGACCTCCGTGTAGACCCGGCCCAGGTACTCGCCCATGATGCCGAGTGAGATCATCTGCAGCCCGCTCAGGAAGAGCATGCCGATGAACAGCGTGGCCCAGCCCTGGACCCAGTGATGGGTGAACAGGCGCACGAACAGGGCCCAGGCGACGCCGACAAACGACAGGCACGCGGCGGCGAGGCCGAGATAGGTGAGCATGCGCAGCGGCACGGTCGAAAACGAAAAGATGCCGTCGAAGGCGAGGTTGACCATCTTCCAGAAGGGGTACTTGGTGGAGCCGGCAAAGCGCGCTTCGCGGTGGTAGGGGATGCCGACCTGGCGGAAGCCGACCCAACTGCACATGGCGCGCAGGAGCCGGTGCCGCTCGGGCATGGTGAGGAGCGCATCGGCCACGCGCCGGTCGATGAGGCGAAAGTCGCCGGCGTCGAGCGGGATCTGCACGTCGGCAAAGTGGCTGAGGACGCGATAGAAGGCCTTGGCGGTGAGGAGCTTGAAGCGCGACTCGCCGCGCCTGTGTGCACGCACGCCGTAGATAACCTCAAAACCGTCCTCCCAGCGGGCATACATCTCGGCGAGCACCTCGGGCGGGTCCTGGAGGTCGGCGTCGAGGATGGCGATGGCTGTGCCACGTGCGGCCGCAAGACCCGCGGTGACGGCGGGCTGGTGGCCGAAGTTGCGTGCGAGCCGGATCACGGAGGCGCGCGGCTCGCTCTCGTGGATCCGGGCAAGATGCAGGTAGGTGTGGTCGCGCGAGCCGTCATCGACGTAGACGATCTCCCAGGCCAGACCCTGGTGGCGCGCCGCCAGCGCCTGCAGCACGGCCGAGAGGCGCTGGTGGCAGGCCAGGATCGACTCCTGCTCGTTGTAGCAAGGCACGACGACGCTCAGGGTTGTCTGCCGGGTTTCGCTTGGCGGACCGGTGTTCATCGCTCTCTCGTGTGGACGCAGACGGCGTAGAAGGCCGGCGCGTCGCACTGCCAGGCTGCCCTCTCGGCGCCGAGCAGGGCGAGGGCGGCGGCGCGTGTGTCTGCGGCGGAGTGGGGTGAGCCGAGGCTGGCGGGGTTCGCAAACAGGAGAAAGTCGGCGCGAGCGAGGATGCTCGCCCGGCCGGCCGAGGGCCCCGCGGCCAGCACATGGGTGAGCGCGAGGGGGCTTTCGCTGTAAATCGAGGGCAGGCCCTGATCGAGCAGGGGCGCCGGGGACGGCTTCGCTGGGGCCGCCGGCGCGTCGCGGATGGGCAGGATGGTTAACCCCAGCCAGGGGCTGTTGAGCAGAATGGCGTGGCTGGCGGCGAAGGCGCGGGCGCCGGCCCAGGCGTACACGGGGTAGGTCATCGCGGCGCCGTGGCCGTCGACCGCGGAGTCCGGCTCGAGAAAGAGGCCACGTTGCCCCTGCTGGTTGGTCAATGCGGTGGCGAGTTGCTGCTGGGCGCGGGCGATGCGGGCGAGCGCGGGGAGGCCGGTGATCGCGGTCAGCAGGACGAGGACCGCGGCGGCCAGGGTGAGGCGCCGGCGGGTGCGTGGCGAGAGGGTTGCGGCGGCGCCGCAGGCCAGGATGAGCAGCCAGACGATGTCCCACATGCGCTGCGGGAAAAAGTAGGAATTGTTGAGGGAGCGGGGAAAGAAGATCGTCGCGGCCAGGAAGACGAGCGAGATCAGGAGGAGACGCCGGGCGGGAGTGCGCAGGAGGGCCGGCTGCGCGGCTGTGGAGGGCAGCGTTGCCGCAGGGGTCGTGACGAGCAGCAGCGCGACCCCGGGGACGATGGCCACCAGCCCGGCTCGCAAAGCGATGGCAAGCCAGCCGGAGACGGTGTGCACGTGGATGCCGGCAAACAGGCCCAGCCGCATGCCCAGCAAGAGCTCCTGCAGCACATCGGCGTGGAAGCCGATGGCGGGGAGTACGGCAGCGGCCTGGCCTTTCTGCGCGAGCACCACCGGTGCGGCGAAGGCGAGGCAGCTGAGGGCGAAGGCGGCAAGCTGGAATCTGAGGGATCGCCAACGAGGGCGCATGCAGGCCTGGAGCAGCAGGTCAGAGCCCGTAAAGAGCAGCAGGACGAGCAAGGGCACCGGGTGCGAGAGCACGAGCACGCCCAGCAGGAGCGCATATGCAGGCACCAGGGCATACCGCCGGGAGGTGTGGTTGAGGCCGAGCCGGGTCCATACTCCGAACGCCCACAACGCCACGCCCGTCGCAAAGCAGCAGTTGAGGAAGCCACCCCCGAGCGACCAGCTAAAGAGCAGGGGAAGCATCCATAGGCAGGCAAGCGGGGCTTCGCCCCTCCTAGAGGCGGGAAGGGCTTCGCCCCTCAGCAGGCCGGCGGCGTGCGCGCCGAGGGTGCGGGCGAGGAAGCGGAAGCCGAAGGCCTGGGTAAGAAAAATGATGACGATGAAGAGCTTCTCGGCCATGGGTGCGGAGACGAGATGCTCGAGGGAGACGAGCGCAAGGTAGTGGACCAGGTAGGGGGCAAGCAGGTGGCGGATGGCGTAGTCGTGGGCGTAGGTGGGCTGGTGCTGCACCAGGGACCAGAGCACGTCGGCGTAGTAGAGATGCACCGGGCCGTCGCCGGTCGGAAAGACCGGAAGCCAGAGCACATAAAAGATGGCGGCGAGCAGGCCGAGCAGGAAGATGCGGTCCAGGCGTGCAGGCTGCTGCGCCTGGATGGGAGCGGACCCGTGGGGTCCGGTTTCCGAGAGCGGGGCGTGGGATACCCGCGGATGAGCCGGGCCGGGCAGAAGGCTCATCCTTGTGGCAGCGGCTTGCGCGCGAAGTAGTAGAGCGAGAAGGCGAGCAGGGCGAACATGGCGACCGAGACGCCGTCGTGGTAGAGCAAGGTGTGGGGCAGGCTGGGGAGCGCCACGCGCCCGGTGGCTGCCTCGTAGAGCTTGAGCACGACGCCGAGCAGGCCGACGATGCCGCCGGCGGCGATCAGGCCGCTGGCGTAGAGGGAGCCGGGCGAGATCTCGCTTTCGCTATCGTCTGGGAGCACGCCGGCCTTCTGGGCCGCCCGATCGACCATCCAGCGGGCGATGCCGCCGACGAAGATCGCGAGCGTGGTGGCGATCGACAGATAGGCTCCGACCGCGAAGGAGAGGGAGCGGATCCCGAGGAGCTCGACGGCGACGACAAGGAAGACGCCGAGCAGGACAAGGCCCCAGGGCAGCTGGCGGGTCAGGATGCCGTTGATCACGGTCGCCATGAGGCGGGCCTGCGGGGCCGCGGCTTTTTCCGAGCCGATGCCCTGGATCCACTGGACCTCAACCTGGTGCGTGGCCGGGTTGTAAAGGTATTTGCCGTCGGCGAGCTCATGGGAGCCGAGCGCGTTGAGCAGGATGTACTGCGGGCCGGGGCGAACGTCGGTCGACCGGTCGGAGTGGGTGACGCGGATCTGGGTTCGGGGGAAGGCGCCCTGGTTCTGGACGCCCTGGTGGGGCTGGTCCAGGGTCCATGGCTCGGAGGTGGTGCGGAACTCTTCGAGGCCCTTGTTCATGGCATTCAACGTTGCGCCGATCGCGACCGTCGAGACGACCACCCCGACCATCAGGGCGAGCTGCTGCTTCCAGGGGGTGGCGCCGATCAGGAAGCCGGTTTTCAAGTCCTGCGACGTGTCGCCGGCGTTGGCGGCGGCGATGCAGACGGTTCCGCCGATGGTGATGGCCAGGGCTCCGAAGGCAGGCGCGGTCCAGCCTTTGACCAGGAAGATGGCGGAGGTAGCCATCAGCGTGGCGATGGTCATCCCGGAGATGGGGTTCGACGAGCTGCCGATCAGCCCCACGATGCGCGAGGAGACGGTGACGAACAGGAAGCCGAAGACCACGATCAGCAGCGAGGCGGCGAGATTCGCAAACCATGTCATCTGCGCGCCCGGAACAGGCTTGACGGTCAGAAAGAGGAACATCAACACGACCAGCGCGATACTGCCGCCGGCGACAACGATCGGAGGCAGGTCGCGGTCTGTGCGTGCCGCGATGCGAGGACCGGCGTTGCTTTTGCGGATATTGGCCAGGCCGGAGCTGAGCGCGCCGAAGATGGTGGGCAGGGTCTTGAGCAGGGTGATGAGGCCCGCGGCGGCGACCGCGCCCGCGCCCATGGGCCGCACGTAGCTCGACCAGAGCTCGCTCGGGCTCATCTGCGCGATGGGCTTGGTGGCCGGGTAGAGCGCGCCGGGGTAGTGGGAGCCGAAGAAGGAGATGGCGGGCATCAGCACGAGCCAGGAGAAGACGCCGCCGGCGAAGATGGTTCCCGCGATGCGCGGCCCGATGATGTAGCCGACGCCGAGATACTCGGAGGTGGCATCGCAGCGGATGGCCGCGCCGCGGAGCACGTGCTGCGGTCCCAGGTCCGGGGCGTAGTTGGGCGTGCCGGGCCAGGCGCCGAGCAGGTTCTCGTTCTGAAAGAGGGTGTAGACCGCGCCGATCCCCAGGCCGAAGAAGACGCGGCTGGCAAAGGAGCCGCCGCGCTCGCCGGCGAGCAGCACATCGGCGCAGGCGGTGCCTTCGGGATAGGTGAGGTGGCCATGCTCTTCGACGATGAGCTGGCGGCGGAGCGGGATCATGAAAAGCACGCCGAGCCAGCCGCCGATGAGCGCGAGGATGAAGATGCGCGCGTACTCGAGGTCGAAGCCGAGAAAGATGAGCGCGGGCAGGGTGAAGATGACGCCCGCGGCGATCGACTGGCCGGCGTTGCCGGTGGTCTGGACGATGTTGTTCTCAAGGATGGAGGCGCGGCCGAGGGCGCGAAGCAGGCTGATCGAGAGGACGGAGATGGGGATCGACGCGCCGACGGTGAGCCCGGCGCGCAGGCCCACGTAGACGGTGACCGCACCGAAGAGGATGCCGAAGAAGCTGCCCAGGAGCAGGGCGCGCGCGGTGAGCTCGGGGCGGCTCTGCTCTGCGCTGACAAACGGATGAAAGGTTCTTGTGGCTGGACGGACTGGGTTGGATGGGGAGGTCTGGGTCGACAAGCGAGGTCTCCTTCGCGGCTTAGAGGATCGCGGGCGGCGTCGAGCCCTATGCAGCGTGAGTGTACCAGCCGGCGCGGGTTGGATGTCCCGGGCCGCGGCCGGCGGGGTCCGGCCTGGCGCAGCGATGGGCGAGGCGAGCGGCTCGCATCAGGCCCCC
>CAZZYH010000127.1:0-9974 GCA_964658225.1 Vulcanimicrobiota bacterium | reverse complement strand
CGGTCTGTAATTTCCGTCCGTAATTCCCGGTCCGCGACCCGCGGCGGCCGCCCTATCCACCCGACCCGTTCCGGAACCGGTCGCTCCGTGCGCGCGGCGCCCCGCTTTCCAAAGGTCGGCTCAAGAACGTACGATTGCCCGGCAGCCGCTTGCCGGGCGAGGCGGGAACCGTGCCTTGTCCCGGCCCGGCCCTCGAACGCACTCTCCAAGAAGGATCAGACATCCATGCGTCGTTGCTCCCGCTCCCGGCTCCTCGCGGCAGCCATTCTGCTCGCTTCTACCCTTGGGCTGGCGCAGGCGCCGCACCCGCTTACCGCCGCCGACCGGCAAAAGATCGACACCCTGGTCCACGGCATGACGCTCGAGCAGAAGCTGGACTACATCGGCGGCACCGGCTTTGCGGTGCGGGCGGTCGCTTCGGCGAACCTGCCTGGGTTCGAGATGTCGGATGGACCGTACGGCACCCGCTCGAACGCCGGGTTCCCGTCCACCACCTACGCCGCCGGGATCGGCCTGGCCGCCTCCTGGGACCGTGCGCTGGCCGAGCGGGTCGGCGCCGGCATCGGCCGCGACGCGCGTGCCCGCGGGGTCCACTACATGCTGGGCCCGGGCGTCAATATCTACCGCTCGCCCCGCAACGGGCGCAACTTCGAGTACTTCGGCGAAGACCCGTTCCTGACCGCGAACATCGCCGTCGGCTACATCACCGGCATGCAGGCGCAGGGCGTAAGCGCGACCATCAAGCACTTTCTGGGCAACAACTCCGAATTCCTGCGCCACGACTCGGACACAATCGTCGACGAGCGGACGGCCCGTGAGATCTACCTGCCGTCTTTTGAGGCCGGCGTCAAGAAGGCCCACGTAGGCGCCATCATGGACTCCTACAACCTGATCAATGGCCAGCACGCCACGCAGAACGGCGACTTCAATATCGATATCGTGCGCAAGGAGTGGAACTTTCCCGGCGTCATGATGTCCGATTGGGATGCGACCTACGACGGGGTCGCGGCGGCCAACAACGGACTCGACATCGAGATGCCCACGGGTAAGTTCATGAACAAGGAGGTGCTGCTCCCCGCGATCAAGGCCGGTACGGTGAGCGAGGCGACCATTGATGAGAAGGTCCGCCACCTGCTCTCGACCGCGATGTCCTTTGGCTGGCTCGACCGGCCGCAGACCGACGCTTCGATCTCCTACTTCGACGCCGCGAACAAGGCGACCGCGCTGGACTCGGCGCGCGAAAGCGTGGTGCTGCTCAAGAACCAGGGGCACACCTTGCCGCTCGACAAAGCCCAGCTCAAGACGATCCTGGTGGTCGGGCCGGACGCGTATCCGGGCGTGCCGGTGGGCGGCGGCAGCGCGGGCGTGGTGCCCTTTCAGATGGTCGGCCCGGTCGAAGGACTGACCAATGCGCTGGGCGCGTCGGTCAACGTGCTCTACGACCGCGGCCTGCCCACCCTTGCCGAACTTGCACGGCAGACCACCTTTTCGACCGCGGCGAGCGGCGGCAAGCCGGGCCTGACGCTCGAGACGTTTCCCAATGACACCCTCTCCGGCGCGCCCGCGAGCACGACGACCGTCGCGCATGTAAACACGCTCGGCACCAGCTGGTCCAGCTTCGGCGAGGATGCCGAGGCCATGATGGCGCTCTTTGCGGGGCCTCCGAAGACCGTGTCGCGGCGCTACTCCGGCTACTACACGGCGCCGGTTCGAGGCAAGTACATCGTCGTGCTGGAGGGGCCGGGCGAAGGCTCCGGCAATCGCGTCTACCTGGACGACAGGCTGATCCTCGATAACTGGAAGCTCGTCCGCGCCTTCCAGCCCAGTCTCACCCTGCAGCTTTCCGCCGGACCGCACAAGGTCGTCGTTGAGGATGCGCAGAGCGGACCGATCGGCGGGCAACTGCGGCTGGCCATCGTCCCCGAGTCGCAGGTGGTCAACGGGCGCGCGGTCGAGCTGGCGGCGAAGGCCGATGCGGTCATCGTCGCGGCCGGCTACCAGGGCGAGAGCGAAGGCGAGGGTGGCGACCGCACCTTCTCCTTGCCCTATGGGCAGGACGAGTTGATCGAGGCCATGGCGGCAGCGAACAAGAAGACCATCGTGAGCCTGACTTCGGGCGGCAATGTCGATTCGACCGCCTGGCTGGACAAGGTGCCGGCGCTGCTCGAGAGCTGGTATGGCGGACAGGAAGCCGGTACCGCGCTCGCCGAGATCCTTCTGGGGCAGACCGATCCTTCGGGGCATCTGCCGGCGACCTTTGAGCGCCGCGCCGAGGATAACCCGACCTACGCCAACTACTATCCCGAGGGCGACTCGAAGAAGGTGACCTACAAGGAAGGCATCTTCGTCGGCTATCGCGGGTACCAGCGTAACCACGTCAAGCCGCTCTTCCCCTTCGGCTACGGCTTGTCGTATACGACCTTCAAGTTTTCGCATCTGCGTGTTTCGCCTGCCGGCGGCGCAGCCAGTCCGCAAGTGGCAGTCTCCTTCGAGGTGACCAACACCGGCGCACGCGCAGGTGCTGCGGTAGCCCAGGTCTACGTGGCGGAGGAGCATCCGGCCGTACCCCGACCGGTGCGCGAGCTGAAAGGCTTTGAGCGGGTGCAGCTGGCGCCGGGGGCGACCGGCCATGTTTCGGTCGTGCTCGATGCGCGCGCGTTCGCCTACTACGATGTGGCGGGAAAGAAGTGGGCGATCCAGCCGGGCAAGTTCGGAATCGAGGTCGGCGATTCGGTCGAGTCGCTGCCATTGAAAGGCTCGGTCGAGTTGACCCGGGAGGCGGCGAGCAGCAGCTTCTAGCATCGGGGGTGCCGGGGAGAGAACCGCGAATCCCTCGCTTCGCTCAAGAGGAGACGAGGTGAAGCATGCTTCGATTCCCACGGAAAGCGCCGAAGGCGATGCAACAGCGTCGGCAAAGGCCCCCGTGCTGAGCGAGGCCCATGTTGAGCGAAGCTGTCCTGAAGCTGTCACCCGGAGCAAAGCGAAGGACCTGCGGTGTTTCTGACTCTCTGCCAGGCGCGTCGGACCACGAGGCACCAGGCGGTCCGCACGGATGGTTCCGCTGTCACCGGCGCAAGCGAGCAGCCAGCTGCCGCGGCAGCGCGGACCCGGTAGCCAGCAGCACACCCGCGCACACCCCGACCCACACCAGCAGGCTCACGAGCAGCAACAGCAACTCGCCGGCTCGCGACCCCGCGTGGGGACTGACCCGGCGCAGCGCCAGCAGCACGAGCAGGCTCAGTCCCATCGCCGCAACCGACCGCGCCAGCTCCCTGCCGTCGAGCCCCCGCAGCGGCACCAGCCCGGCGCGCTGCAGCAGCATCGCAAAGACCGCCGCCTGCACGGTGATGCCGATATCAGACGCCACCGCGAGCCCCGGGGCCCCGTGCAGGCGAAAGAGCAGCGAGTAGACGGGCAGCGAGATCAGGGTGACCAGCGTCGCGGCCACCATCGGGGTGACCGTGTTGCCGGTCGCATAAAAGGCCCGGGCATAGATCGCCTGCGCCGACCAAAAACACAGCGAGACAGAGAAGATCCCGAAGTAGAGCGCCATCGCGCCTGCATCGGCCCGCCCAAACAAGCCGCCGCGAAATACCAGGTCGACAGCCGGGCCGCCCATCACGATCATCCACGAGCTCAGCAGCAGCGAGACGGCTGCGATCCGGGAGACCGACTCGTTGACCGAGCGTGCGAATGGCCCGCGATCGGCGATGCCTTCCTCATCGTGACGGTTGTAGAGCGAAGCCAGGAACGGCAGCGAAGCCGCGCCCGCCGCCTGGCCCAGCGCCTGCGGCACGCTGAAGAGCTGCTTTGCGTAGGCCAGCAGGGAGACAGCGCCGCCGATGCGGGAGGCGAAGTGGCTGATGATCCAGGAGTCCACCGTCACCAGCGAGAAGCCCAGAATGAGCGGCAGGGTCAGGCGGACCCACTCCCGCAGCCCTTTGCTCTGCCAGTCCAGCCGCAGGCGCAGACGCATGCCCGCGCGCCGGGCCGCCCAGCCGTTGATCGCAAACGGGCCCAGGATCACCCCGGCTAGCCCGCCCCAGGCGATCGAGGAGACGCCCAGCCAGGGGAACAGCGCCACTCCGCCGACGATCATGCCGGCGTTGTAGATCAGCGGCGCAAAGGCCTGCAGGGTGAACTGCTTGCGGGCCAGCAGGAAGGCCGCAAAGATGCCGCCACCGAAAAAGAAGATCTGCCCAGGGAGGATGATGCGGGTCAGGTGCACACACAGCGCAAACTTGCCCGGGTCCTTGAGAAAGCCGGGAAAGGCGACCCGCACGTAGAGCGGCGCAAAGAGCTCGGCTGCGAGGATGGCCGCCGAGAGCACCAGCATCATGGTCGTAAAGATGACCGACAGCGCCTCCTCGCCTTCCTGCTCGCGTCCCGCCTCGCGGTAGCGCGTCAACATGGTCACAAAGGTGATCGAGGTCGCGCCACCGATCAGGAAGTAGGAGATCGTGTCCGGCAGCTGGAACATTGCGTTGAAAGCATCGGCTGCCGCGGTGCGCCCGAGGACGTGGGCGATGTACTTGACCCGCACCAGGCTGATGACCTTCGAAAGCAGGGCCACGAAGGAGAGCAGCAGCGTGGCCGTAAAGGCGGTGTGGCTGTGCGAGGGTCGCAGCACCGAGAATGTGCGCCGCCAGAGGGCGGGCCGCGTGCTGAGTGGCGGGATCATCGAAGTTGATTCTACGCGCGGGCCGCCCGGCCCCCTGAGCAGGGTCGCTCCCGGGGTGAGCGGCCTCCGTGCCGGACAAGCAGGGGCCCGCGCAGCGGGAGAAGGCGCATCGTAGAGGGCAGAGGTGGTGGGCATGACCGACGCGCTGCTGCTGGCCTTCTACACGCGCGATGGCCGCGATGTGCAGGGCCGTAGCCATGCAGAAATCCTTGGCTGGTCAGACGCTCTGCTGGAGGCGGTACACGACTACATCCAGTGGCTCTTTCCGCTGCCGGAGCCGAGCGGCGCCAATCCGCGCGCACCGCTGCTGACTCCGGGGGTGCTGGGCGCGTTGCGCGCCTCGGATGAGGCCCACCGCCGCCTGCACGCAGCGTGGCTGCGGATGCTGCACTTCTACGGACTTGCGGCCGGCTTGGAGGGAGAGGTTGTGCCCGGCCCTGGCTTTGCGCAACGGGCTCGCAACTGGCTCACGCCCTACAACCACAACCATCTGCGGCTGACACGCATGCTGCGCAGCCTGCACCTGCTGGGGCTGGAGGCGGAGAGCGCCCGGCTCTTCGCGGCGCTTCGGTTGATCTATGAAGAGGAGTCGCGCGGAGGGCGCCGTATCAGTGCGGAGACATTTCGCTACTGGCAGCAGGCGACGCGGTGAGCCTGGCGCGATCGCGGCACGAGCAGACCCCCCCCGTCGGAATCGGCCGAAAGACCGCAAGCTGCGGGCCTAAGCGGGCATCTTGCGGTTGCTCTCCGCACGCGCGGGTTCGAGGGGCAGAGGAAACGACCGAAGCAGATACTGCTCTGCGCGCAGGCTGCCAGCTCCCCCAGGGTGGGCAGCCTTGACGCAAAAAGAGGCGCCCTCATCGAGAGGGCGCCTTTTTTGCTTGAGAAAGCTGAGCAAAGCTGCAGCAGCTCCCAGCAGGGAACGCTCAAGCCACCTTCACGAGGCGCGCATCCGAGCTGCGCACCCGAGGAGCGCATCCGCTGCGCTTGAACAGCGCCCAAGGCGCCGGGGCTTACGCCGTCGCCGTATGCCCCAGGGCAGCCTTGGCCTGGGCGACCAGCGCTGCAAATCCCTGCTCATCCCGCACGGCCAGGTCCGCCAGGATCTTGCGATCCAACTCGACCCCGGCCTTCTTCAGCCCGTTGATCAACAGCGAATAGCTGATGCCGTTCAGCTTTGCCGCGGCATTGATGCGGACGATCCACAGCGAACGGTATTGCCGCTTCTTCTGCTTGCGTCCGCTGTAGGCAAACTTGAGCCCGCGCTCCACCGCTTCCTGGGCGGCCTGGTAGAGCTTGCTCTTGGTAAGAAAATATCCGCTCGCCCGCTTGAGGATCTTCTTGCGGCGATCGTTGCGCTTGGTTCCACGTTTTACCCGTGGCATCGTTCTGCTCCTTTTGCGTCTTTCGTTGTGCGGCTGGAGGTAAGGAGGCTGCGACGTTTTGCAACAGTCGGCAGTCTGTAGGCCTCTTCACTCGCTTCGTACCTGGATCACGCGGCCCTCAAGCAGGCGCCGGGGGCTCTCGTGCGCAAACGCTTTGCGCGGCCCGAATCCGTGTGTGCCCGCTCTGCGCGAGCACAGGATCGATCAGGCGTAAGGGATCATCCGGGCGACCTTCTCGTAGTCTGCATCGGAAACCAGGGCGCTGTGTGCCAGCTTGCGCTTGGTCTTGGTTTCCTTCGAGGTCAGGATGTGGCGCATCGTGGCCTGGCCCCGCACGATCTTGCCGGTGCCGGTCTTTCTGAAGCGCTTCGCAGCGCCCTTGTGGGTCTTCAACTTTGGCATTGGGCTTCCTGCTTGGAATAACAAGGGTTACAACATCAGCCAGTATACCCGGCCTCTCGCGAAAAGACCATTCCGCCGCCTTCCCGCCGAGCTCCCTCAGCGCGCCTCAAGCGGTCGCCGGGGCTCGGCGGTTCGCTCGCAAAGCGCCCCGGAAAGCCCGGCTCGCGTCGCTCAGCCAGAAGCGCAACGCTCTAGAACGTGGTGGAGACCGTCAGCCGGAAGGTCTTCTTCGGCTCGCGCAGCTGGAACAGCGAGCCATAGAGCCGGGTCGCCTGCGCGTAGGTGTAATCGCCCGCGCCGCCGGACGGGAACATGCTGCGCGTAATCAGGTCCTGACCGGGCACATCCTTCTCCAGCCGCAGCGGGTTGTACGCGTAGTAGATCCGGAACGGGGCATTGACGATCGGCAGCAGCACCGAGATCTGCGCGCCGAGGGAGTCCCGCGGTACGAAATTGGTACCGTAGATGGGCCGGATGTTGCGCTCGAAGGTAATCTGCTCGCCCCCCTGGCAGGCGCCGTTGACGTAGTTCGGGCACCCATAGAGCGGGGCGTTCAGCAGCGCCGCGCCTTCGACGCTCTGCCGGAGTTGACCCTTGTTGGCGGCGATGTTGACGCCGAAATCGTTAAAGATCTCGAGTGCCGCGGTACGCGCAACCAGCGGGATCCGGTACTCCACGTTCCCCACAAAGGCCGTGTCGCCTCCGGCGGAAACGATGCCGTATACCGGGAGGGGCACCTGGAGACACTGGTTGGTCTGGGGCGCGCCCGGCTGCCGCGAGACGCAGGAGCCATCCGGATTGGTCAGGTTGAAGAGCACGCGCGTCGGGATGAACGCGTAGGGCGTGCTCGACCGTATGTCAAAGCCCCTCAGGTCGGACTCGCCCCCCTGGTAGGTACGCGAAAACGGCGGAGCCACGTCGCCCGAGATGCCCTGGATGTAGTTTGCCTGCAGCCGGTAGCCCAGCACATTGCGGCCGTCGCTTGCGAACCGCAGCCCCCGCATGGGACGGAACTGCTTGAATTCCAGCACCGGCTGGATGTAGCGAACGTTGCCGAACAGACCCGCCAGCTGGAAGGCTCCCGAGAACTCCTTGCCCGTGCGCGGCATGAAGGTCGAGTCCAGGTGGTTGTACTGGAAGGAAAGCGAGGCCATGCTGGTGATGATGCCGGTCAGCGCATTCTGCCCCTGGATGCCGGAGCGGAACGCAAGGGTCTGGAAGAGGTTGGTCGAGGCCGGGCTGAACGTGCTGACCGTGCTCTTGTTCAGCGAGTAGGTCAGCCCGATGCGCTTGAAGGAGCGGCGAATGGGATAGCTGGCCGAGAGACTCAACCCGGTGCTCGACTGGTTGTAGTTCTGGATCAGCGAGTTGGTCGCCGTCGAGGTGTTCGCGTCCTGGCCGGTCGTGTTGTAGGCCTTGTTCGAGTTGTAATCGGTCTTGTTGTTAAATACCTGGAAGCCCACGTTCAACGGCTTGTTGCGCAGGTACGGCTCGTTGAAACCGAGCACCAGGTTGCGCGCCGTGTTGCCTTCGCTGGCCTGCAGGGTCAGCGTTTCGCCCAGTCCGAGAAAATTATTCGTCTGGTAGTTGAGTCCCAGGAACGAGCCCGACAGACCACTGACGCCGCCATTGAGCCCGATCGAGTTTTTGCCCTTTTCATGCACCTTGAGCAGCAGGTCGACCGTGCCTGCGTCCGCGTTCTGGTGGGTCTCGGAATCCTGGTCGACCTTCAACGGATCGAAGTAGTCCAGCTGGTTCAGGCGCAGCAGGCTCTGCTCCCAGGCCTGCGAATTGTAATTCGATCCTTCCTCGAGCAACAGTTCGCGGCGGATGACAAAGTCGCGGGTGATCTTGTTGCCCTGGAACTCGATGCGCGAAACCTTGAACTGCTTGCCTTCATCGATGTCGATGGTGAAGCTGACCGTCTTGGCGGCATCGTCGTAGTGCGGCGTCGGGATGGGCTGGAAGTTGATATAGCCGAGCGCGCCGTAGGCCTTTTCGAGATTCTTCAGCCCCTTGCCGAACTCGGTCGCGTTGAAGTACTCGCCATCCTTGTTCGCAAACTGCGCCCGCAGCGCGCGCGTGTTGGTGACGGCCTTGTTGCCGGTAAAGGTGATCCCGGTGAACCGGTAGCGCTGTCCTTCTTCAATGCCGATGCGAATATCCATCCGCTTGCCCGTGTTGGCGCGAAACGTAAATAGCGACAGGCCGCCCTGGTTGCGGATATGGGTCAGCGGCTCGGCCGTATTCGCCCGCAGGTAGCCGAGATCGCGATAGGCCTGGCGCACCCGCTCGGTGTCTTCCTCGAGCTTGGTGGAATCGAAAGTGCGCGGCAGCAGGTTTTCAAACAGAACGGAGTGCGGGATGCCGATCGGGCGCAGGTTCTTCATCGAGGCCCGCAGCACCCGCGCCTTCACATGCGTGTTCCCGGTAAAGCTGATCACGCCCACCTTCACCGTGGGACCTTCCTTAATGGTGAAGTTGACCTGCACCGACGAGGGCGGGATCACCTTCACGTCGGTCCGCACCTGGGCGAATTGGTGCCCGTGCGTGGCCTCGAGCTCCTTGATCACGGTGATGGCACGCGCCACCCGGGTCGGATCATACTGCGACTCCTGGGACAGGCCCACTTTGGCCTTCTTGTAGGCGTCGAGCACATCGGAGGTGGTAACCGAGTTCAGGCCCTTGTAGTTGATCTCGCGAATGGTGGGCTTCTCGCGAACGTACACGTCCAGGATCACGCCCTTGGGGGTGTCCTCGCGCTCGATGCGGACGTCCTCAAAGTAGCCCGTATTCCACAGCGAGTTGAAGTCACGCTCGATCGTGGCCGCATCATAGGGCTCATTCTCATGCGAGAACAGCCGCGCCAGCACCGTCTCCTTCGGAATGCGCCGGTTGCCGATCACGCGGATGCTGGTCACGATCGGCTGCGTCTGGGCCTGGGCGCCCGCGGTCAACTCCGCTAGTACCGTAAGACAAAAGAGGAAGAGAGCAATGGTTCTCGGCGTGCGGCGGTACCTGCGCGCAAAGCGGCTCTTAGGATCAGGGGAGTTCTGGCTCCCACGCGTCTCGGAAAAGATAGGCACACCCTCACTGCAAAATCAGGTCAACTCTTGAGGAAAACTCGATTATAGAGAACGTACGCCACGCTCCCCAACTCGACTCCCCGCCTGGTCAGCGTCGTCCAGACGCCCCGGAAGCAAGCCTCAGCCCTTCCGAGCCCCCGCTCGACGCCACACCTCACCGGCGTCTTATTCTCTCAGGTATAGCGCCCTTCCGCCTAGAAAGCCCGGCCAAGCCCTGCTCGATGGTGCTTGGACGAGCGCTGGGGACCGGCGTGAGCGGTGGGTCTGCCGCGGCGGCTGTCGAGCCCGGGGCCCCAGGCCGCGTGCCTGCTGCGGGCCCAGGCGGCCGGTCTGCCGCGGCGCCTGTTCAAAAGAAGCGCATCGGATGGCCGCCCAGGCGCATCCTTGAAGTGGTCGACGATGAGGTCGACGATGCGGTCG
>CAZZYH010000126.1:4298-10031 GCA_964658225.1 Vulcanimicrobiota bacterium | reverse complement strand
CGCTTAGAACGAGAACGAGAGCCCACCCTCGACGCACCGCTCGGCCTGGGCAAAGTAGAGCGTCGAGCCATCCTGCGAGAGGAACGGCCGGTAGCCCTGCGCGAGCAGGTTCCGCACATCGACCATAGCCTGCATCCCGTGCAGCCCCATGTAATGCATGTAGATCGGCTGGCGCACGTGGAAGCTCAGGTAGGCCTCCGGGGCAGAGCTGTCAAAGGGCGCAACCTGGGTCAGGGTGTCCGAGGGCTGCCAGCGGTACGAGGCGCGCCACTCGGTGCCGGCACGGTGGGCCTTGCTGCCGATCGAGGCAGAGAGCATCGGCGTGGCGTGCGGCCGCATGGCCCGCAGCCCTACCTCGAGCGATTGGACGCCGGGGCCGGCTTCGATGGCCAGAGCCTGGCCCACCGCGTAGCGCAGCGAGATCCAGGTATCCGGGCTGATCTGGTCCCGCGCCACGGCCAGCACGCCGTTGCCCGTGTACCCCTGCCCGGAGACAGCGATCAGCTCGGTGGCCGGGTCGTACAGCAGATCCCCGCCGGCTGCATCGGTTGAGGAAAGCGCCGGCCGGCCGGCGACGATGGCCACCCCTCCGCCGACCAGTGGGTGCTCGACAGCGTCGTGGAAGTAAGTCAGCCCGGTCGACCAATGCTGGGACTGGTGCTGCAGCTCGAGCGCCTGGTGCAAGCCCTGGTCAAAACGCAGCGAGCCATCGCGCTCGCTGACCCGGGGGGCGAGCGTCGCATCGCGATCGAGCTCAGAAGCCGCCTCGGCATCGGGCGAGGAGGCCAGGTTGTAGCGGACCGTCGTTGCCCCATGGTGCAGGGTGATGCCGGCGAACGGGTGCGTGCCCGTCAGCGTTTCGCCCAGGTGCACCGCCTCGAGCTCATTGCCGACCTCGGCCTCCAGCCCCGGCCCGAGCGCCATGGTCATGGCCGAGCGAGCCGTCAGCACCTCAAGGCCGCTGTCCCGGCTGGAAATCACGTCCGGTCGCGTTGAAAACGAAGCGACCGAGATCATCGCCGTGCCCGGCCCCAGCTGGCGCAGGTAGGCGGCGGTGGTGCGCAGGGTGGCGCTCTCGGACTGGCCCACGTCGGTGCGCAGGATCAACTGGTGCGCATCGTCGTGTCCGCGCTCGACCTCGACATCCTGGTGCATGCCCCCTTCGCCGAAGCGGTTGGAGCCGCTGCGCACCGTCAGCCGTCGCCCCGGGAGCGTTGCGCCGTCCGAGACCAGGACCATGGGCGCGTTGCCGGTGTCGTCGTCGAGCACGCGCAGGAGCGGTCGATTGGTCGACAGGCGCAGGGTCCAGTTCCAGTCATCCCTGGGCTCATCGGCCGTGCGTGGCTCGGCAGGCAGCCACTGGAAGGCCTGGTAGAGCGTGTTGAGCGTCAGGTTCACGACCAGCCGGCTGTCCGCGAGCAGGCGCAGGTTTTGCCGCAGCGTGGGGAGAAAGAAGGCTCCGCTGGCCTTGACCTGGTAGGTGCCGGGAGTCACCCGGGGCAGCGCATAGTGGCCGCGATCGTCGGTGAAGGTATGGGCAAGCACGGCCAGGTTCGGTCCCAGCAGCTCGACCAGGGCGCCGATCTGGGGGTTGCCCGCGGCGTCGCGCACCATGCCTGTGACGGCCGGCCGAGCGCTTTCGCCGGGCAGCCCGGAGAAGCTGCCCGGCCGGCTCTGCGCAGAGGCGATGGGCTGCAGACCAACGAGCACGCCCGCGCTGAGCACGGCGATGGATGCAAGTCTTTGCCCCCGATGGCGGGGCCCGGCGATGATGGGAGAGCTAGGGTTCAATGCACTCGGTCGTTGCGAAAGCTGGCCGTTGCGTCCTCAAAGAAAAGGAAGGATGCTGGTGGGTGGCGCGGCTCTCTGTCCGCTGGCCCAAGTTCACAACCGCATGGGGGCCTGTGCAAGGCCCCCATGCCCACAAGGGTCTACTCGACGTTGAACGGAACCGTCTTCGCAATCTCCTGCTTGGACACGGTGTCGTTGATGCTGACCTTGACCTGGTACTTGCCCGGGGGAACCGCGGCCAGGGGAACACTCTTGGCCAGCGTCAACTGGTCCGAGCTCGCGCCCAGCGCCTTGGTGTCCTCGTCCTTGGTAAAGATGACCTTGCCGGTTGCCGTATCCATGATCTGGTAGTGAACGATCGCCGAGTTCTTCTTGCTGGCGTCGTCGATGCCCAGATTATAGACCTGCATCCAGAAGTTCAGATTCTGGTCCTGCTTGAAAGAGGCCGGCGTGCCCAGGTTCGCCTGGACGGTGGGCAGCAGCTTGGTGTTGCCGATGATGAAGTTGCCGGTGCCAATCTCTTTCGACGCGACCCTCTCCATCTTCTTGGCCAGGATCAAAGACGACGCCGAGAGCCGGTCGTCATCGTACTTGGGCACGGTGATGCCCTGAGCCCAGGTGCCGATGTGATCCGGGTTGTTGACGTCCTTGATCGCGATGTCGACCCGGTAACGGCCCGGCCGCAACGGCAGCGCCTTCCAGTAGAGTTGCGCGTTGTCGAGCGTCTTTGGGAGCAGCTCGCTCGGCACCTCGACCTCAACCGTCTCCTCGAAGCTCTGCACGATCTTGTCGGTGATCGTCGAGACGCGACCGATGATGTGTACATCGCCGCGCGAGACCCCATCCTTGGTGTTGAAGGTGATGTTGCGGTTCTTGATCTGCAGCGTGACCGGCACGAGCACGGTATCGTCGGTCACCTTGACGTAGTCGGTACGCACATCAAAGGGAAAGAACGGCCCGCTGAGCAGCTTGTGATTGGACATGAAGCTTTCCAGCTGCAGGTCCTTGAACTTGATCACCGGCGGGGCCTGCAGCTTGGCAAACTGCTCCAGGCGGTCAAACTGCTTGGACTGCTGCTGGCCGGTCATCGGGCCGGTGCCCAGGCTCTCCAGTCCGCCGTGAAAGCGGTCTGCCTGCTTGGCCTGGCCCATCTGCTCGTACATCGTCGCGCCCGCGCCCGGCACGTGCAGCAGCGCGTCCTTCTCCGAGCGGTCGATGGTCATGTGGTAGTCGCCGCACATGCAGCTGTCCACGAACTCGATGTCGATGTTCTCGCCGATCCCCTCCAGGTAGCGATAGTGCCAGATCTCGAAGGGGAAGGTCGAGGTCGAGCCGCCGCCTTCTTCCATCGGCCGGTCATAGCTGCCTCCGGAGGGATGCGAGTCGATCGAATCGGCCTTGCCATAGGCGATGTACATGTGCCCGCGGTCGGTCTTCCAACCCGGCTTGCCGGCGGCAAAGTGTTCGTTCGCGTAAGCGATGCGGCGGTAATGCTCTTCGCGAAACTCGTTCTCGGGCGACTCCGGATTCGCGTTGCGGCGCTGCCAGAACTGCTCGATGAACGCCTCCCGCTCCTCATCGTTCGAGAGGCTCTTGAAGGCCTTCAGTTCCTGGTCGGTGATGATCCAGCGCACATCCTCGTCGACCCACTTCTTGTACGGGCCCTTTAACTCCTGGCGTAGCTCCCTTTGCTGCTGGAAGCGCTTCTTGTCGTCGATAGGCCGGTTCAGCGGCGAGTCGGCGTCCGGTGTGGCCTGGGACGGAGCGACCTGGTCGCGCGGCGCAATCGACGGCGCAGGCGCAGTCTGGGTTGCAGCCGCGGGCGTCGGGCCGGCGGCAGGCGCTGTCTGCTGGGCGTAGACCTGGGTACCGCGTGCAGCGAGGCAGCCAAGGGTCAAGGCCAGAACAGCCGGGACGCGGCGCTCGAAGAAGAGTGTGTTCAACATGGTGCGGTTACTCCTGGGGGCATCCCCATTCTATGACCCCCGAGCGGCTTCCACAAGCACGGCCACAACCTTGTTGCCCGACTGTGCATCAGCAATCCCTTGAACGGACGGACCAACCGGCATCGTGTCGCTTTAGACGCGCCGACCGGACGGGGGTGAGCGAGCTTGTCAGCGCTTCTGCTCATGAAAAGAGGAACAGTATGAGGCGACGCTCGCGGGAGATCCCTGCATGCCTGATTCTGCTGGCCTCCGCGGCTGCGTTCGCCGGCTGCGAGAGTCGGCGCGACTGCGTGGACGCCAGCGGCCGAAAGCTGCCCGACTCGGCCTGCAACACCGGCGCGCATGGAGGCAGCGGCGGCGCGCACTTCGTCTACGGCGGCCGCGGCGGCCAAAGTGTCGGCGACACGGTGAGCGGCGGCAGCACCACACGCGGCGGCTTTGGCAGCAGCGGCGAAGGGGGCAGCCATGGCGGCGCAGGCGGCGAAGGCGGGGGCGAGTAGTGCAGCGCCACGCACTGACGCCTCGCCCGGGCTGGCAGGGCATCGTCGCCAGGCAGGGATTGATCTACCACTCTGTCGACGGCCGCCCCTACTGGGATGAGTCGGCGTACTGGGAGTTCACCGCAGCCGAGATCGATCGCCTCGAAGCAGCCACCTCGGAGCTGCAGCGCATGTGCGTGGCCGCCGGCGAGCACGTGCTGCGTTTCGACAGATGCAACGCGATGCACATTCCCGGCACGCGGCAGCGGCCATTCGCGCTACGTGGGAAGAGGAGCCGCCCGCGCTCTACGGACGCATGGACCTGGCTTATGACGGCCGCTCCATCAAGCTGCTCGAGTACAACGCCGATACGCCGACTTCGCTCCTCGAAGCGTCCGTAATCCAGTGGCGCTGGCTCGAGGATCGCTTCCCGGGGCGAGACCAGTGGAACTCTATCCACGAGAAGCTGGTGGCCAAGTGGCAGGACCTGAAGCCTTACCTCGCGCAGCCCGTGTACTTTGCCCATGACGGCCTCGAAGAAGACGCCTTGACCATCTCCTACCTGCGCGATACGGCCCAGGCCGCGGGTCTGCGCAGCGCGAGCATCCGCATGCAGGACCTGGGCTGGAACCGCAGGCGCAGCTGCTTTGTAGACCTGGACGAGGCGGCGATTGAGTCTCTCTTCAAGCTCTACCCCTGGGAGACCCTGCTCCGCGAGCCATTCGGCCCGAACGCGCTGGCCTCCATGGCCTCCGGGCAGAAGGCGCAGGCCGGCCGCACCCAGTGGATCGAGCCGATCTGGAAGATGCTCTGGTCGAACAAGGCGCTCCTGGCCATTCTTTGGGAGCTCTATCCCGATCACGAGCTGCTGTTGCCGGCCTACCTGGATCAACCCACATGGCTGGACCGCTACATACGGAAGCCGCTCTTCGGCCGGGAAGGCGCGAATATCCGCCTGGTCGATGGCCCGAGAAGCCTCTCGACCGATGGCATCTACGGCGATGGGCCCTGGCTTTACCAGGGCCTTGCTTCCCTGGCTCAGGCGGATTGGAACTGGGCTGTGCTGGGCAGCTGGCTCGTCGATGGGGAGCCGTGTGGCTTGGGTCTGCGCGAGGCAGGTACGCCCGTTATCCGCAACACGGATCGTTTCGTCCCACACCTGTTTTAACGGTCGGCACAGGGGGCGCGGGACCTCCGCACAGCAGGCAGGCATCCGGCGCGCGCGGCTCTCGCCCCCCTGGCCTACCGCGTAGCCGTCTCCCGCTCCAGCGCCAGCCGCAGCACGACCTCGAGCGAAGCCTTGAGCTGCTGGTACTCCTCTTCGCTCCCCCGCCCGCTCAGGCGTTCGGTCTCGAGCGCAAAGAGAGCTTCCTTGAGCGCGCCGAGCAGGCTCAATGCCTGGGTTCCGGTCGGCACGGGCGGGCTGCTGTGGGCAGAGGCGCGCAGGGTGTCGTCGGGCGACCCACCGGCCGGGCCGGTAGACGAGGCTGGATACGGGGTGGGTTCGAGGGCAGGAT
>CAZZYH010000126.1:0-4288 GCA_964658225.1 Vulcanimicrobiota bacterium | reverse complement strand
GCCGCCGGCCCGGTGGCAAGCCGCGGCTTGCCCAGCAGCCACGCTGCCGCCGCCACCAGTACCAGCGCCAGCCCGCTCAGGATCCACCACTTGTACTTGTGCAGAGGGTCGGGTGTGTCGATCGGCGGGCCCAGTCCGCCACCGGGGCGGGTATCGGCGCCCGCATCCGGCTGCGCGGCGGTGGGGCCGCCCTGGCCTGCAGCCGCGGCCGCCTGATCTGCGTTTTGCGCCGGGCCCTGACCCTCAGGGCCGGGCTGCGCGCCCTGCGCTTCGCGCGGCATGGTGCCTGTACCGGCGACGGTGAACTCGACCGGCTGCGCGGGCGCGACGCCCTTGCGGACGAAGGTCTGCGAGGCCACGCTGTCCGGCACGGTCTGGAACTCGGAACCCTTGGGCGTGAACTGCATGGTCTTCGGCAGCATCACGACCAGGTTCTCGGTTGGCAGCGCGACCCGCTCGGTGAAGGCGAGGCTGCCGGAGTAGGGCAGGTGATAGGAGACCTGGAAGCGCGTCTCACCGGGACGGATGGGGAAGACAAAGGCGTAGTGGCCCGGATCGCTCTTCGGGTCGCTGCCTACGCCGCCGATCGGGATGGGCGACGAGGCCACCGGCATCCCGGCCGGACCCATCGCCGCGCTCGCGTCGATGGTCACCCCCGGCGGCAGGTAGATCTCATAGGCGCGCTTGCTGAGCTGCGTCATCGCCGGCTGCGACTCGTTCTCGAGAAAGTAGTTCTCGATCACGTGCAGGCCGCCCGGGTCGGTCTGCATGCTCAGGACATCGGCCTCGGTGTGGATGCCCTTGACCTTCTCGGCGACGTCGTACACGTCGACGTCCACGGTGTGCGCGGCCGGCGGGGCGGGCTGAAAGTAGGTGGCCTTCTGGTGGTCGACGCGGATCAGGTGGGTGGCGCCGCCGGGGCCGGCCGAGGAGTTGTCCGGCGCCTGGATCGAGTAATGGCCGTGGGCATCCGTGGTGGTGCGCGCAACCTCCTGCATGCCCTGGCCGAAGCCGATGAGCACCACGGTGTCATTCGCGGCAACCTTGTTGGTGGTGCGGTCGCTCACCGTGCCGGAGATCGTCGCGGCGTGGGCGACCGGGGAGCAAAGAAAAGCAGCGGTCATCGCTACGGGCGCAAAGATGGCAAGCAGCCGGGCCGGGGAGCGAGTTGGCGTTCTGGGCATCATCTGAGCATCATCCGGGCATTGCGATCATTTGTACAGACCGGAACGGCTAAGGCTCCCGGCGAAGCCTTCCGGAATCAGCGGCGAAGACCTTCGAGCAGATCGATCTCGCCCATCACCTCGGCTGCCTCGGTCTCGAGAACCGCGCGTTCGGCTGCGTACTCTTCTTCGCGGTACTTGCCGGCGCGGAACTCGAAGTTCAGGTCGCGCAGGTTGTCATAGAGCGCGTCCTTGCGCTCGCGGAGGAACTCGAGCCGGGTTTTTTCGCTCTGCACCGCGACCTGCTTCTCCGGGTAGAAGATGTAGGCCACCAACGCGATCGTCATGACCGCGCAGACCAGCAGCGTCATAGCTCGGTCTCCCGGCGGATACGGTCGAGCGCGGCCGCCTGCCGGGGCGAGAGCGCGCCGGGGAGCGGGGCCTCGGCGTGGGCCAGGCGCCAGCGACGGATCAGCACGATGGCGCCGAGCAGGCCAAGGGCGAGCACCGCCGGCGGCACCACCCAGGCCACCTTGTTGAAGCTGGTCAGCATGGGCGCGGCCAGCACGGTCGGCCCGTACTTGGCCTGGAAGCTCTCGAGGATCGAGCGGTCGCTCGCTCCCCGGGCAAGCGAGGTCCGCAGCATGGCCAGCATGCCCGGCGAGTCGGGGCAGCCGTAGTGGTTGCACTCCGCCAGGATCTGCGCGCAGCTGCAGACGCACATCATCTGGTGGCCGAGCTCGTTGTAGCGCACCGCGGTATCGGCTGCTCCCATGCTGCCGACCGCGAGCGCGCCCAGCAGCAGCGTCCGCAGTATGCGGGTGCCGCCGCGGGCAAGCCGCGCCGACAGGGATGCGGCACAGGCTGCGAACGTGTGTGCCGCCCGCGCGGCGCGGGTGAGGCGGAAACGGAGAGGCGCGCGCAGGCCGGACACCGGGGTCAGTCCCCACTCCCGGCGGCCAGGACTTCGCGCCCGGGCCCCGGTACCGGCTGGGCGCGGCGAGCGGCGAGCGCGGCGGTGAGGTTGGGCGAAAGGGCGACCGCGGTCCCCAGGACCACGAAGAGCACGCCGATCCAGATCCAGGCCACCAGCGGGTTCAAGAAGACCTTGATGATGGGCTGACCGCTGTCTGGATTCTTGCCCGCGTAGACCACATAGAGGTCCCAGGCCAGGGTCGAATGATTCGCAACTCGCGTCTCGGTCTGCTGCGATGCCGAGAAGAAGCGCTTCTCGGGCGCCATCTGGGTGACGAGCCTGCCGTTGCGGTAGACATCGAGCATCGCGAACTCGGAGTCGTAGTTCAGGTTCGAATCCTGCGTGTAGCTCTGGCAGACCAGCGTGTAAGGGCCAACCTGCATCCTGTCGTGGAAGCCGAGCTCCTGCTCCTTGCTCTGGTTAAACGCCGAGCCGGCAAAGCCGATAAAGATGACCGCCACGCCGAAGTGGATCAGGTAACCGCCGTAGCGCCGTGTGTTGCGGCGGGTCAACTGCACGGCCGAGGCCAGCAGGTTTTGCCCGGTGTGGCGCGCGATCACCCCCGCGCCGCGCAGGAACTCGGAGAAGATCGCGGTCACCACAAAGGCCGCCAGCACCCAGACCGTGAACGCATAAAACGTGCCCGTATCGGCCCAGGGCTTCAACCCGGAGGCGAACAGGACGACTGCCATCGCCCCCCCCGCGATCCCCGGACGGACCAGGTTGCGCCGGATCGACCGGAACGAGGCCGACCGCCAGGCCAGCAGCGGTCCGACGCCGGTCAACAGCATCAGAAAGATTCCGATCGGCACCGCGACCCGGTTGTAGAACGGCGCGCCCACCGTGACCCTGTTGCCCTGGACGTACTCCGAGATCAAGGGAAAGAGCGTGCCCCAGAGCACCGTGAAGCAGGCCGTCAGCAGCACCAGGTTGTTGAACAGGAAACTCGACTCGCGGGACACCAGCCCCTCGATCTGGTGCTCGCTCTGCAGATGATCGCTCTGCCGGATAAAGGTGAACAGGCAGATCGCCAGGGTGAGCAGCATGAAGCAGTGGAACCAGCTGCCGATCGAGCTCTGCGCAAATGCGTGCACCGACTGAACCAGCCCGGACCGCGTCAGGTCCGTGCCCAGCAGCGTCAGCAGGAAGGTGGCAAAGATCAGCCACACGTTCCACTTCTTCATCATGCCGCGCTTCTCCTGCATCATCACCGAGTGCAGAAACGCAGTGCCGGTAAGCCAGGGCATCAGCGAGGCATTTTCAACCGGATCCCAGCCCCAGTACCCGCCCCAGCCCAGCACCGAGTAGGCCCAGTGCGCGCCGAGAAAGATGCCGCAGGTCAAAAACAGCCACGTCACCATCGTCCAGCGACGGGTGATGTGGATCCACTTCTCTCCCGGGTAGCGCATCATCAAGGCGCCCAGCGCAAAGGCGAACGGCACCGCGAAGCCTACGTAGCCCAGATAGAGCATCGGCGGATGGATGACCATCTCCGGGTACTGGAGCAGCGGGTTGAGCCCGAAGCCGTCGGCGGGGATCGTGCCTGCGACCAGGGCAAAGGGCGGCGCGGCAAAGTTGAGAATGGCCAGGAAGAAGAGCTGGATCGCCGCCAGGATCGTCGAGGCGTAGGCGGTCAGCCGGACGTCGACCTTGTGCCGGAGACGGAGCACCAGCCCGTAGCCGGCCAGGAGCCACGCCCAGAGCAACAGAGATCCTTCCTGCCCGGACCACAACGCGGCGAACTTGTAGGCGCCGGGCAGCGCGCGGTTGGAATGATGGAGGATGTAGGAGACGGTGAAGTCGTTGGTGAAGGCGGCCCAGATGAGCGCGATGGCGGCGCCGGTGACGGCGAAGAAGCTGGCAATGCCGGAGCGGCGCGCCGTCTCCGCCAGGCGCTCTGGGGTCACCCGCCCCGCGGTCCCGGTGGCGAGCTGGCGCAGCGCGAAGGCGCCCGCGCAAAGCGTGTAAGCGCTGAGCGCGAGCGCAAGCAGGAGAGCGTAGCTGCCGAAGGCTGGCATCATAGGAAGATTCGTCCTGATTGTCGCAGAACCGCCGCTCCCAGGGAATGGGGGCGCGGCCCCACGGCTTTTGTCGGGTAAAGCTTTGCGGAGAGCGGGGCGAGCGGCAGGCCCCGTCCAACGAGCGCTGG
>CAZZYH010000125.1:8133-10099 GCA_964658225.1 Vulcanimicrobiota bacterium | reverse complement strand
CTGATCCAAGATGAGTTGCTCTCTTTCCTGCAGGAGACATTGGTCCGATCTTCCCGGCAAAGCCCAGTATAGAGACTCGCGCAGACCCTGTCGGTCGGACACCCCTTCAGAGCGTCTCCGGGACCGGGACCGCGGCCAGGGCGGCGTGGCGCAGCGGGTTGTGCTCGAGCGACCATATATAGACGACCAGCTCGCGCGAGTAGTGCAGCAGAGGTGGCGTATCGGGTAGGGCGAGGCCGAAGGCCTGCGGCAGCTCGTTGCATTCGAACTCGGCCTCGGCGCGCTCGAGCGGCCAGGGCAGGTGATGGATGCGCCCGCGCAACAATGCGCCGTTCCAGTTGGTGGTGTAGAGGCTGTAGCGGGCGGTGAGAAAGTGCTCGGCGGGCCCCTCGATTGCGTGGCCGAGTGATCGATAGCGGGCACGAAACCTTGCCGGACGGGTAAGCAGGCGCGTGCTCTGGTAGACGACCTCACGGTTGACGCCGTGGCCCTCCCCGTAAGCCACCTTCATCCGGGCCCAGAAGTAGGGCAGGTGGAAGCGCAGCCGGGCCACGGCCACCGCGAGCGGGTTGGTGGCGTCGAGCGAAAAAAAATAGACCCCGGTCTGGTTGGTATTGCGCTCGCGAACGTAGGTGCGCAGGTTGAGTTCGGCAAAGCGGTTGGCGCCGGGCAGGCGCGGCAGCCCGCGCAGCTGGATCTGATCCATGGTGAAGGGCACCACGCCCAGCCAGGCCGTGCCGTCAAAGGTGTCCGGCATCAGCCCGGCGGGTAGAAGGCGCTCGACCTCGCTCGCGGCTACCGGCCAGTGCGCAAAGAGCAGATCGTTCCAGCGCTGGCGCATGACCCACGGTCCGCTCGGCAGTGCGTCCGGCCGGTGCGCGGTCGAGAGCAGGATGGGGTCGGTCTGGTCCTCGGCCGGCTCAGGATGAAAGCGGCTGGCGGGCCCGGCTGCCGGAGAGCCCCGGTCACGGGAAAAGGCGTCGCCGGGTTCGGTGCTGACCGGGCGCATCGGGGGCATCGGGCTGGCCTGCATACCTTTATTGTGCGGCACCCCGCGCGTTCACGGTAGCGGATCCTTGCCCGGGGGCTGCGGCCAGCCTGCCGGCTCGACCACCCTGGAACCGGGATCGTAGCTTATCCTGAAGACCATGCCCGAGCCATCCGCTTCTCTGCAGACGCCGGTCGCTGCAAGCCAGGCCGAAAGCGCCGCCTCCAGCGCCGTCTCCAGCCCCGCGCACAGCCCCCTGCAAAGCCAGGCCCAGAGCGGGACCGAGGTCTTCGCGGTGCACGGCGCCGATCCCGAGGTGCTGGCCTATGCCATGGCCAAGTACTCCCGCTCTTCGCTCTCCATGAAGGAATCCCTCCGGCAGATCAGCGCCGAACGCGCCGAGCAGTTTCTCAATACCTTCTACTTCCAGTACGGGCATCGCTCGATCGCCGACCTGGCGCACCTGGCCTTCGCCATCGAGCGCCTCTCGCTGCTGGCGGCGATCGTGCTGGTCGACGAGCAGCGCTGGGACGGGCAGGAGCGCTCCACCCGCTACCAGGACTTTGAGAAGAGCGGCTGGTACCTGCCTGCGTTCGGCCGGGATGAGGCGCATGCGGAGCGGGACTATACCGAGACGGTGACCGCACTCTTTGCCTCCTATCGCGAGGTCTCGGACGCTGTGTTTGGCTCGCTGCGGGAGCGCGTGGCGCGGCCGGAGTCTCTCAAGCAGGATGCCTTTGACCGGACGCTGCGCGCACGAGCCTTCGACGTGGCGCGCTACCTGCTGCCGCTCGCCGCCAACACTTCGCTGGGACAGATCGTGAATGCGCGCACGCTCGAGACGCAGGTCTCCCGGCTGCTCTCGCACCCGCTCGCCGAGGTGCGCGAGCTCGGGGACCGGCTGCGCGAGGCGGCCTCGGGCACGGCCTGGAATCCTTCTGCGGATGCCGGCGCGGCCCTCTCGGCCGAGATCGCCGC
>CAZZYH010000125.1:0-8123 GCA_964658225.1 Vulcanimicrobiota bacterium | reverse complement strand
CCTTGGCGCAGAGCGCAGGCTTCCACGAGGACGCCGAACTGCTGAGGCCCGAGACGATGGACCGCCACCGGGCCATCACCTCCATCCAGGAGGAGCTCGAGGCCGTCGACTGGTACGACCAGCGGGTGGACGCCGCGCTCGACCCGGAGCTTGGCGGACGTGCCTGCGAGGTGTTGGCGCGCCCGGTGCGGGTCGCGCCGACGCTGGTCAAATACGCGACACCGAACGCCTACACGATCCAGACGCGCGCATTGCTCGCACAGGCTGCCGAGGAGTTGCTGGGGGGGCAGGCAATCGCGCCTGCGCCGGTGGTGGACCTGCTCGAGGGCGCCGATCCACTCGAGGTCGAGCTGGCCACCAGCCTGCTCTACACCGCCTGCCATTTTCCCTACCGGCAGATCCGCGAGCACGTGCGCGCGCTCTCCGCGGCGCGGCGGGACGAGATCGTGAGCCTGGGCGTTCGCGACCGTGGCCGCCACGACGAGCTGCTGCGGGCGTTTTCCGCGGGCCAGGCGCTGCGCTTTGACATCCTGATGGATATTGGCGGCTTTCGCGACATGCATCGACACCGCCGCTGCGTGCAGCTGATCCAGGAGTGCACGCCGCTGCACGGCTACGAGGTGCCCGAGGGCCTGGCCGAGTCCGGGCTGACTGCGACCTACCGGGCTGCCATGGATGCCGCGCATGCCGGCGCCGTGCGGCTCGGGGATGCGGCCGGCCGCGAGACCAGCCGCGCCCAGTACCTGCTGCCGCTCGGCACCCGCATCCGCTCGCTCTTCAAGATGGATTTCGCCGAAGCGCTCTACATTGCCGAGCTGCGCTCAAAGCCCCAGGGCCACTTCTCCTACCGGCGCGTCGCATGGGAGATGTACCAGGCCATCGCCCGGCAGCACCCTTCGCTCGCCCACCTGTTTCGCGTGACCGACGTCACCGTGCCGGTAGACCTGCTGCAACGCTGAAAGATAGCGCCCACCGGCCCCCGGGCGGGTAGGGGGCTCGCGAACTGCCTGCAGCCGCTGTCCCAGCCGAACTGCCCCAACCCCCTGGTAGGACGCGCAGGGTCGCCACGCGGAGCGTGCGCCGGCCCCGCGGCAGAGCGTGCGTTGCGGGTCCAGCCAGGATCCGGGCCTGGTCCCATTTGCGGAAAAAGTGATGACTTTGGTGTTTGTCTTTTCTTCGCCTGCTGGCGTGTCTTCAGTGGTAGCATTCTCTAAGCTTTGCATTGGAACAAGACACATCTGTCGCGTTAAGCGACAGCTCTCCCCTGGCAAGGACAAAGACTGGAGATCTACGTGGCCGAGGAACGTTCGCGGGCGATCGAGGCGGCACTTTCGCAGCTCGACAAGCAATTTGGCAAGGGTTCCGTCATGCGGCTGGGCAGCAAGGAGACGCTGCCCATCGCATCCATCTCGACGGGCTCGATCTCCTTTGACGCGGCGCTCGGCATAGGCGGCGTTCCCCGCGGACGGGTGATTGAAATCTTCGGACCGGAGTCTTCCGGCAAGACCACCATCACGCTGCAGATTATTGCCGAGGCGCAGAAGGCCGGCGGCCTGGCGGCGTTTGTCGACGCCGAGCATGCGCTCGATCCGATCTATGCGAAGAAGCTGGGTGTGGATACGGACAACCTGCTGGTGTCGCAGCCCGATTACGGGGAGCAGGCGCTGGAGATTACCGAAGCCCTGGTGCGCTCAGGCGCGGTAGATGTGCTGGTGGTGGACTCGGTGGCGGCGCTGGTGCCCAAGGCGGAGCTGGATGGCGAGATGGGCGACTCGCACATGGGCCTGCAGGCGCGCCTGATGTCGCAGGCACTGCGCAAGCTGACCGGCACTGTGGCCAAGTCGCGTACCTGCCTGATCTTCATCAATCAGATTCGCGAGAAGATCGGCGTCATGTTTGGCAATCCGGAGACAACGACGGGCGGCAAGGCGCTTAAGTTCTACTCCTCGGTGCGCATCGACATTCGGCGCATTGCGGCGGTCAAGGAAGGCGATCAGGTAGTCGGCTCGCGGACCAAGGTCAAGATCGTCAAGAACAAGGTTGCGGCGCCGTTTCGCGAGGCTGAATTCGACATTCTCTACGGTGAAGGCATCTCGCGCGAAGGCGACGTACTCGACCTGGCGGTGATGCACAACATCGTGGACAAGTCCGGCGCCTGGTACAGCTACTCCGGCGACCGGATCGGGCAGGGCCGCGAGAATGTCCGCCAGTTTTTCAAGGAGAACAAAGACGTCTTCGGCCGGGTGGACCTGCAGCTTCGCCAGAAGCTGGGCATTGCCCCTGGCTCGCTGCCCAAGGCAGCGATTCCCGAGCCTCCGGTGAACGGCGCCGTGCTTGCGCAGGAAGTCGTGCGCGCCCCGCGGCGGCAGTAGCCAGGGGCCAAGAGCCCCTAGGGCCAGGGCGGCACCTGCCGTGCGGGCAGACGGCGCTTCGCGTCAAAAGACGAAAGCTCCCCCAAGAGGTACGGGGGAGCTTTCGTCTTTTGGCGAGTGGCCCAGTAGCTGCCACGAAGTGGTCGCGTCCCGTATAGGGGTCTCGGCCTCTGGCTGCTACACTGCTGGTGTCTTGCACACTGTGACGGCGATCTATCCCGGGAGTTTTGATCCGATGACGAATGGTCATCTGGACCTGATCGCGCGTGGAGCGAAGCTGTTTGACCAGCTCATCGTGGGCGTGCTCGCCAACTCGGCAAAGAACCCGCTGTTTTCAATCGGCGAGCGGGTGGAGATGCTGCGCGAGGGCACGGCGGGCTATGCCAATGTCGAGGTGGCGACCTTTGAGGGTTTGCTGGTGGATTTCGCACGGGAGCGGGGAGCGCGCGCGGTGCTGCGGGGCATTCGCGCGATCTCTGACTACGAGTATGAGCTGCAAATGGCGATGCTGAACCGGCGGCTGAATCCGGAGGTGGAGACGATCTTTCTCATGCCGGATGCGCAGTACTCCTATGTCAGCTCGCGGCTGGTCAAAGAGGCGGCGCGGCTGGGCGGCTCGGTGCAGGGGCTGGTGCCGGAGCTGGTGATGCGGCGGCTGGAGGCCCGGCTTGAGAGCGCGTCTTCGTCGCAGGCCGAGAGCGCACCCTCAAACACGATCGGGACCCAGCGATGACCGGGACCGATCTGCTGAGCGCGCGCTTACTCCCCGAGCTCGAAGCCGAGTTGGCCAAGACACGGCGGGTCCTGGAAGCGGTGCCCGACGGGCATAATGATTTCAAGCCGCACGAGAGATCGATGCCGCTCCATCGCCTGGCCGGGCACACCGCGGAGTTCGCCGGCTTCATGGCCATTATCCTGACGGCGCCGGGCATCGATATGGGAACCCCCGAGGATCCGCGCAAGATCCTGCGCATGGAGACCCGGGCGGCGCTGCTGGCGGAGTTTGACGAGCTGGCAGCACGGGCGCTTGCGACCTTGAAGGCCACTTCCGACGAGGCGCTTGACCAGACCTGGACGCTCAGCCGCAAAGGGCAGCCTGTCTTTATCGGCACCCGTTACATGGCCTATCGCAACAATGCGCTGAACCACATGATTCACCATCGCGGACAGCTGTCGGTGTACCTGCGGCTGCTTGAGCAGCCCGTGCCCGGCACCTTCGGCCCGAGCGCGGATAACCTTTAGCTCCGGTCGTGTCCGGACCCCGGAGCGTGAGGCTACAGGCTTCGGGGCATCCGCTTTCGAATGATCACGTTATCATACGCCTGCAAGCAACCCCGGCCAACCCCTTGTAGAACTTCTCTGTTTTGCAGTAAAACGTTGGGGCATTGAGAGGGCGCGTTCTCGAGAGAGCGTGTCCAGGCTCCAAGCTTTTCGCGTTCCCCGAGAGGGCACAGCGGAAACCTGCATCTTCGAGGAGGCTCTTCCATGATTCGTCGCCTGGTTCAGTGCTGCCTGCTGGTTCTCTTCGCTGCCGGCCCTTGCTTCGCGCAGGTCCACCTCACGCCCTTCGCGTGGCCTTCGAGCGCGCAGGCGGGCAGCGCCAACATCGACCTGCTGGGGGACAATTTCCCCAACGGAGAGATCACGCCGGCGACCATCAACGTGTCCATTGCCAACAGCTGCAACGGTACTCCGGTCATGTCCGTGACGCCTTTTTATGTGAAACCCATTCTGGGTTTCGCCGACCTGCTTTTTAACCTGCCTGCGAGCCTCCAGGCCGGCAACTACTATCTTTCCGTCCAGGGTACAACGTCGACGGGCGCGTCGTTTTCAAGCAGCGACTGCTCCTACCTGCAAGTGAGCCCGCGCGGCGGCTTTGTGGCCTCCCAGGACGGGAAGCTGCAGCTGAATGGGAAACCCTTTGCGTTTGTCGGCGGCAACGAGGCCGGTCTGCCCAGCAGCGGCTCCCCGGCGGCGGTAAACCAATTGGTGCAGCTCGCCGCCGCCAACCAGCTCAACGTGCTCCGGGTCTGGGTCTTCATCGACATCGGCAACCAGGATGGGAGCAACTCGGTTGCGGGCCCGGAGAACGGGCTCTACTTTCAATATTGGAACGGCTCGGAGCCGGCCTTCAATGATGGGGCAACCGGGCTCAAGAATCTGGACTACGCTGTCTACCAGGCCGGGCAGCAGGGCATGAAACTGGTCCTGACGCTGACCAACAACTGGACTCCCGGTGGAGGGATGGACCAGTACGTACGCTGGGCGGGCGACAGCTATCACGACCAGTTCTACACCGACCCGAAGATCCGCACCTGGTACGAAGCCTGGGTCAATCACCTGCTCAACCACGTGAATGCATACACGGGCAAGGCGTACAAAGACGATCCGGCGATCATGACCTGGGAGCTGGCCAACGAGCCGCGCTGCCAGGGAACGGGCGACTATCCGACCTCGAGCAGCTGCAACACCGGCACGCTCACAAACTGGATCAACAACGAGTCTGCCTACATCAAAACCATCGATCATCATCATCTGGTCGCGGTCGGCGATGAAGGCTTCTTCTGTACGCCTGGTGGCGATCAGAGCGGCTGCAGCTCGGGCGATGACGCCGCGGCGTTCGCGGCCGTACCGTCGATTGACATGGTGACCATGCACCTGTACACGGCGGCTTCGGCAACGGATCCGAACTACGGCGCGAATTACATCAAGCAGCACATTGCCCTGGGCAAGTCGCTGGGCAAGCCGACCTACCTCGGTGAGTATGGGCTCCAGACCGGCGATCATCGCGCTGTCATCTACAACGACTGGCTGGAAAATGTCTTTCTGAACGGCGGATCCGGCGCGATGGTGTGGAGCCTGGCCGGAGGAACTCCGGGCCCCATTGCCGCGGAGTCCATCTCCGGGCTCGGCCTGAACCAGGACGCACCGCTGCTCGATGTGATCCGCAACGCTGCCCAGGATGTCGCAGTTGGCGGCTTCCTGCCCTTCGCTCCGGTGGCCGACGATCAATGGGCCACCACGACGCTGAACACCGCAACGACGCTGAACCCCTTCCAGAATCTGCTGGCCTATGGCGGCGCCGGCATTGCTTCAAGCACCCTTGACCTCGATCCCTCCACGCCGGGGCAGCAAACCTCTGTGCACCCCTACGGCGGCACGTTCACGCTCTCCGGTGGAAGCGTCAAGTTCGCCCCCGATCACAACTTCAACGGCACGGCGGTCGCGCCCTTCACGGTTCGCGATAGCAAGAACAACCTGTCCAACACGGCCTATCTGTTCGCGACCGTGAACCCAACCTTGAACGTGAACTATGAAATCGAGTCCTTTGAAACCGGTCCTGACGGCTGGCAGGGCGACAACGCGACCACCACGATGAGCACCAGCTTCGCCACCGACGGTCCCCACTCGCTCAAAGTGGTGCCGGCGCAAACGGGCTGGTTCGGTATCTTCTTCGCTGCACCGCTCAACCTGTCCAACCGGCCTTCGATCGCGATCGACATCACCGCTACCGGCGCCCCGACGACGACCGATATGGCCATCCAGTCCGGCTCCAACTATCTCTGGTGTCAGCTGCCCTCCACTCCGGCATTGCCGCTCAACACCACCGTCACCATCACCGACCCGCTGACTGCCGCCGGGGCCGGCTGCGGTAGCGGCACGCCTGACTTTACCGATGTCGAATCGGTCTACGTCTATCTCAACGCAGGCACAACCTATTACATCGACAACGTCCGCTCCGGGCCGGTTCCGGTCGCGCTGCAACCGATCGTCATCCAGTCGTTTGAGAACGGCACGGCGGGATGGGCGGCACAAGGGGGCAGCGGCAACGTGGCGCAAACCACAGCCTTCTACACCGACGGCCAGTATGGACTCCAGGTGAATTCCACCGGCGGCGGCGATTGGTTCGGCACCGATTCGCTGGGCACGCTCGATCTGTCCAGCAAGAGCGCGTTCGCCTATGACATCGACACCCCGAATAACGGCACCAGCGTCAACATCGAAGTCGACAGCGGATCACCGACCACCCGTTGCACCGGGACCAACTGGGGCTACGCCGACAGTGCGGACTCGACGCAAACCATCCCCTTCAACACGCTCAGCTGCACACCCGATCTGAAGCATGTGACCGGTATCTGGATCTACTTTTCACCGGGCACCTTTTACATCGATAACGTTCGCGCACAGTAACGCGGGAAGGAAACTCCCCTTCGCCCGCTGCCGGCGGGCCGACCCCGGGCAAGTGCTCGGGCCGGCCAGCCGGCGGCGCAACTTTCCGGAAAATGCTTCGAACCGTCGCTGCCGAGGGGTCGGCTCAGGCGACATCGACGGTGGCCAGGTCCTCAACCGGGGCTTTGCCCCGCACGCCCAGCAAGTTCAGCAGGGGCGTGGTGCTCATCGTCGTTACCAGCGCCATGACGACCAGCATGGTGAACAGTGTTGGCGAAAAGGCGCCGACATTGTAGGCGATGTTGAGCACGACCAACTCGACCAGTCCGCGCGTGTTCAACAGCGCCCCCAGCGCAACCGCGTGGCGCCAGCTCTGGCCGGTGTAGCGGGCGGCGAGCACCGCGCCGCCCATCTTGCCGGCTACCGCGGCGACCAGCACGATCCCGGTCCAGAGCCACATCTTGCCGTCATTGAGCAGGTCCAGGCGCGTGCGCAGGCCGGTCAGCGCGAAGAAGAGCGGCAGCAGCAGGACCGAGGTGATCATGTCCAGGCGCGAGCGGATGGCGTGCTGCCACTGCTCGACACGCGGGAAGCAGACGCCGGCGATGAAGGCCCCGAAGAGCGGGTGGACGCCGGCCCACTGGGTCACGGCGGCGGAGGCAAGCGTGCAGGCGAGGATGACGCCCAGCATCTCGAGGGAGAGATCGGGCTGCCGGCGCTTGACCAGCCGGGCTGCGAAGGGCCGGAATACGCCCAGCATGACAAGCAGGTAGAGTGCGAGCGAGGCGAAGCGGATCGAAAGCGAGGCCGGGCTGCCGTTGACGTCAATCAGCGTGAGCGCGATGGCGAGCAGCAGCCAGGCGACCACGTCATCGACCGCCGCGCACAGAATGGCGGTGGTGCCGAGCGAGGTCGTCTGCAGGCCGCGTTCCTCAAGGATACGCGCGAGGACCGGGAAGGCCGTGATGCTCATCGAGATGCCCAGAAACAAGACAAACGAGAGGTTGCCGGTGCCGTGCGGCGCAAAGCGGATGCGCAGCGAGTGGGCGAGCAGCGCCGCGGCGATAAAGGGGATGACGATGCTCGTGGCGCTTGAGAGCACGGCCAGGCGTCGCTGCCGGTAGAGCTGCGCGTAATCGAGCTCCATCCCGATCAGGAAAAGGAAAAGGATCAGTCCGACGGTGGAGAGGGTTTCGAGCGTTTGCAGCGAGGCGGCCGGGAAGAGCACGTGCGAGGCATGCAAAGAGAGCCTGCCCAGCACGGAAGGGCCGAGCAGGATACCGCCGATGATCTCGCCGATGACCCGCGACTGGCCGAGTTTTCGCGCGCCCCAGCCGCAGAAAACCGTGACCAGCAGCACGATCGACATTTGCACCAGGAGCAGGGACATGGCTTGAGGGCTCCTTCGTGTGCGGGGTAGACCCGGGCGTCGGACCGGGTGGTCCGTCCTTAGATGTACCAGAGTAGGTCTGGAACTCCAAGACGTGGCAGGCTCTTGAGGCAGCCGGGGGGGGGCGCGAACGGAGAGAGACCGCCTCCTACGATGCCGCCTGGCAGAGCCGCGCCGGGTCGATGCCGCCC
>CAZZYH010000124.1:0-10099 GCA_964658225.1 Vulcanimicrobiota bacterium | reverse complement strand
AAGCTCGCGGCCCCGGGGAAGAGGCGCGAAGTTCGCGCCCGATGCGTCCGTGGCATAGATGCGCGCGCCGCGCAGGTAGGTCGCGCACACCTTGCCCGCGAGTGTCTGGCCCACATAAGGCGAGATCGCGTGGCGAAAGTGAAGATCGTCTGGCCGGATCGTCTGGCAGGCCTCCGGGTCGAAGACGACAAAGCTCGCTTCACGCCCAGGCATGAGGGCCCCGGCCCGGTCTGCAAGGCCGGCCAGCGCAGCCGGCGCTGCGCAGAGCCAGCGGGCCAGATGGTCAAGCGTGAAGCCCCGCGCGCGCGCCCCGGTATGGACGACCGGCAACCCGACGGAGAGGCTCGCGATGCCGCCCCAGGCCTGGTCCCAGCGGCCCGCGCCGAGGCCCTTGAGGGCGGGCGGGCAGGGCGAGTGGTCGGTGGCAACAAGGTCGATCGCACCCGCGCCGAGCGCCTGCCACAGTAGTTCGCGGTTGGCCTGGCGGCGGATCGGGGGGGCGCACTTGTGAAGCACCGCGCCGTCCGGGATCTGCTCCGCGGCAAAGTGCAGATAGTGCGGGCAGGTCTCGACCGTGATGGGCAATCCCTCCGCACGGGCTGCAACCAGCGCGGGGAGCGCCCGGGCTGTGGAAAGATGCACGATGTGCAGGCGAAATGCGTACTGCCGGCACAGCTCGATCAACAGCTGAATGGCCGCGAGCTCGGCCGTGTCCGGCCGGCTGGCAAGGTAGGTCGCATACCGGGTCCAGTCGGCCTCGCAGAGCCGGCCCGTTGCAGCCTCGATCGGCCCGGCAAGCTCGGCATGCACCAGCAGCGGCAGCCCGGTCTCTGCGACCTGCGGAAGCGCGGCCTCCAACTGGGCACGGTCGACCATGGTAAAGCCATCGCAGCCGGGATAGATCAGAAAGCATTTGAAGCCTGGAACACCCTGCTGTGCGAGCGGCTGGATGTGCGATTGATTGTCGGCGACAACGCCGCCCCAGGCGGCCCAGTCCACCAGGCACTGACCGCGCGCGGCCTGGCGCTTGGCGTCAAGATTTGCGACCGTCGTCGTCTCCGGCAGGCAGTTCAGCGGCATGTCGACGAGCAGCGTGCAGCCGCCTGCCGCGGCCGCGCGCGTGGCTGTGTGAAAGCCTTCCCACTCCGTCCGCCCGGGCTCGTTGATATGCACGTGCGTGTCGACCAGCCCGGGGAGGATGGCCCGTGTTCGGTAATCGTGGATGTGGGTGCCGGCGGGCAGTTCCGCGACGTTGCAGATGGCGAGGATCTGTTGTCGTTCGACCAGCAGGGCGCCTGCCCGCGTGCCGGATGGGGTGACGATGCGGTCGGAGAGAAAAGCCTCAAGCATGGGCACAAGTATGCGGCATGCCCGGCTTACCTCTCCAGAACGCGACTCCCTTACAGCTTCAGAAAGAAGACCGGGGCCATGGAGGCGAGCGCAGCGGCCACCTGCAGTCCCAGGACCCCCAACGTTTGCCTCGGCGCGCGGGGCAGCCACTTGATCGCGAAGAAAGCGATGATCGGCACCTGCCCTGCCATGAGCAGCTGCCAGAGATGAGCGACGGCCCCTTCATCGGTACCACGCTCCACCCCGTGGAACGCAACCGCGCCCAGCACCAGTGCCAGGGCGACCAGTGACATGATCACGGGAACAAAGGCGCTCGGCCTCTTCAGGGTGGATCGAGACGCATTCGACGCTGGATTCATGGGTCCTCCTCGAGGTGTTGGTATCGATTCCTAAACAAGCGCATTCCGAGCGATGACATTGCGATAGAACTCGGACGAAAGTTTTGGCGTGCGCTTCTGCGTCTTGAAGTCGACATAGGTGATGCCGAAGCGCTTTTCATAGCCATCGGCCCACTCAAAGTTATCGAGCAGGCTCCACAAGAAGTAACCCTTGACCGGTACACCCTCGGCAACGGCCCGCTGTAACTGCGTCAGGTAGTTACGTAGATACATGACGCGATCGGAATCATAGACGTGCCCGTCGGCGGCAGGCACATCGTCTGACGAGCAACCGTTCTCGGTGATGTACATCTCCTTGACGCTCCATGTTTGATGGACGAGCCTGGGCAGCCAGTATAGCGCCTCCGGCCCCAGCGTCAGCCATGGCGAGGCCATGTGCGGGAAGGAGTGCGGGTTCGGCACCACCTCGTAGCCCGCCGCGTTGTCAGCAGCTCGCACATAGACCGCGGTATAAACATTCAGGCCGAGGTAATCCATGGGTGCAGAGATGATTTTCAGTTCTTCCGGCGTGAATTTAGGAGCAGCCGCACCTAACCGTGATAGGTAAGCGTCCGTGTACTTACCCTCCATCAGTACAGTGAGGAACATGGCATTTTCTTCGCGCAGCGCAACACCTGCAGCCTTAATATGTTCCGGCGTCTCGATGACCGGCGTCACGGCAGTCGCATTATCGGGAATGCCGACGCGAGTATTCGCCCGGCCTGCCGCGCGCACCGCCTCCACCGCCATGCCGTGGCCCAGAACCACGTAGTGGTTCAACTGCGCCAGCTTGCCCGGGTCCAGCTTGAGGCCCGGTGCATGCATGCCGTTGCCGTAACCCAGTTCGACAAAGGAGCGCATCTCGTTCATCGTCATGTAGTGGGAGACCCGGTCGGCAAGGTTGCGCACCACGTAGCCGCAGTAATCGGCAAAGGCCTTGGCGGTATCGCGACTTTGCCAGCCGCCTGCGTCTTCGAGCGCCTGCGGCAGGTCCCAATGGTAGAGCGTGCAGTAGGGTTCAATCCCGTTTGCGCGTAATGCGTCGACCATGCGCTTGTAGAAGTCCAGGCCCTTCGGGTTCGCCGCGCCTGTGCCTGTCGGAAAGATCCGCGACCAGGCGATCGAGAAGCGGCAAGCCTTCAGGCCCAGCGCCTTCATCAGCGCAATATCTTCTTTGTAGCGGTGGTAGGAATCATCGGCCACGTCGCCCGTGTCCCCGGCGTGGACCTTGCCGGGGGTGTGCGAAAAGGTATCCCACACCGAGGGCCCGCGGCCATCCTCGTGGACCGCGCCCTCTACCTGGTAGGAGGCGGTCGCGGAACCCCAGAGAAAGCCCGGTGGAAAGCTGCGGCCGGCCGGCGCAGGCGGGGCCGCGGAAAGAAGCGAAGGGGTGAGCGTGGATGCAGCGGCCAGCAGGCCGCCGCTCTTCAAAAGGTCTCTACGTTGCATGCAAGGCTCCCGCGAAGTGTTCCGCAGAGAAGCCTAACGCTTTCCCCGCGCACCCGTCACATGCGAGCGGCGAGGGCCGGCGAAATGCGAAACGGGCCGCCGCAGCCAGGCTCCGGCTCGATGCGCCCCTCGCGCATGCCTGGCGGCTTGTGCTCCCTTGCAGTGTCCGGGCCCGGCGTGCAGCACGACCAGCGTCCTCAGCCCCGGTGTCGATTGCGGTCAGAGTAGGAGCGGGCGTGCCGGCGGCAACGGGCAAACACTTGTCTGCGAACTCTGGGTAAACGGGACCCGGGCTTGCATCCGTTTTGACCGTTGTGGTATCACAGAGATACAGATTCAAGCCTGCTCCCTTGGAGCGAGCCTGGATTTCATGAAGAGTGGTTGAGGGACGGGCCCTGTGACGCCACGACAACCGGCCGAAGCAACTTCGGACATCGGTGTCAACTCTCTCCCGTAGTCTGAGCCTCTGAACCATGGTTCAGACCATCGGGGAACATGAGATTCGGGGTGTGCATCGTTTGCAAAGACGGTCGCCATCTCGCACATTTCCTACGCTGTTGTTCGTCCCGTGGCAGAGCTGCATGCGCGCCGCAGTTCTACGCCCTGGAGAGTTCGTCCGATGTGCCCGTACCCGTCGCCGCTCTCGATTGCGAGGGTGAGATGGCTGTAGCTTATGAGTTGCGATGTCGCGAGTGCGGCAAGCGGTATGACAATGCGCCGCTGTCGATCTGCGAAGAGTGTTTTTCTCCTCTGGAAGTCGTCGTCGACCTCGGTCTGGCGAAGGGCAAGGTGACCCGCGAGTCGATCGCGAAGGGTCCCGGATCGATGTGGCGCTACCAGTCGCTGCTGCCGGTTCCGGAAGAGTATGTCCCGACGACCCCTGCCGGGTGGACGCCGCTCGTCAAGGCTCCCAATCTTGCCCGGCGCATTACGGGCGACGCGCGCGCCGGGGCGGCCAACCTCTACATCAAGAACGATGCTGTCTGCATGCCGACCCTCAGCTTTAAGGACCGGGTGGTGTCGGTAGCGCTGGCCAATGCGCAGGCGTTCGGCTTTGCTACCGTGGGCTGCTCTTCGACCGGGAACCTGGCCAACGCCGTGGCTGCGCAGGCGGCGCGCCTCGGGCTGAAGACCTACATCCTCGTGCCCGCTGACTTAGAGGCGGCGAAGATCTTGAACACCGAGGTCTACGGCGCAAATCTTGTGCGCGTCGATGGCAACTACGACCACGTGAACCGGTTGTGCTCGCAGATCGCGGACCGCTTCCACTGGGGCTTTGTGAATGTGAACCTGCGGCCCTACTATGCGGAGGGCTCGAAGACCGTGGGCTACGAGATCGCCGAGCAGCTCGGCTGGCGCCTGCCCGACAACATCGTCTGCCCGATGGCCGGGGGATCGCTCATTACCAAGATCAAGAAGGCTTTTCGCGAACTGGTGGAACTCGGCCTGGTCGAGGACAAGCCGGTGCGCTTTTTCGGTGCGCAGGCAACCGGCTGCTCGCCGATCGCGCACGCCGTCAAGACAGGCGCCGACCACATCGAGCCGCAGCGTCCGAAGACGATCGCGCGTTCGCTCGCTATCGGCAACCCGGCCGATGGCGTGTACGCGGCGCGCGCCATCGTGCAGAGCGGCGGATGGGCCGAGGATGTCTCCGATGTTGAAGTTGTTTCCGGCATTCGCGAGCTTGCCGAGACCGAAGGCATCTTTACCGAGACGGCCGGCGGCGTGACGACTGCCGTCACCGCCAGGCTCTACGCACATCGACGCATTGATCCGGGCGAGTCGACCGTGGTCTGCATCACCGGCAATGGCCTGAAAACAACCGACGCACTCGCCGGCTGCTTTGAGAAACGCGAGGCCGTGCGCCCGCGCCTGGCTGACTTTGAAGAGTACATCGAGAGAAATGAGTTTCTCGAACAACTGGTGCTTGGAGGTGCCGATGTCCGTTAGAGTTCTTTTGCCGAATGCATTCCAAAAACACACCAACGGCGAGCGTGAGCTGCAATCCTCGGCCACCCACCTGCCCCAGTTGATCGATGATCTCGAGACGCACTATCCGGCCCTGCGCACGCACCTGCGCACCGAGGACGGCAAGGTGCGCAAGTTCATCAACTTCTATGTCAACGAGGAAGATATCCGCTTTCTCGGCAATGATGAGTATGCCTTCCAGGATGGAGACGAGGTTCTGGTCATTCCTTCGATCGCCGGCGGTTCCCCTGCGGTGTGTCATTGTTGTTCCTACTGCGGGCAGGAAGAGTGTTGTTGCGATTAAGTCGCTAGCAGCGAGGCCGCCGGCGCAGAGCCAGCGGCCTTCTCGCATGGCGCCGTCGTTCGCTGTCGAGTGCGGCTCTCAATTGCCTAAGGTTGCCAGGCTAGCCGAGCTGCATCGTCAGCTTGACCACCGACGATGCCGGAAACGTGAAGCTTACCGTAGAACCACGCACCGCGGCCGCCGCCGTCTTGGTCTGCACCTGATCGGGCTGCGCGAAGGTGTTGTGTGTGTGCACGTCTTGTCCGCCACCGAGCACCGTCGCCGTCGCCGCGCTCGCCGTAGCCCCGCCGCGCAGCATGATCTGTGTCTCGCGCGACTCGGTCAGGTGCGGATTGACCACCGTAAGTGTCAGTGTCCTGCCCATCCGCGAGGCCGAGCCATTGAGCCCCCAGAGATGCGCCTCCGGTGTTCTTTCTTCCGGCGCGACCGCCTCGTCCCCAACCGCGCTCAGTTCTTTCTTTAACTCGACACGGGGATAGCGAATGCTCGGCGCGGTAAACTCGACGCGCACCCCCTCACCGCCCATGTGATCCTTGTACATATCAAAAACGTTGAACACCGGTGTCGTGATGAACTGATCTTCATGCGAGAGAAAAAGTGAGTTGATACAGTTGATCAGCTGCGCGCAGGCGGCCATCGCGACCTTCTCGGGATTGCGATTGAAGATATCGAGCGTAAGTGCGGTCATGATGGCGTCCCGCACCGTGAGTTGCTGGCCCAGCACATGGGAGGGGTCCAGCTTGGTGTCGCTGAACCGGTACCAGGGCCCGTACTCATCGACAATCAACTTGACCTTGTGCTCACGGTCGTAGACGCCCATCGTCGTCCAGTGATCGTTGATGATCTTTTCCATGCGATCGGCGAGCGCATACCCCGGGTACACGTCGGCTGCTTGATAGTCGAGCGCTTTCTGCAGGTCCGTGTAGTAATGCATCGACCAGCCGAACGGGGCCGCGATCCGGCGCCTGCCAAAGATGTTCTCGAAGAAGCCCTGCGTCCAGGCCACGTCATCCTGGTTCGGTCCGGAGGCGATCAATTTCAGGCCCACTCCGTAGTCGGGAACCCAGGCCGTGTAGCGGCGATACTCGGCCGCATACTCATCCGGGGTAAAGGTCCCGCCGCAGCCCCAGCTCTCATTGCCCACACCCCAGTACTTGACGTTGTAGGGCTCGCTGGTGCCGCCGTTGGCGCCCCGCATCGTCGCATAGGTCGTGCTCCCGGCCGGTGCGTTGCAGTACTCCACCCACTGGTCAAACTGGTAGGCCGGAAGGCTGCGCACATTTGCCGCCAGGTAAGGTTCCGCGCCGGACAATTTGCAGAAGCGGACGAAATCGTCGGTTCCGAACTGGTTCGGATCAAAGTTCATGGGGCCCAGTCTCTGCGTTGCCTTGGAGTCCGGATCATCCACCCAGAAGTCGGTTCGCCTGGGCCGCTTGTCACGCGGGCCGACGCCGTCGCGCCAGTCATAGCTGTCGGCAAAGCAGCCGCCCGGCCAGCGCACAGCCGGCGCCTTGATCTGCCGCATCTTGTCCACCAGCGCCGAGCGGATGCCGTGCGTGTTGGCGATCTTCGACTTCTCCCCTACCCAGACCCCGTCGTAGATCACCGCGCCAAGCTCCTCGGTAAAGTGCCCGTAGATCAGCGGCGAGATGGTGCCGAGCGGTTCATCGAGCAGGATTTCGATCGTGGCATCGGCTGTAGCCGCGAGCGCAGGCGAGGGTCTGAGCAGCAGCGCGGCCGCTGCCAGGGAGCCGGTTTTGAGAAAGTCGCGACGGTGTATCAAGTGCTCCTCCGAAGATCTCGAACAGGATCCAAGCGCGATCCGGCTGGGTCGTGTCATCCGGCCTTGCGCCGGGTGTATGGCGCGCGCACACCCGGCCCACAGAGATAAGAAAACATTTACTGACTAGATCCGTCAATCTGCAAATTGCCCCTTCTCCGTGCCCGCTGGCCTCGCGTATCCGGCCTTTTTCAGCCGATTGCTCAGCATCGACGCCCAGCCTATGTCGCGCCCCCGGCTTCGAGGTAAGTACAAGCATCCCCTATACTGGAAAGGCTTGCCTGCCTGTAGCTCCCTGGGATCATGAAACAAGCATTGCGGTGCTTGTGTTCTACTCGACCAGCCCGCGCCGGCGCGGTCGGTCGAACAAGGCCAGCAAGGAAGGGTAAAGATGAAGCGTGAAGAGATGATCGCCGCAATAGATCAAGAGATCGTGCGGTTGGAACGGATCCGGGAGTTGCTCACACACTCGCGTAGTGACCGGTTTCTCCTGCCCCCCGTGGAGCCGACCCCGGGCAAGAGCGTGCAGAAGCGCGGCAAACGCCAGGTTGCCCGCCCGAGAGTCGCGCAGAAGCGGCGCCGGCCCCAGCAGAACAAGCAAGCCCGGGTCACTCCGGGAGCCAAGTAACCCGCTGCGCATGATCCAGATCAAGCTGCTGCACCCTGAAGCCAAGGCGCCTACGGTCACCTACGCGGGCAGTGATCTCGGCTTTGACCTTTACTCTGTGGAAGACGTGACGCTCGAGCCCGGAGTGCCCTCGAAGGTGCGCACCGGCATCGCTGTCGAGGGTCCGCCGGGCTGCGGTTTTGTCCTCGGCGATCGCTCCTCGATGGCAGCCAAGGGCGTCACGTATGCGGGAGGGCGGATCGATGCGGGCTACCGGGGAGAGATCCTGGTATGCCTGATCAATCTGAACCAGCCTGTCTACCGGCTCGCTGTGGAACGGGATCGCGAGGGCAGGCTCATCGCAGCCAGTCTGGAGAAGAGTGACGTAAGCGTTCCCATACGCAAGGGCGACAAGATCGTCCAGATGTCCCCCTTCCAGGCGATGACCCACTATGAAATTGCAATCGTCGAAGAGTTATCCCCGAGTGCGCGCGCCGGGTTGGGCTTCGGATCAAGCGGGCGGTAAGCCGCGCTCACCGAGCCGCGGTGCGTGATTGCTTCCAGGCTTGGCGGAGCAGAGAAAAGCGCAGGCCCCCAGGGGACCTGCGCTTGTAAGTGCTACGTGTTGCGAGGCGGAGCCTAGTTGACCGGCGCCGCGACGATCATGTTATTGCCCTTGACCCGGAAGCGCTTGATCTTGACCGCGAGCTGCCGCTCGATCTTGCGCAGGTCGTTGCGCTCGCCGGCGGTGGCAAAGGTGGACGCAAAGCCGCGATTGCCGGCCCGCCCGGTCCGACCGATCCGGTGCACGAAGTCTTCTGCTTCCTTGGGCATGTCATAGTTGACCACGTGCGCGACGTGGGCCACGTCGATACCGCGTGCGGCCACGTCGGTGGCCACCAGGACGCGCTGCTGGCCGCTGGAAAAGCTGCGCAGGGCAGCATTCCGCTGCGCCTGGGTGCGATCGCCATGGATGCGCGCCGCCTCGACGCCACCCCTGGAAAGGCGCATCGCGATCCGGTCGGCGCCATGCTTGGTGCGCACAAAGACGATAAAGCTGCCGGCCTCGGACTTGAGCAGGTGCTGCAGCAGCTCGAGCTTGTTGTCGGACTCGACCTCGAAGGCCTGCAGTTCGACGTTCTCAGCCGGCTTGAGCACCGAGCCAATCTCCACGCGCACCGGCGTCTTCACGTAGTCCCGCACAACTTCCTTCACCTGGCTGTCGAGCGTGGCCGAGTAGCAGAGCGTCTGGCGCTCCTTGGGCAGGCAATCGGCAATGCGCCGGATCGCCGGCTTGAAGCCCATGTCCAGCATGCGATCGACTTCGTCGAGCACCAGAATCTGGACCTGATCGAGCTTGACCAGGCGGCGCCCGATGAAGTCTTCGAGCCGCCCGGGTGTCGCCACGACCAGGCGTGCGCCCCGGCGAAGCGCGTCCAGCTGCGGCCCTTCGGCCATGCCGCCGACCACCAGCGCAACGCTGATGTGCTGGCCCTGCGTGAGCAGACGGAAGGCCTTCTCCACCTGCATCGCGAGCTCGCGCGTGGGGAGAAGAACGAGCGCGGAAGCGCCTTTGACCTTGTTCGCCTGGAGACGTTCGACGATCGGGATCAGAAAACTTAGGGTCTTGCCCGTGCCGGTCTGCGCGGTCGCCAGCACGTCCTTGCCCTCGAGCGCTGGAGGAATCGCAGCGGCCTGGACCGGGGTGGGGTGGGTGAAGTTGCAGGCAGAAAGACGGCTCTTGAGCGAGTCCGAGATAGTAAAGTCAACAAATTGGGTCATGGAATCGAAACAATCCTTGGCCGGTCGCAAGGCTCTCTAAGGCAGCCCTCCGGCATGGCTTTTCTCACCGCCAGGCCGCACCGGGCCCCGGAAACAAATGAGAGAGTGTGCGCGTTCGGGGAAAGACCGGAACGTTTCTTCCAGATCAGGAGATCGGAACGTTCCGAGGAGACCGGGGTGCTCCGAGAAGATCGGAGGTGCCCCGGACAGAAGAGAAGCACGTAGGCTTCCTATCTGGCCTCTGCCGCACGCCATACGCATGGACACTGTGGGTTCACGGGTCCGATGCTCTTCGATCCGCCTGCCACGGTAGGCAGGGGATACGCTAGAGGGGCTTGGAGTCTTCTGCAGGGCGGTCTGGCTTGTGAGGGCGAGAACGGCTTACAACCAAATCACTGAGCGCATGCACAGCATAGCAGGCACACAGGTGAATGCGCCAGCACTTCTTGCACTTTTTTTACCGGAACTTCCGCGACGGTGCG
>CAZZYH010000123.1:0-10147 GCA_964658225.1 Vulcanimicrobiota bacterium | reverse complement strand
AGGATAGGCATGGCGGCTGCGGCGGACGCAGCAGCCGCTGCGCGGAGGAACGACCGGCGAGAGAGTGAACCAGAGGGCATGGGTTGAGTCTCCTTGTGCGAGCCGCTGCTGCCGCGTGCTAGGTAATGCACCAGCGTAACCAGCCTGGGCTGCACATACAAGAGAGATCTGCGCGATCAGAGGGAGTTCTCTGCGGCATAACTTCCACTTATCCCGACTTACTGCTTCGGGGCCTGCTTATAAGGGATGGAAAGCGTGGCCGGGGCGTCGACCTTGTAAGTGGTCGAGAAGTTGCCCTGGTTGACACCGAGGCTCAGGCGCCCGCGCGAGTCGATGTAGAAAAGCGGCTTGCCCTGGGCGACATCGCTGAAGGTCTTGACCAGAGGAAAGCTGTAGCTGTGGCCCGCGAGCACCACCGGGACGGTGTCGCCGAGCCTGTAGCCGAGGGTGGCAAAGGTAGCGGCGGGAACGTTGAGCACCAGGTTGCCGAAGGGCCCGTCGGTGCCGATCACATCGCCGTGCAGCCCCGAGGCATCGACCGCCGCCTCGGAGATGGCCAGCTTGACGAGCTTGCTCGTGTCGAGCGCCGGGCCGGCCTCGGTCCAATCCTCGCCGCGCGCAAGGTGCGCGCCGGCAGTGGAAAAGATATCGCGCCCATGAAAGGTAGACGATAGCTTGGAGCCGATCATCCAGGCCGGGTTGGTGATCTCGCGTGCGCCTTCCAGCCCGTCGCGCTGCGCGACCAGCGTCATCAGCCCGTTGTCGGGAAGGACAAAATACTGGCCTGTCCGGGACTTGGCGATGATCGCCTTGCGCGTGCTGCCTACCCCGGGATCGATAACGACGACAAAGATGGCATCTTTCGGGAAGTAAGCGGTTGCGCCGGCGAGCACGCGCGCGCCCTGGGCGATGGCAAAGGGCGTGATCTGGTGCGTCATATCGATCACGCGCACACCCGGCGCCACGCCTTCCATCACCGCCTTGCAGAGGCCGACGGCGTCGTCCTTGACGTCGAAGTCGGTCATAAAGCCGATCACGTGCAGGGGCTGCTGCTGCGCGAGGCCGGGCAGGAGACCGAGCGAAAGGAACAAGGTAGCAAACAAGGCAAGACGGGCGCGGATCTTCAGCATAAATCTTCATTCTCCCTGGGGGCTTGGTCGCAGAGCCCGGCGCGGCTCAGCCAAGCAGCGCGTAGGCGACGATGGTCGTGCCACGGAGGCCGGTGGCCGACTCAGCCTGCGCGTTCAGTGTAACTTCGAGCGGCCCGTGGGTGAGGTGCATCTCGCCTGCGGCGATCTCGGCTTCGCTCGCTCCGGCAAAACATAACTCGCACATGCCCAGGCCGTCTTCTGAAAGGACGGGCGGCCCAAAGATGCGGCAGGTGAGTGGGCGTGCGGCGTACAGGTCGCAGGTGCCGGTTGCCGGATCGAGCGCCGGGCAGGGGTCCTCGTTCGCGAAGTCGACAAAGCGCTCCTGCTCTTGTTCTGTCTGGCCGAGGACGCCGGTCCGGGGGTCGCCGGGAAAGCCGGCGGCCAGGGCGGCGACGCTGGCCGCGCTGCGCAGGCGCACCCGTGCGGCGCGCGCGGGATCGGCTGCGTCCAGCGCCTCCAGGCCCTGGCGAAGTCGCGAGGCATCGAGCGCCGAGATCGCGAAGACGCCGTGGCAGCACTGGGAGCAGCCCGGCCTGCAGGCCAGCCAGTCTCCGGAGCGGGCGGCCGCCTCGGCAAGCGCGCGATCGACGATCTGGACCAGTTCCGTATCGCGAGCCGGGTGCGTGGCAGCCATGCCTTGAGGGTAAACCGTCGAGTACCCGTGGTCCGCGCCCGGCGCAGGCTCTGATGGGGCCTGGGGCTTCTGTACCATGAAGGGTGCGAGACGTTTCAGAAATCCAGCCGGCCGGAGCAGAACGACACGATGGCAGCACATGAAGGAGCAGGGCGGGCAGGTGACAGCGAAGCGGCAAGGGTCGCGAGCAATCCGCCGGGCCGGTCAGCAAGCGAGCCGACGGGCGCGCCGGGGATCCAGCAGCCGCCGCTTGAGCCGACGGGCAAGCCAGGGAGCAAGCCGGGGATCCAGCCGCCGATCAAGGTAGCGATCCTCGGCTTCGGCACCGTGGGCCGGTCGGTGGCGCGCATCCTCGGGGACCGCTCCGAGGCAGGCTCCGCGGACGAGTTCCTGCTCACGCACATCTTCAACCGCGGGATAGAGCGCAAGCGGGTGGACTGGGCTCCGGCCGGGGTGCGCTGGACCGAGAGCATCGACGAGGTGCTGGCCTCGGACGTAGATGTGGTGGTCGAGGTGGCGGGGGGTCTGGATGCGGCGGGCGCCTGGGTGCGGGCGGCGCTCACGGCCGGCAAGTCGGTGGTGACGGCGAACAAGAAGCTGGTCGCGGCGCACGGCATTGAGCTCGACGGGCTGGCGCGCGCGCACGGCGGCTACCTGTTCTACGGCGCGGCGGTGGCGGGCGGGGTGCCCGTGATCCCGGGGCTGCAGCAGGGACTGGCCGGCGAGCGCATCACCCGGATCGAGGGCATCCTCAATGGGACCTGCAACTTCATGCTGTCCAAGATGGAGCGTGGCGAGGAGTATGCCAGTGTGCTCGAGCAGGCCCAGGCGCTGGGCTACGCGGAGGCCGACCCCACCGAGGATGTGGGCGGCTATGATGCGCGGGCCAAGCTCGTGATCCTGGCGCGGCTGGCGCTGCGGGCCGATGTGCCGGTGGACTCGGTCGCCTGCCGCCCGATCACCTCGATCAGCGCGATCGACTTTGCCTACGCGCAGGAGCTTGGCTGCACGATCCGCCAGGTCGCGCGGGCAGAGCTGGACCGGGTGCAGCCCGATGGCTCGGCCGTGATTGCCACCGTGGCTCCGATGCTGGTGCCGCACAGATCGCCGCTGGCCTGGTCGCGCGGTACGGAGAACATGGTGTTGATCGGCGGCGCCTATGGGGGCGATGTCGTGTTTTCCGGCCACGGCGCGGGCGGGAACCCGACCGCGGTTGCGGTGGTGAGCGACCTGCTGGCGATCGCGCATGGCTCCTGCCCGATCCACCTGCCCAGCCGCAAAGCAACGGCCTCAAGCGACCTGCAGCTACGCCATTACGTGCGCTTCCTGGTCAACGACCGGCCCGGGATCGTCGCCTCGATTGCGAACGCGTTGGCTGCCGAGCAGATCAACATCGATGCGCTGCTGCAAAAACCGGGGCACAGCAAGGCGAGCCTGCCCTTCGTGGTGACGGTCGAGCCGTGCGCGGGCTCGGCGCTGCGGAGGGCGCTGGACCAGGTGGCGAAGCTTGACTGTCTGCTTGCGCCGCCGCTCGATCTGCAGATCCTGGAGCAGGAGTAAAGCCGGAGCAGGAGTGTGGTCCTGGCGCATGGCAGTCCATCGCAGGCAGGATGCCCCGGCAGGGCGGACGGCTTTGCGGGCCCCTCCGGGAGTCCAGGCGCTTCTCCCTTTTGACGTGGCCGCAGTGTTGCCAGGGCATGGCAGACAAGCGCGAGCGGTCGGTGCATCCTAGTCAACAGCCATGGACCCGACCCCCCGACTCTCCGGCCTGCTCGTTTCGTCTCTGCCTGAAAACCCTGAACACCTTCCCCGCTGCACGATCCGCATCGATGGCGCGGACGCGGTGGCGCTTGAGGGCGAGCGGCTGATTGACGCGCTCAATCGCAACACGAAAGAAGTGCCGCAGGTCTGCTATCACCACCGGCTGGGGCCGATCCAGACCTGCGACACCTGCATGGTTGATGTGGGCGGCAAGCTGGTGCGTGCGTGCGGCAGCAAGGTGACGGCGGGCATGGTGGTTGCGACCGAGTCAGCGGGCGCGCGGGCCGCGCAGGTCGAGGCCTTCGACCGCATCCTCGGCAACCACCTGCTCTACTGCACGGTCTGCGACAACAACAACGGCAACTGCACGGTGCACAATACCACCGCGCTGCTCAAGGTCGAGCACCAGCAGCATCCCTACCTGCCCAAGCCTTACGAGAAGGACGAGTCGAACCCCTTCTACCGCTACGATCCCGACCAGTGCATCCTGTGCGGGCGGTGCGTCGAGGCATGCCAGAACTACCAGGTGAACGAGACGCTTTCGATCAACTGGGAGAGCGAGCACCCACGGGTGGAGTGGGATGGCGGCCATCAGATCGCAGGGTCGAGCTGCGTCTCCTGCGGGCACTGCATCACGGTCTGCCCGTGCAATGCGCTGATGGAGAAGTCCATGCTGGGCGAGGCCGGCTACATGACCGCCTGGCCGGCCAAGGCGCTCGAGGGAATGATCGACCTGGTCAAGGCGATCGAGCCGGAGATGGGCTACGGGCCGATCCTGAAGGTCTCGGAGACCGAGGCGGCGATGCGGGAGGTGCGCACCAAGAGGACCAAGACGGTGTGCACCTACTGTGGCGTGGGCTGCTCATTCGATATCTGGACCAAGGGCGAGGGCGCGGACCGGCACATCTTGAAGGTCGAGCCGGGAGAGGGCGCGGCAAACGATATTTCGACCTGCGTCAAGGGCAAGTTCGGGTGGGACTATGTGAACTCGCCCGACCGCCTGACCAAGCCGCTGATCCGCGACGGGGATGGTTTTCGCGAGGCGACCTGGGAAGAAGCGCTGCGCCTGATCGGCGAAAGGTTCGGCGCCATCAAGCAGGAGCACGGCCCGGACGCCCTCGGCTTCATTGCTTCCTCGAAGACCACCAACGAAGAGGGCTACCTGATGCAGAAGCTGGCCCGGGCCGTGGTGGGCACCAACAACATCGACAACTGTTCGCGCTACTGCCAGTCGCCGGCCACCCAGGGTCTGTTCCGCACCGTCGGCTACGGCGGAGACTCGGGCTCGATCCACGATATCGGCATAGCCAAATGCGTGGTCTGCATCGGCACCAACACGACCGAGAGCCATCCTGTGCTGGCAACCCGGGTCAAGCAGGCGCACAAGCTTCACGGGGCCAAGCTGATCGTGGCCGACATCCGCCGGCACGAGATGGCGCAGCGCGCCGACATCTTTTTTCAGCCCGCGCCGGGCACCGACATGGTCTGGCTCTCCGCGGTAACCAAATACATCTTCGACAAGGGACTGGCGAAGATGGATTTCATCGACCAGTGGGTGAACAAGCTCGACGAGTACCGTGTTTCGCTCGCGCCCTACACGCTCGAGTACGCCTCTGAGGTCTGCGCGCTGCCGGTAGCCACGCTGGTCCAGGTGGCCGAAGAGATCGCGCACGCCGAGACGGTCTGCATCCTCTGGGCCATGGGCGTTACCCAGCACATCATGGGTTCCGACACTTCGACCGCGATCTCGAACCTGCTGCTCGCCACCGGCAACTACATGCGCCCCGGCACCGGCGCCTACCCCCTGCGTGGGCACAACAACGTGCAGGGGGCGAGCGATTATGGCTGCATGCCCAACATGTTCCCGGGCTACGAGAACATCGACGACGAAGAAGCGCACGCGCGCTATGAAAAGGGCTGGGGCGTGAAGCTGTCGAAGAAGAAGGGGCTGGACAATCACGAGATGATCGATGCCATCTACGATGGCAAGCTGCGCGGCATCTACCTGTTTGGCGAAGATATGTACTCGGCCGATTCGAACGCGCACCACGTGGGCGGCGGCTTCGAGAAGCTGGAGTTTTTCGTCGTGCAGGACATCTTCTTCTCCGAGACCTGCCGCTTCGCCGACGTGGTGCTACCGGCCAGCCCGTCGCTTGAAAAGGAAGGCACCTTTACCAACACGGAGCGCCGCATTCAGAGGCTCTACCAGGTCTTTGAGCCGCTCGGTGAGTCGCAGCCCGACTGGAAGATCGTGCAGGCCGTGGCCAACGCGCTCGGCGCGCAGTGGGACTACAAGCACCCGGCCGACGTCATGCACGAGTCTTCCTCGCTTGCGCCGATGTTTGCCGGCGTGACCTACGACCGGCTCGCCGGCTACAAGACGCTGCAGTGGCCTGTTGCCGTCGACGGCACCGACCACCCGCTGCTCTACGTGCATGGTTTTGCCAAGCCTGACAACAAGGCGGAATTCCATCCGCTCGCGTATCGGCCGCCCTCCGAATCAGAGGATGCCGAGTACGAGTTTCACCTCAACAACGGCCGGCTGCTCGAGCACTTCCACGAAGGGAACATGACGACGCGCGTCGAGGGTATCCACCAGGAGACGCCGGAGCGCTGGGTCGAGGTCTCGCCTGAAGCCGCGGAAAAATACAAGGTCAAGACCGGCCAGTGGGTCGATCTGATCTCACGCCGCGGCAAACTCCGCACCCGGGCCCTGATCACCGACCGGGTTCGCGGCAACCAGCTGTTCGTGCCGCTCAACTCGCCCCAGGACCCGGTGAACGTGCTGACCGGCAAAGCCACGGACCCGGATACGCACACGCCCGCTTACAAGGAGCTATCGGTCAAGATGAGGCCGCTCGCCTGGCAGGGCGAAAACCCCCTGCGGCCTCTCAACTTCCGCAACGGGCACCCGACGCCGCAGAACGGGGTCGAGGTCGAGCGCAAGTGGAAGCGCGCCGACTACCGCATGCCGGGCCTCAAGCCGGAGCTGGTGCAGATCCACACGAAGGGTTAGCGACGATGGCAAAGGCAGTCGAGTTTCGGCCTGTTCCCCGGCCCGCGATTGAAGAGACCCAGCGCAGGCTGGACGCAGCGCCGCTCGAACATGCAGAGGCGTTGCTGAACGCGTATCGCGTGCTGCAGATGCTGCACGACAGCAAGACGCTGGACATGGTGCGGGGGCTGCTGGGCGCGGGCGATACGGTGCTGAACGAGAGTGTCAGCGTGATCACCTCGCCGGCGTCGATGCGCAGCATCCGCAACCTGCTGGTGCTGGTCAACCTGGCCGGGGAGATCGATCCGGCTACGCTCCACTCGCTGGTCGACGCCTTGGCCCCGGTTCTCAAGCCGGCTGCACCGCAGGCCGAGCCGCCGTCGCTCTTTGCGCTGGGCAAGCGGCTGCTCTCGCGCGATGTACGGCGGGTGCTGAGTGCCGGCCTGACCGCGCTCGAGGGTCTAGGGCGCGGGATGGGCCAACGGCAGAGTTAGTGTGCTCGGATGATGCAGGAGGGGCGGCCCGCCTGGGACCGCGCTCGCTGCAGAGGACGGCAGGTCGCGGGGAAAAGTCGCGCGCAAGGCACTAGGCCGGCGTTGTAAAGATGGCCGCCGCCAGCCCTCCGCAGTGGGCCACGACCGCCGCAAGCAGGCCGCCTGAGCTGGGGTTGAGCCGTCGACCGAGCATCCAGAGCAATCCATAGGCCGGAAACTGGCCGTACATGACCCACTGGGCCAGGGTCTCCTCCTGGTTGCTGGCGAAGCCATGGGCGTGTTCTTGCACGAGGACCACATACGGATAGAGCAGGCGGAGCGCCGAGGGGCCGCTTAGGGCGAGAACGCTGGCTGCGCGCACCGCCACAGGGGTGACGGCCAGGCCGAGAAGCAGTGGCCAGCAGACGGAAAGCCACGCCGGGATGCCTCTCTTCTTCTTGCGGCGGGTTCGGGAGCGGGTTCGGGTAGCTGGACTCATTTTCTTGAGGATACCTTCCACGGCACGCGCCGCCGGGCACTGCGCCGGCCCAAGCAGCCGGGCCCGGGCCGCGGCCGGGTCCAGGCAGGGTCAGCACGTACCCAGACGCCCTGCTCCCGCCACGCCTCCGGGCCGCTCGGGACGCGCTCCAGAAGCAGCTCAGAGGCGTGCGCACATGCCCGAGCGGGACGCTGGCGCAGACGCGGCGGGATCGGCTTCAGCCGCGCCTGTGGGGTCTCGCCGAGGCGCCGGCCCGCGCTGCTCTCGCGGCTGCTTGCCGCGCGCAAGCCAGAGCCCTCTTCGCGACGAGGGCCAAAGCGGTTATGACTCTTCCCGCAAGAAAAGTCACACCTGGCCCGCGTAGGCGCTCTCTACCCAGCGCGAGAACGGCTCTAGGTGGTCCTCACGTTTCCGTTGAGGCCGCTCGGATAAAAGCCGCCCTTGGACACGCCCGTCTGCCCTGGTGCGGCATAGACGATCTGCAGCACCTCGGAGCTGTTGCGGGCGGTGTTCAAGCCGGTCAGGACGCTGGTGTTGAAGACCGCCGAGGTCGAGAGCGCGGGCGGACGGTCGTACTTGTCCACCGCCGGGGAGCTGACGCCCTTGGCGATACAGAACTGGCGCAGGACGCCCTCGTGCTCGCCCTCGGCCACGTGGATGAGCGCCGCGTAATTGACCGCGTCGAGGTTCGCGGCCAGGTACTGGAGCCCGCCCTCGTAGGCGCTCACGCCTGTGGTTTCAAGCGCGCGCGCGATGGCCAGGAAGGAGGCATCGTCGGTCACCTGGCCGAGCGCCGCCAGGTTCAGCGCGGGCTGGTCGACGGGCGTGATGCCGTTGGCGAGCAGGCCGGCACGCAGCAGGCGGACGTGCGCCAGCTCGTCTGCGGCCAGCTGGGCTGCGAAGGCCCCGAGATTGGTGTCAGCAAAGTTGATTTTCGATGCGCCGCCGGTGACCTTGCCCGGGTTGCTGCCCTGGTACTGGCTGGGCAGGCCGGAGCCGGTGGCGATGTGGAGGTAAAAGTTGGCCTCGAGATACTCAAGGTTCAAGGCAAAATTGAGTACATCGGCGATCGAGGGGGCCGGACCGGTGCTGGGGTCGACGCCAAAAACGCCGCCGCAGCCTGCCGTGAGGCCGAGTGCACCGGCTGCGCCCGCGGTCAGGCCGGCTGTGAAGAGGAAGTTGCGCCGGTTGAGCCGGCCTGCTGTGCCTGTTTGCTGGACTGCGCTCTGCTCGCCCGCGGTCTCCGCCTGCGGCAGGACTTCATTGCTGTACTTCACCATGATTGGATCTCCAGAATCGCTCTTGTTGCCCGAGAGTACCGGCAGCCTCCGCTAGAGAGAGGCCGCGCTGCTGGGTGCGCGTCTGCCCGGGCGCTAGGTTGACCGGATGGCTCCATTCAAGCCGCTGGGGAAGAAGCCGCCCGAGGTCTTGCCGGCCGGGGGCGTGGTGGTCGCAGCAGTCGAGACGCCGTAGACGATGCCCAGCACCTGCTGCGGAGTGCGCGCGATGCCGAGCGCCGGGGTGCTGGGGTCGGTGGTGGCGGTGAGCGTGGTGAACTGGTCAGGCGGCACAGGCGGCACGTCGAGCGCGTCGACCGGCGGGGCGACCAGCCCGTGCAGGTTGCTCAGGTAGTTGAGCGCCCCGAGGTGCTGGGACTCGGCGCCGAGGATCTGGCCGGCCGCGGTCAACACGATGAGGTTCGAGACCAGGTACTGCGCGGCGCCTGAGTAGGCGCTGGTGCCGACGGCGGTAAACTGCCGGGTGACGGTGAGGAACTGCGACTGGGTGGTGATGGCCATCTTGCCGCCCAGCGTGTAATCGATGGCCGGCTGCAGGATCGGCGTACCGCCCAGATCGACGATGGCCGCGCGCAGTACTTCGATATGCCGGCGCTCGTCGGCCGCCAGGTTTGCGGCGGTGGCGAAGGTCTGCGTGTCGAGCGTCAGTTTGCCGGGCGCTCCCTTGATCGGCGCGCCGCCGCCCTCGAGCGTGGTCACGGTTCCTTGCCCGGTAGCAGAGAGGTAGAGATTGCACTCGAGATACTCGAGGTTGAGGGCGAAGTTCAGCACGTCGACGATCGAGGGACCGGCCGTGGCGGCGCGGGCCTGGGGGCTGGAACCGAGCACGCCCACGGTGGCTGCGGCGGCCGTGGCTGCGGCGAGCGAGGAGAGAAAGCCGCGCCGGTTGAGTGCGCCGATCGACTGGCCGAGCTCGAGCACGGTGGCATCGGTGCGAAGTTCTTCTTCCGTCACCTTTTCGGTGGGGCAGAGCAGGGATGAGTAGAGTTTTCTGGACACGCGGGGAGACCTCCAACAACGTTTGGTGCGGTGGGACAACCAGACCCTGGGGGGAGACGGGCGCAGAGGATCGTGGAGCTGCTCGGTTCCGCGTTGGTGGCTTGCTCCGAGCTCGCTTCGAGCGTGTTTCGAGCTTAAGGAGTCGAGCAGCGAGATTGACTGTCGGATAGCGAACATAGCGCGGGCGCGCTTTGGCAGGATCAATCCTCGGCAGACCGCCGGGGGAGTGAGCTCATGGCGTGCGCCGCGCGGGGTTGCTGTGCGCGGTGGTTGCCGGACCGGCGCAGGTTTGCGGGCGGGGTTGCAACTGCTGATTCCGCGAATTTTAGGCGAAGTA
>CAZZYH010000122.1:0-10247 GCA_964658225.1 Vulcanimicrobiota bacterium | reverse complement strand
CGATCGTACCCATCGCACCCACTGCACCCATCGCATCGCGTGCAGGCGCCTGGATCGCAAGCAGGCGCTCCCCGCCGCACTCCCGGCTCCGTGAGAGGAGAACCAGAGCGCTTTACGGCGCCCCGGGCTTCGCGCCGGGAGCAGGCTTTGCCGCGGGCGCAGCGTTCTCCGGCGGCCCGCCCGACTTCTCCGCACCGGGCTTTGCTTCTCCCGGGGCCGCGCCCGCCGGCTCGGCGGCCGGGGCGCCTTCCTTGACTGCGGCGGCCGCACCGCCTTGCTTGACCGCTGCTGCTGCGCCGCCGGAAAGTCCTGCCGCGCCGGCTTGCGCGGGCGCGGCCTTGTCCCGGTCGAGATACTGCACGATCAGCGAGATGCGCCGATTGGATGCGTCCGTCGGCTGGTCCGGCTTGCGCAGGTTCTGGTCGGCATACCCGCGGACCTGCGCGATCTGGTCCGGACGCACCCCGCTTGCCTGCATCAGGCGCCGGGCCATGTTGGCACGATCGGCTGACAACTCCCAGTTCCCGTAGGCCGCATCGCTCGAGTACGGTTTCGCATCCGTGTGCCCTTCTACCGAGATCTTGTTCGGCAGCTCGCCCAACTGCGCCGAGAGCACCTTCAACAGCTCACCGAGCACGGGCGTGGGTTTCGGACTGCCGGTCTCAAAGAAGGTCCCGTTCTTCGACTCGAGCAGCTCGATACGAAGTCCCTCTTCGGTGATCGTCACCTCGATCTGCTTATCCAGCTTCTTCAGGTTGTCCACCCGCTGAATGGCCTCCATCAGGGCCTTCTTCAGGTTGTTCATATCTTCCTTTTTCAAGGGAAGACTCTCTGCTGCCCCGCGCTTGGTTGTGCCCTTCATGGTCGCGGTGCCATTCGGATCGCGGAAGTAACCGCCGATCACCTCCTGGGTGTGCTTGCTCGCGGTGCTGAGCAGCCAGAGGACGATGAAAAGCGACATCATGGCGGTGACAAAATCGGCGTAGGCGACCTTCCAGGCCCCGCCATGGTGGCCGCCATGGCTCACGACCTTCTTGATAATGATGGGTTGCAGCGGTTCATCGGCCATGGTGCCAGCTTCTCCTCAAGGCGCACGTGCGGATGGTTGAGGGCGGCCGGTTTGGGCAGACCCGGCTTGCTCTGGGCAGGGCTGCTAGGCCGCCGCCGGCGCTTCGCCGCCCTTGTCGCGGCAGGCCTTCTCGACCTCCTGAAAGCCCGGTCGTACATGCGCAGGGATGGCCCGGCGAGCCACCTCGACGGCCAGGATGGGCGAGACGCCTTTGATGAAGGCCATCATTAAAACGCGCAGCACATGGTAGTAGGCGTGCTCATCTTCTGAGATTTTCAGCATGTTCGCGGCCAGCGGACCGAGCACTCCGTAGCACATCAGGATGCCGAGGAAGGTGCCGACCAGCGCCGCGGCCACCTTGTGGCCGATCTCCTCCGGCGGGCCGCCGAGCGCGCCCATGGTAATCACGATGCCCAGCACCGCGGCGACAATGCCGAGCCCGGGCAGCGCATCGGCCACCGTGCTCAGAGCGCTGATCGGCTGGCCGGCCGCGTGGTGGTGCACCTCCATGTCGAGCTCCATCATCTGGTCGACATCAAACGGGGTCACGCCACCGGTGATCGCCATCCGCATCGTGTCGCAAACAAAATCCCGGATATGGTGATCCTTGATAAAGGCCGGATACTTCGAGAACAGCGGGCTCTTGTCCGGGCCCTCGATGTCGGCTTCAATGGCCACCATACCCTCCTTGCGGGCCTTGGTGTAGAGCGCAAACATCATCTTCAACGTGTCAAGATAGCGCTGCTTGGAGAACTTGGAGCCGCCGATGACCCCGACCAGGTTCGAGATCACACCCTTGATGATGTGAATGGGATTGGCCACCAGCAGCGTTCCGAGCGCCGCACCGCCGATGGTGACCAGCTCGGCCGGCTGGATCAGCACAGCCAGCTTGCCTTTTTCCATAAGGAAGCCGCCGATCACGGCGCCGAAGACAACCACAATCCCAACGATCGAAAACATGAGCGGGCTCTTTCCCTCAGAGTGCAGGTCAGCTGAGCAGTTTCGCCTCGATACCGGAATGAAGCGGTCTGGTGACCTACGAGCACTAACATTGCAGAGGAAAGGGTTGCCCGCAAGCTTACTAAAGGAAGGTACAGGCGCAAATAGAAGGCCCGGGGGCGACGGGGTGTGACGGAAGTACGCCCCGGGAGGCGATAGCTGGTGCGCAAAGCATCTTTGTTCGATAGCGTGGGTTCAGGTGAGTATGCAAAGCGCTTCCACGCTCCGCCAGGAAGATCGAAACCCGATCGGGGTACTTCTGGTCAGCCCCAATACCGGCTTTCGCTCACAGCTGCGGAGCAAACTGCATCTTCCTCGCTGGTTCACGGCGGAGGCAGCCAGCGGAGCCGATGCGCTCGAACGGCTGCTCGAAAGCCAGATCGATGTGCTGCTGCTGGACCCATTTCTGCCCGACCTGGTGGCCGACGAGTTCAGCGCCATGGTGCGGGAGCGTTTTCCGTCGATCGAAGTGCTCACCATGAACACCCATACCGGCCAGGTGCTGGTAGGCAGCGCGTCGCCCACCCCGCTCGCCTCGCAGCTCAGCGAGGTGCTCTATCACCGCGAGATTCCCGCCCCGCCGCAGACCCCGCCCAAACATCGGCTGCGCGAGGTGCCTGCCGGCAAGCTGGGCCTGCGCGGCATGGTGGGCGACTCGGACACCATGCAGCATGTTTTCCTGATGACCCAGATGGTCGCGCCGACCGATACGACCGTGCTGATTACCGGCGAGAGCGGCACCGGCAAAGACCTGATCGCGCAGGCGATCCACATGATCAGCCCACGTCAGAAGTACCCCTTCGTGGTGGTCAACTGCGCCGCGATCCCCGAGGCGCTGCTCGAGGCCGAACTGTTCGGCTACGCCAAGGGCGCGTTTACCGGCGCCATGCAGTCCCGCATCGGGCGCATCCACGCGGCGCACGGGGGCACTCTGTTTCTCGATGAGATCGGCGATATGCCCCTCTCGCTGCAGAGCAAGATCCTGCGCTTTCTCGAGCAGGGCGAGGTCCAGCGGCTGGGCGGCAATGACAATCTCAAGGTGGATGTACGGGTGGTGGCGGCCACCAACGCTGAGCTCAAGCAGCTGACCCAGCGCAAGCTCTTTCGCGAGGACCTCTACTATCGCATCGCCGTGTTTCCCATCCAGCTGCCCCCTTTGCGGGAGCGGATGAGCGATCTGAGCAGCCTCGGCCACGCATTTCTGGCCAAGTTTTCGCCCGGCGCCAAGCTGTGCCAGGATGCCCTCGACGCGCTCTACAAGCATGACTGGCCCGGTAATGTCCGCGAACTGCGCAATGTGATCGAGCGCGCGAGCATCCTGGCCGGGGTCCACAACGACATCAGCGCCCGCTACATTCTGTTGTAAGCGCCCGCCGCCCCGCTCGTCGCAAATGCATCCGGCAGCGCCTCTTCGAGCTCCTCGATCGCCGCCAGCACCCGCTCGGCTCCGGCCTCGAGCAGCCGCTCCGCATGATCCGGCGGGCAGTGGCTGCCGCCCGTGAAGCCGAACACGCGCATGCCCGCCGCGCGGGCCGCGCGCACCCCGGGCAGGCTGTCCTCGAGGACCAGGCAGCAGTGAACCGGGGTACGCATGCTGCCCGCCGCGTAAACAAACACATCCGGCGAGGGCTTGCCATGAGCCACATAGGCGGCGCTCACGATGTTGGGCGCCCCGGGATCCGGCGCAAAGTACTCGTAGAGCGAGACGAAGCTCAGCCCCAGCTTGAGCTTGGCCGGCGCGCTGCTCGAGGCAACGCAGATCGGGATGCGAATCCGGGCCAACGTCGCGGCGACGCCCGGAATCGCCTTCAGCTCGCTCGTAAACGCGTGTTCGATGCGGCGCGTCATCGCCTGGCGATACGCCCCAGGCACGGGCCGGCCCCAGTCCTCGGCGATCAGGGCCAGGATCTCCGGCTCCGGACGCCCGGCGAACCGCTCCACCACCTGCGCGGGCGTGATCGCGTAGCCGAGGCTGGTCAGCTCCTCGCTTACCATCGAACAGACCAGCAGCTCGCTGTCAAGCAACACACCATCGCAATCGAAAATAATGAGCTGCGTGTCGGCCATAGCTTCATTGTCGCTCAGCCTGGCCGCCCTGCCCGCTGTGCTCAGGGCCGCGCCCCCGGCCAAAGCACCAAGCAAGCGCCATCTAAGCCGGAGGCAGGGTACACTGGGCGGGCAAACGCTTGCTCAGGCCGGCGTCCCTGCGCCCGTGGAGGCACGTGTGTTGAGCGATCCGGTCCAGACGACCAACTTGACCCTAGAGCAGCTGAACGAGGTGAGCGGCGGCCTGCGCGCAGCCGAACTCGCGGAGAAGCAGGGCCGCCTTGCCGAATGGCTGGATCGCGAATCTCTGCAGGGCCTGCTGCTGCGCCGCCACGAGAACCTGTCCTGGCTTACCGCCGGCCAGGTGGAAGCACGGGTGCTGATTCCGGGCGAGACCGCGGTCGCCAGCCTGCTCGTGCTGCGCGACGGTCGCCGCTTCTATCTCGCACCGGAGAATGAGGGGCCACGGCTGGCGGCCGAAGAGTTTACCGGCCTCGGCTACGAACCGGTCCTCTCGCCCTGGTACGCGAACCAGAGCGGCGCGGCGATCGAGAAGATCGCGGGTCCGGGCGCGCGGATCGCATCGGACTCCCCCGGCTTCGCGCCGGCCAACCTGGGCGCCCTGCGCGCGCCGCTCACCGAGGCAGAGATCCTGCGCCTGCACTGGCTGGGCGCGGCCACCGCCGGCGTCGTCCAGGGCGTACTCCAGGCGCTCGAGCCGGGTGACAGCGAGTACGACATGGAGGGCGTGGTGGCGCGACTGCTGCGCTCCCAGGGGATCATGCCCTCGGTGCTGCTGATGGCCGTCGATCAGCGCATCCGCAACTACAAGCACGCCGTCGCGCGCGGAGCGCAGCTGGACCGCTTCGGGATGATCAACCTGTGCACGCGGAAGTGGGGCCTCGCGGTCTCGATCACCCGGTTTGTCCACTTCGGCCCCATGCCCGCCGAACTCGAGCGCGGCTTTGCCGTGGCCGCAAAGGTAAACGCGGAGCTGCTGCACGCAACCCGGGAGGGCGCGCCGGCCTCCGAGCTCTACCGGGTCGCCCAGAACGCGTATGCCGAGGCCGGTTTTCCCGGCGAAGAACAGAAGCACCACCAGGGCGGCGCCTGTGGCTACCTCGAACGCGAGTGGGTCGCTACGCCTGACGGCCAACAAAGGGTGACTGCGCCCCAGGCCTACGCCTGGAACCCCACCTGCCGCGGCGGCAAGGTCGAAGACACCGCGCTGATCACAAACACCGGAGCAGAACTGCTGACGGCAACGCCCGAGTTGCCGGTGGTCGAGACCGGCGTAGGCGGCAAGACCTATCGCTCGGCAGGCGTTTTGCTGCCGGGCTGAGCGCAGCGACGCGCTGCGCGGACGCTCTGAGGGTCCGGGCGAGCAGAGGGGGAACGCATCCCGGGGCAAAGCGAAGGACCCGCTGTTGTTGCTACCCACGCATCGCTGAAGGGCATTTTCTTGGCATACTCGAACCGCGTACTGTGTCAAAAGCTCGGGAGACAGTTTTTTCAAATTAGCCACCACCACTGCGACATATCCGGAAAGGCACCCTCGCACATGGCACGCATCTGCTCTACGCTCGCGCTCTCGGCCACCTTGCTGCTCGCCCCTTTTACCGCTCGCGCGCAGGCCACAGCCTTTGAGAATGCCCCGCCGATCCTGCTCGGCGCGGCCTGGTACCCGGAGCAGTGGCCGGAGGCGCAGTGGGATCCGGACCTGGCGAAGATGGAAGCCGCGCATATCAACTTCGTGCGCGTCGGTGAATTTGCCTGGAGCACCATGGAGCCTTCTGAAGGCGACTACCGGTTCGAGTGGCTGGATCGCGCGATCGCCGCCGCGGCCCGCCACCACATCGTCGTCGTGCTCGGAACTCCCTCGGCCGCCCCGCCCGCGTGGCTCACCACCAAGTATCCGCAGACGCTGCGCCTGGACGAGCAGGATGTCCGCGATGAGCACGGCAACCGTCAGCAGTTTTCCTTTGCAGATACGAAGTACCGCGAGCTGGCGCGCGACATCGCCGAGCGCATGGCCAAGCGCTACGGCCATAACCCGGCGGTGGTTGGCTGGCAGATCGACAATGAGCTTGCCAACGATTCCTTTGATCCGGAAGCAAAACAGCAGTGGCACGCCTGGCTCAAGCAGAGGTACGGCACCACCGAGGCGTTGAACAAGCGCTGGACCACGGCCTACTGGTCTGAGACCTACGACAGCTTCGACGAGATCCCGGCGCGGCCGCACAACGAGAACCCGGCGCTGCTGCTCGACTGGAAACGATTCGTCACCGATACCTGGGTCAGTTACACCGCCAACCAGACCGCCGTAATCCGCGCAAACGCGGACAAGCGGCAGTTGATTACCACGAATACCATGGGCTGGTTCGACGGCTTCGACGCATACAAGGAACACCAGGATCTGGACTTTGCCGCGTGGGACGATTACATCTCGACCGACGTCTTCGACTGGGCCGATAATGCCGCGCGCCACGACCTGGCCCGCGGATACAAGCAGAAAAACTTCTGGGTTATGGAGACCGAACCGGCATTTGTGAACTGGCGACCGAGCAACACCGCGCTCCACAAGGGCCAGGTACGCGAGATGGCCTGGCAGGCGATCGGCCACGGCGCCGACGCGGTGGAATACTGGCAGTGGCGCTCGGACCTGAACGGGCAGGAGGAATACCACGGGGTGCTGGTCGGCGCCGACGGCGAGCCGGTGCCGGTCTATGCAGAGGTGCAGCAGATCGGCGAAGAGTTCGCAAAGGCGGCCAAGGCGCTTGCAGGCACCGAGCCGAAATCGCAGGTCGCGCTGATCAATGACTTCGACAGCCGCTGGGCGATCGATTTTCAACGCTTCAATCGCAGCTTCGATCCGGTCCGGGAGATGGTCGCGTTTTACCGGCCGCTGCGGGAGCAGTCCCAGGGCGTCGATGTGATCTCTGCGCTCGCGCCGCTCGAGGCCTACAAGTTCGTCGTGGCGCCGGGCTTGAATGTACTGCCGCAGGCCACCGCCGACCGGCTGATCGCCTATGTGCGTGGCGGCGGTCACCTGCTACTCGGGCCGCGCTCGGGGATGAAGAATGAAGACAACGGGCTCAACGTGCAGCGCCAGCCGGGTCCTCTGCTGGACCTGCTCGGGGCCCGCGTCGACCAGTGGTACGCGCTCGACAAGGACGTCCCGGTGATGGCAGCCGGGGCCGCGGGCACGGCGAGCGTGTGGGCGGAGTCGCTGAGCCTGCGCTCGGCGGACACGAAGAGCATCGCCACCTACGGGGTGAGCAACGGCTGGCTCGATGGGCAGCCGGCCGCGGTCACGCGCCAGGTGGGGAAAGGTTCGATCACCTATGTGGGCGCATGGCTGGATGCGGCGACACTGGCCAAGATTACGCGCGATCTGCTCGCCGCAAGCAACGTCAAGCCCGCTGTGCCCGGCTTACCGGAAGGAGTGGAGGTCTGCGTGCGCACCGCGAAGGCGGGGAGCCGGTCGGTGGTCATTTTGATCAATCACAACACCGAGGGCAGAACCCTGCAGCTACCTGCCGGGATGGAGAATCTGCTCGGAAAGAGCACCGGCGGGTCGGTCGACCTACCGCCCTATGGAGTCGCCGTCTTCTCGACACAGAAGCCTTTGTAGCCAGGGCCCCGGCGCCACAAGGCGTGCCGCGGCCCGGGAGCACCGCCCGTGCGGACGAGCGCAGGGGAACCGAGCAGGCTGCGCGGTGGAGAGGTTCGAGGACTTTGCTGGACTTCCGAGGACTTTGGACCCGGCGCCAAGGCTCTGCCTGGGCGCGGCGAAGGCAGAGCCGGACAGCCGCGGCTAGCTGGCTCGCTTGCGCTTGGCCTTGGGTGCGGGTTTGTCGGCCTCTACTGTGCCGGCCCCTACTTTGCGGCCCTCGGTGATGGCCGGCTCCTCGCGCATCGACTCCCCGCGAATCGGCTTCACCCCGGCTTTCGCCTCGCGGTCCTGGATGCTCCTGCGTAGGGCGTCCATCAGGTTGGTCACCTTCTCGACCGGCTTCTTCGGAGCATCGACGGCAGGCTCGGGCTGGCCCGCCGTCTTGCTTGCAATCAGCTGCTCGACGCGTTGCTGGTAGGTGTTGGTAAACGCATCCGGATGGAAGGGACTCGCCAGCTGCTGCATGAACTGCTCGGCCAGCTGCACCTCCTGGGGCTGCAGCGCCAGGTCGGGCTGCGCGCCGTACTCCTCAAGCTCCCGCACCTCTTCCGGGTAGTAGAGCGTGTGCAGCACCAGGCCATGCGCGTAGGGCCGGATCATGACCACCTGCTCCCTCTGGTGCAGCGTGATATTGGCGATGGCTCCCAGCTTCAGGTGGGCCATGCCCTGCATCATCAGCGCATAGGCGCGCCGGCCCGGCTCCTCGGCGACCGTGTAGTAGGAGCTTTCGTAGTAGAGCGGGTCGACCTCGTCCAGCTGCACAAACTGCACGATGGACAGGGTCTGGGAGGACTGGGCTTCCAGGTGTTTCAGCTCCTCGTTGGTCACCGTCACATAGCCGCCGTCCGGCGCCGGGTAGCCCTTGACGATCTCGTCGCGCTCCACCACCCGCTCATCGGTCGGGCACCAGAGCTGCTGCTTGATGCGTGTGCCGCAGCTGGCATGTACCTGGTTGAAGCTGATGTGCTGCTCGCGCGCCGCGACGTACATGCGGATCGGAACCGAGATCAGGCCGAACGAGATGTACCCCTTCCAAACCGACGATGCCATCCTCGATGCTCCTTGAGCGTTGCCTGCCGCCGAAACTCCGCGCCGCAAGGCGTGAGATGTAACTTGCCTTGGAAAAGGTTTGCCTGCCGCCCCGGGCAAGGCCTCTCCCGGGCGGCGCACCCCGGTAACGACCCGGCCAGCACCAAGGTGCAGTGACGGCGCCGCGAGGGGGCGATCCTGAAGCGCTACAGTAGAACAGTGAGCCCTGTCCTGCGGTCCCAATTTTCCGCCGAGGAGCGCGCCGCCAGGCACCGGCTCATCGTGCGCGACACGCTGGCCCTCACTTCCCTGCTGACGATCGTCATCGCGCTGACGTTTGTGACCTACCTGCTCTTCCACTCCTTTGCGGCGCACCGGCTGCGCTTGCAGCAGCGGTGGCAGGCGCGGGGGGAAGCAGCGCTCGCCGGCCGCCGGCCCCTTCAGGCCATCGATAGCCTGCGCTCGGCGCTGGCCTATGCGCCCGATGACCGCACCCTCCAGATCGAGCTCGCCAGCGCGCTCGCCGCGGCCGGCCGCACCCAGGAGGCGGTGGTCTACTTCACTACCCTGCATGAGGCGGAACCCGGCAACGGCATGATCAACCTGCAGCTGGCCCGGCTCGCCGTCACCCAGGGCAATGTGCCGCTGGCCATCGCGCACTACCAGGCGGCGCTCGACGGCACCTGGAACGGGGACGGCTTTCTGCGCCGTCGCGAGGTGCGTCTGGAGCTGTCCCGTTATCTGATCGCGCAGCATCGCTACGACGAAGCGCGCAACCAGCTGCTGATCGCCGCCGGCAACGCCGCGGACAATCACCCCTTGCAACTGACCGTAGGCGCGCTGCTCGAGCGGGCCGATGGGGACGCCGATGCGTACACCCTCTATCGCAAGGCCATGACCTTTGCCGATACCCGGACCGCCGGCATGGTAGGCGCCGGCCGCACCGCCGCCGCGCAGAGCCGTTACCTGGTGGCACGCAACCTGCTGCAGCAGGCCGGCGCCCAGCCGGACTTCAGTCGCCTGCCCGAAGACGAGCGAGCCGCCGTCCGCAGCCTGCTCGCCGAAGCTGTCGCCATCCTGAACATCTTCCCCGCCGAGAACCTGCCTCCGCACGTGCGCGCTGTCCGGGTCATGCATGCGGTGCAGGTGGTTCGCGAGCAGCTCGCCGCCTGCGACGCCGCGGGAGCGAACCCGGGCGCCCCCTTGCCCGCCTTGAACCCCGGCTCGGCGGCCAACGCACCCCTGCCGCCGGCTGTCCCGGCACCCGCGCAGCCCGGCCCAGGCGCGGCAACGCCTTCCGCCCAGCCCGGCACCCTGGATGCGCCTTCGGCCGGCCCGCTCCGCTCCGCACTTGCCGCGGTGCAGCGGGCGGGCGATTCGCTCGCCGGAGCCAACGCGGCAGGACCGGGGGCGACCGGACAGGGGGCG
>CAZZYH010000121.1:0-10263 GCA_964658225.1 Vulcanimicrobiota bacterium | reverse complement strand
ACCTGCGTGCTGGTGGCGAGCCTGCTCTGCATCGGGTTCTATCTGTCTACCAGCTTCAGCTTTTCGACAGCGCGCGACTGGGCCGCGGTCCGCTTCGCCTTTGTCGCCGCATGGCGCGATCGCTATGCGAACTGGAAGCGCCGCCGGGCCCAGGTGCAGGCAGAAAAGCGTGCCGCACGGGAGCTGGCCTTGCAGCAGAAGGCCCTTGTCAAGGCCAGCAAGATAGAGGCCAGGGCCGCCGTGTCTGCCGCGCGCTCTCTGCGCGAGCAGACCGTGGATCGCGAGACGCCGGAAGCACCGGCCGGGCGGCGCGGGGGCTTTGCGGATCGAGCGCCGGGCGTCGAAGCCAGCGCTCCAGCCGCGCCTCGGCCCATGGCAAGCGGCTGGGAAGAGGACGCACTTCGCCCCGACCCGGAGCCAGCCACGCCCACCGCGGCGCAGCTGGACTGGGCGGCTGAAAACGCGGCCGCGCAGCAGCGGCTGGCAGCGCCCTCGGCTCCTGCGAGTGGCGAGATCGCCTTCAGCAAACGCGCCGACATCGAAGTGCGCACCGTAACCGTGACGCAGAAGATGGTCGCCGGCTTTGAGAGCGCCTACAAGCTACCCCCCTCCACTCTGCTGCATCGGGCAGAAGAATCGCAGGTAATTCGCGAAGAAGAACTGCGCGCAGAAGCTCAGGTCCTGATTGAGAAATGCGCCGAGTTCGATGTCGGTGGCCAGGTAGTCCAGATCAATCCCGGCCCGGTCGTCACAACGTTCGAATTCCGCCCCGAGGCTGGTGTGAAATACTCGCGCGTGACCGGCCTGGCCGACGATCTTTGTCTCGCCATGGCGGCAGAGAGCATCCTGATCGAGCGTATGGCCGGCAAGTCGACAGTCGGCATCCAGGTGCCGAACTCGATGCGAGAGACAATCTGGTTGCGTGATGTGATCGAGGCCGAGAACTTTACCCAATCCAAATCGAAGATCACGATCGCGATGGGCAAAGATATCAACGGTCGCATCATCGTGGCCGACCTGGCTACGATGCCGCACGTGCTGATCGCCGGGTCGACCGGCTCGGGCAAGTCGGTGGCCATCAACGCGATGATCATGTCCATTCTCTATAAGGCCACCCCCGAGCAGGTGCGCCTGATCCTGGTCGATCCCAAGCGCGTCGAGCTCGGCATGTACGAAGGCATCCCGCATCTGTTCACGCCGATCATCACCGAGCCCAAGTTAGCCGCCAATGCCCTGCGCAACGCTGTCCGCGAGATGGAGCGTCGGCTCAAGTTACTCGCCTCCCGCTCGGTTCGAAACATCGATCAGTACAACAGGTTATTCGCCGAAGGCACCCTCAACATGTTTGAGGACGGCGAGTTCGACAACCTGCCGGAGGCCGATCGCAAGCCCCTGCCCTACATCATGATCATCATCGACGAGTTGGCCGACCTGATGATGCTCGACAAGTCAAATGTGGAAGAAGCCATCACGCGCCTCGCGCAGATGGCCCGCGCGGTCGGCATTCACCTGGTACTGGCTACCCAGCGTCCGTCGGTCGATGTGATCACCGGGCTGATCAAGGCCAACGTTCCCACACGCATGAGTTTTCGTCTCGCCAGCAAGACCGATTCCCGGACCATTCTCGATGCGAACGGGGCGGAGTCCTTGCTGGGCCGCGGCGATATGCTTTTTCTTCCGCCCGGTACCTCGCGCCTGCAGCGCGTCCATGCGCCCTTTGTCACCGAGAAGGAGATCTCCGGCGTGGTCGCGTTCTGGAAAGCGCAGGGCGATGCCGAGTATGTGCAGGGATTTCTTGACTCGCCCAAGGACGACAAAGGCCGCGAACTCGATGCGGAAGACGATGACGCGAACGCCGATGACGAGTTGTTCGACGACGCGGTGCGCCTGGTCTTCGAGTTCGGCAAGGCCTCGACATCGCTCTTGCAGCGGCGCATGCGGATTGGCTATGGGCGCGCCGCGCACCTGATCGACATGATGGAGCGCGACGGGCTCGTCGGTCCCTCCGATGGATCGAAGCCGCGCGAACTGCTCAAGTCTAAAGGCTGGCTGAATGAAGTGGACTCGGCGCTGCGGTAAGCGCGGTGACGGCTTCGCGGCGTCCGGAGCAAATCGCAGCCGCCCGCGAGCGCGGCGCCGAAGACCCTGTCGCGCCAGGGTCGATGGTTTCGTAGCGATCGACCCTGCCATGCGCGCGAGCGCCTGCTCTACTTGCTCGCCGCAGCCGCTTCAATCAACCTGCGCAGCGAAGGCAAAAACGTAAAGCGCACCAGTGCCGACGGCTTGGCCGCCTCGTCGACCAGGGCCAGCTTCTGCGTCTTCCATGCGGCTGCAGGCGTGCTTGCCGTGCGCAGATACTCGAGCGCCTCCAGCCCGGCCTGCCCCAGAGCCCCTAACTGCTCGGCACGCGGGCCAATATCAGACAAGCGTGGCGAACGAGCGGCCCACACCGTTAACTCGGGCGCAGCCTGCTGCCAGGCCTCGAACCGGGACCGAAGCTGTTGCGCGGCAGCCCCGCTCCCGGGCGCTCCCGGCGCAGGCGCAGCGGTGTGCGCCACCACCGCATCCACCTCCTCTGCGATCTGCTGGCGGGAGGGCGGGTCGGCAACAACCGCATCCACAAGCCGGTTGAGCGAAGTGAGCCCGTCGGTCTTTTGCGCATCATAACGCTCGCCAAAGCTGACCGGCTCGAGTACCTCGGCAAACACGTCAAGCGCCGCCGGGTGGACCTCGCCGGCAAGGTTGCGGCGCAGTTGCTCAGGCCCGCTGATATGCGTCAGGCCTACATCTTCAAGCGCGAGCGAAGTAACTCTGAGCCGGCGATATAGATCGGCGACATCCCGATCCTGCTGCGGCGACCAGAATCGCTCGGCGATCGCCGCGGTGCGCGGCCATATACGGGAATCGATGGTTTCAAAATGCAGCTGCTCGGCCCACATGGCCGCCTCGCCCCCCAGGATCAGCTTCTGCTCGTCGGCACCGAGCTTGGTCTCTGCAGGGACCGGATCGGCCAGAAACATCTGCTCTGACGTCTTCTCCCCGTCGAGATAATACGGCGCAGCCAGGATGCCGGAGTAGCCTTTTTGCGCGCCTTGGGCAAGCGACGCGTCCCCACGCCAGCTTTCAATCACAATGCTCTTGGGCAGGGCGGGGTTGAGTATCTCGTCCCAGCCGATCATCTTCTTGCCGTGCTTGGCCAAAATACGTAACAGTCGCTGATTAAAATAGGCTTGCAGGTCAGACGCCTTGAGAAAACCCTTCGCCTTCATAAAAGCCGCGATCCGCGGGTTGGCCAGCCAGCCCTTGCCCTCGGTCTCATCGCCGCCGATGTGAAAGTAGACGTCCGGAAAGATCGCGCCCATTTCACCCACAAAGGCATCGATGAACCGGTACGTCCTTTCGTTGGATGGATCGAGCTCAGCCTGGGGTACGCCGAAGACCACCGGCAGTTCGGTGATCGTCTCGCCTGCGCCAAACTCCGGGTAGGCCAGGATCCAGCTGCTCGTGTGGCCGGGCATGTCAAACTCCGGAACCACGCGGATACCGCGTGCCGCAGCATAGGCAACCACATCGCGCATCTCTTCCTGCGTATAAAACTCGCCGTTTGACCCGGCGCCCGTGAGCCGGGGAAACTTCCTGCTCTCGGCGCGGAAGCCCTGGTCATCCGACAGGTGCCAGTGAAAAACATTCAGCTTGACCACTGCCATGCCATCCAGGGTGCGCTTGATCTCGGCGAGCGGCTCAAAGTGCCGGCTTACATCGACCATCAACCCGCGCCAGGCAAATCGCGGGCTATCGTCGATCGTGGCGGAAGGCAACTGGCAGCTGCCTGCGCGCGTGGCTACCAGCTGCAGCAGTGTCTCAAAACCGTGCATGGCTCCCAGACCCGTAGCCGCGGAGAGCTTCGCGCCGCCGGGTGAAATGACGAGCCGGTAGCTCTCGTCCTCGTCTAGCGACTGGACAGCCGATCCTGCCGCCGCCACATCGATCAAGAGCGTGGCGGGTCCCGCAGCGGGCAGCTTCTGCGCTCGCAAGACCCCGCCGCATTGACGATCGAGCCGGGCGAGCATGCGCATGCCGGCAGCCTGCAGGCGCGGGTCAGGCGTGCGCGCATACTGGACGCTGAAGGTATCGCCGATCATGAGCGCGCCTGGCTGCACGGTGATCGATCGCGGCAAAGGCATGACGGAGATCGCCTCGACTGCATGCGCCTGGGCGCCAACGAGCGCCAGGCCCAGTGCGGCCAGCGCACCCGCGCCGTGGGGCAGGCTCAAGGCCCGTTGCAGTCGGCGAACCGCTACGCTGCGTGAAACAGAGACCTGCGTAGGAAACAAGATGGGCATGCAAACTCCAGGTCCTGGACAATGACAATTCTGTGGGCGCAAATGGACGCAGCAGCTGCCGTGCGAGACCGCTGGCGTGCCGGTTCGCGCTGCTTCGCCTCTGCGATCCTCGAATCGCTCCGCCCATTCTAAGGCGCGGATGCGTTCAGGTCTCGACAGCCTACATCAGCCAAACACTCCTTGTCGCTGGTTCTTCACGGATCGATGGAATATGATCCCTAAGAGATCGAGCGTCGCGGTACCGCAAGCTTCAGAGAAGTTGCTGCAACAGGGTCGCAGCTCCGCTGCTCAGGGGCGGCCCTGCTTTCGCTCTCCACCGGTGGCGATGACGCGCTCGGTTGATCTCCAGCACGCAACATCTGCACTGGGTAAGGACAAGCCGTATGCTCTCCAGAAGAACTTTTCTTCACGCTCTCTCGCTCGCCACCGCAGGCGGCGCGCTGCTCGATGCCATGGAGCCGGCAAACTCGCTCGCCCTCGAGCCCGGCTCTGCCGCATCCGGCAGCAGTATGGATCAGGATTTGACCGGCTTGGTCAACATCAGGATCGGCACCGGCGGCCACGGGCACACCTTTCCCGGCGCCACGGTGCCCTTCGGGGCCGTGCAGCTGAGCCCGGACACCTTTACCAAGGGTTGGGACTGGTGCGCGGGTTACTACATCGCCGACACCTCGATCATGGGCTTTAGCCATACGCACCTGAGCGGCACCGGCTGCGGGGACCTGCTCGATGTGCTGCTGATGCCCAATGTCGGCGAAGTGAAGCTCGATCCGGGCACACGCGAACACCCCGAACTCGGCTACCGCTCTCGCTTCTCGCACGACGACGAACACGCCGAGCCGGGCTACTATGCGGTCCTGCTGAGCGACCCGAAAGTGCTCGCCGAGCTATCGGCGACCGAGCGTACAGGCATCCATCGCTACACCTTCCCGTCAAGCGAGCAAAGCCACTTCATCCTCGATCTCGCGCACGCCTACGACGACCCCGAGAGTCCTGTGGTCACGGCAAACCTGGAGGTTGCAGGCCCGGACATGCTGACCGGAGGCCGCGTTGTGAACTCCTGGGGCCGGGGCCGGCACATTTACTTTGCGGCGCAGTTTTCCGAGCCCTTCCTCAAGGCCGAGCTGGTCGCAGAGGGCGCGCGCTCGGAGGCGAAGAAGGTCGAGGGCAAGAGTCTCAAGGCTGTCCTGCACTACAGGACGGGCGCCAAACAGCAGATCCTGGTGCGCGTCGGCATCTCTGGAGTCAGTGCGGAGAACGCGCTCAAGAACCTGCGCGCGGAGCAGTCGAATTGGGACTTTGACGCAACGCGCCGCGCAGCCAAATCGAAGTGGCAGCAGGAGCTCGGTCGCGTTCGCATCGAGACGACAAACAGCAAGCAGCGGGAGATCTTCTACACCTCGCTTTATCACATGCTGGTAGCGCCCACGCTGTTCGATGACGTGGATGGCAGCTATCGCGGCATGGATGGCGCGATCCATACCCTGGCCGCGGGTGCGCATAACTACAGCTCCTATTCGCTCTGGGATACCTTCCGCGCGCTCCATCCAGCCTTCACCCTCATGCAGACAGAGCGCGTGCCGCAACTGGTGAACTGCCTGATCAGCATGGCCGAGCAGAGCCCCGAAGGCATGCCGGTGTGGCCGCTCCAGGGTACCGAAACCGGCACGATGACCGGCTACCACTCGGCCAGCGTGATGGCGGAAGCGTGTGTGAAGGACTTTCCCGGGATCGACTGGCAGCGTGCGTACAAGGTCATGCGGAAGCGGAACATGGAGGATGACTATCGCGGCCTTGGTTACTACCGCAAGCTCAACTACATTCCCGCCGACAAGGAAGAAGAGTCTGTATCGAAGACCCTTGAGTATGACTACAACGACTGGGGCTGCTCGAAAGTAGCAGACAAGGTCGGGGCGCACGACGAGGCTGCACTGCAGCGCAAGCGCTCGCAGAACTACAAGCACTTATTCGATCCGCAGACGCAGTTCATCCGGGCCAAGCTCTCCGATGGCCAGTGGACCGCGCCCTTTGATCCGATCGACATGGGTCACACGCAGAAATATCACGACTATACCGAGTCGAACGCCTGGCAAACGACCTTCGGCATCCAGCACGATGTGAAGGGCTACATCGAGCTGTGGGGAGGACGCGAGCCATTTGTCGCCAAGCTTGATCAGCTCTTCACCGTTGCCTCTACCCTGCCCGCAGACGCGCCGCCTGACATCGCGGGCATGGTAGGGCAGTATGCGCATGGCAACGAGCCCTCCCACCACATCGCCTTTCTCTACACCTACGCAGGCCAGCCCTATAAGACACAGGCACGGGTACATTCTCTGCTGGAGACGATGTACCGCGCCGAGCCGAATGGGCTGGAAGGCAATGAGGACTGCGGACAGATGTCGGCCTGGTACGTGATGAGCGCGCTCGGGCTTTACGCCGTCGACCCGGTCAGCGCCAATTACGTGCTCACCTCTCCGCTCTTTGATCACGCAACAATTGCGGTCGGCCGCGGCAGAACGCTCACCATCGAAGCAAAGCGGCCTACACCCGACGCGATTTATATTCAGTCCGTGCGCGTGAACGGCAAAGAACGGGACAAGCTCTGGGTGACCCATGCCGAAATCGCCAACGGCGGCTCCATCGTCTTCACGCTCGGCACCGAGCCCAACAAACAGCTGGGCAGCGCGGAGAGCGTTGCACCTCCGTCACTCACCACCTGAGCTTCCATCTCGATCAGGGCACATAGACTAGGAAGCCATGTCAGCCAAGACGGACACCCGCGAAGAACGGATCATGCGCTTCCTGCTCGAGAAGGGCTCGGCGACGGTCGATGACCTGTTGCTGACCATCGGCACCTCCGCGCCGAGTATTCGCCGCGACCTGACACGCCTGGAAGGCCGGGGCCTAGTGCGCCGGACCCACGGGGGCGCCATGCTCGTCGAGCCGCTGCTCTACGAGCCCTTTCGCTACGACACATCGTTCCAGCAGCGCGAACAGCGCGCGGCAGCGGAGAAACGCCGCATCGCGCTCGCAGCCGCTGACCTGATCGAGCAAAACGAAACAGTCGGGATCACCGCCGGCACAACAACCACACAAGTCGGTCGTGCGATCCGTCACCGGACCAACATCAAGGTCGTCACCAACGCGATCAATATCGGCATGGAATTATGCAACCAGCCTGGCATGCGCACCTCGATCACCGGCGGCACGCTCCCCTGGGCTTGGTCGTTCTCGCTCACCGGCCAGGCCGCGATCCGTTTTATGGACGATGTATACCTCGACAAGGTCTTTCTCAACGTCGTCGGTCTGCACGCCGAGCGCGGCTGCACCACGCTTGAGTCCGACGAGGCGCTCACCTTTCGCGCCATGGTCCGCCAGGCAAAAGAAGTTATCGTCGTTGCGGACTCGTCGAAGATCGGCAAGATCAGTTCTTCGCTGATCTGCAGTGTGAGCGAGGTCCATACGCTGGTCACCGATAACGGCGCGAGTGAAGAGACCCTCGCACCCTTCCTCGAAAAGGGCCTGCGGGTGATCCGCGCCTGACCTTGCATGCACGACCCCCACGTGCCCTCTGCCAGCTGACTTGCACACGCTCCCTTGCCCCGCAGCGGCAAAAACTCTATCGCAGATCCGTCGCTTCGCTCAGCAGGACCCCGATCCCGCCGAGCGATTCAACGTGCTGCGGGCAGAAGATCGGGTGCGGACAGAGCAGGTCTGCGCACGGAGAAAAGGCCTCCCGGCAGGAGGCCTTTTCTCTCTCTCGATGCATTACGTCGCTTACTTCCCGGGCTTGTGCTCCAGGTGTCCGCCGAACCCGAACCGCATGGCCGACAGCACCTTGTTGGCAAACTCCCCATTGTTCCGCGACGAGAACCGCGAGAAGAGCGAAGCGCTCAACACATCGACAGGCACACCCTCATCGATGGCCGCGATAATCGTCCAGCGCCCCTCGCCCGAGTCCGACACCGTTCCGCCGTACTTGGCCAGATCCGGCTGCTCCACCAGCGCGGCCGCCGTCAGGTCCAGCAGCCAGCTTGAGATCACGCTGCCGCGGCGCCAGACCTCCGCCACATCCTCCAGCGGGAAGTCATACTGGTAGTGCCCGGGATCGCGCAGCGGGGTGAGCTCGGCCGAGTGTTCCTGCGCCGCCTGCTTGCCAATATTCGCGTTCTTCAGGATATTGAGCCCCTCAGCATAGGCCGCCATAATCCCGTACTCGATCCCGTTGTGCACCATCTTCACAAAGTGGCCGCCGCCCACTTCCCCACAACGCAGGTAGCCCTGCTCGGCAGTGGAGTCGTGCGCACTCTCGCGGCCCTTGGTGCGGGGCACATCGCCCATGCCCGGCGCAAGCGTTTTGAAGATCGGATCCAGGAACTCCACGGCTTCTTTCTGCCCGCCGATCATCATGCAGTAGCCACGCTCCAGGCCCCACACGCCGCCGCTCGTGCCCACATCCACGTAGCGAATGCCTTGCGGCTCCAGCTCCTTGGACCGACGAATGTCGTCGATGTAGTAGGAGTTGCCGCCATCGATCAGGATGTCGCCCTTTTCCAGGTGCGGCGCAATCTTGGCGATCATGTCATCGACCGCCCCGGCCGGCACCATCAGCCACACCACGCGCGGCGTCTGGAGCTTGCCGAGAAAGTCCTCGATCGAGCTCGATCCGGTCGCTCCGGCGCCCGCCAGCTCAGCCACAGCCTTCTCATTCAAGTCGAAGACGACGGCATCGTGGCCGCCCTTCATCAGGCGCTTCACCATGTTCGCGCCCATACGGCCCAGCCCGATCAATCCAATCTGCATCGTGTTCTCCTCTTCGCTACGCACACCACATTTTTTTCTCCGCCGCCACTACGCTGCGCGCCGGCTGCTGCCCCATCCTCGTGCATGGTGAGCATGCTGTGTCTTCATTCTCTACGATGGTATTACGCGCGCAATCGATCCGGCGCGGGCAAGATGCATTGTCGCGGGTCGCGCCATGCACCAAAGTGCGCTCCCCCACTGCCGGAAAGACCCCTTAACGCTCCAGGACGCGCACGCCCTCGGCGTCGGCCACAACCGCCGCATCGGCCATGTCAAGAAAGACTCCATGCTCGACCACGCCCACGATCGAGCGAATTTCAGCAGCCAGCACGTGCGGATCCTCGATGACCCCAAAGTGACAGTCGAAGATCCAGTTCCCCTCGTCGGTCAGGTAGGGCGTTCGATCGCCGGGCCCCGATCGCAGGATCGGGTGACCGCCCAGCTCGGCCAGGCTCTTTTTGACCAGCCCCGCCGCGAACGGCACCACCTCGACCGGCAGAGGGAACCGCCCCAGGCGATCGACCAGCTTGCCTTCGCCAACCACGATGATGAACCGCCGGGCCGCGCTGGCCACGATCTTCTCGTGCAGCAGCGCGCCGCCACCGCCCTTGATCAGCGACAATTCAGGCCCGATCTCGTCCGCGCCGTCGATGGCAACATCGAGCTCCTGGACCTCGGCAAAGGTGGTGAGCGCGATCCCATGCTTGGCCGCCAGCTCTGCTGAAGCGTTCGAGGTAGGCACGCCGACGATCTTCAAGCCTTGCCGGACCCGCTCGCCCAGCAGCTCGGTCACATACCTGGCCGTGGTGCCGGTGCCGATGCCGACGCGCATACCGTCCTCGATAAACTCCATACTGCGCTTGGCCGCGGCCAGCTTCGTGTCCTCTTGCATCGTGGGCGAGCCTCGCTTCTCCGCGTCCCGGCGCCGGGCAGGTCGATCGGCAACAGCGGTCGTACCACCTTACGACAAGCAGCGAGAAGTCTGCGAGTTCCGCGCGGCGGCCGCAGCCGCAGGAGAGGCCGTCCTGTGCTTGCATGTACTTCTTTTCTTCGCCTAATCTATCCACCATGTCTGCCTTCTACCCCCCAGCGGCTGTTCCGCTCGTGCCGCTGCGGG
>CAZZYH010000120.1:0-10293 GCA_964658225.1 Vulcanimicrobiota bacterium | reverse complement strand
CAAAAATCTTGGTAAAGAAGACGGTACGTTCGCCGAAGTTGGTGAAACACTTGACTTCAAAGTAACGGAGTTCTCGAAAGAAGAAAAACGTATCATGCTCTCGCACACAAAAACGTGGCAGGAGAAGAACGAGCCGGTCTCGCGTCTACACCTCGAACCGGTGCTCCGTCGCCCCGGTCACGTCCGGATCGAGCAACTCTGTCTCCAGCGCCTGCTTGTCATCGCCCACCCGCATCGCACTCAGCACCCGGCTCGAATGCTGCCCGCGGCGCATAACCATACGCCCGGTGCGCGCAACTTCAAGCACCTCGTCACCGGATTCGGTCAGCACCTGGATCAATCCTTCAATCTTGCTCTCGACGCCGGTTAATTCGATCATCAGCGATTCCGGCGCGAGATCGACGATGCGCGCGCGAAATACCTCGACCAGCTCGAAGATATGCGAGCGTGTCTTTGCGGTCGCCGCGACCTTGATTAGCGCCAGTTCGCGGCTCACGTTGGCTTCGTGCCCTACGTCGTCCACCGCCAGCACATTTTCAAGCTTGTACAGCGAGGCCATGATGCGATGGCTCGCGGTGGGCGACGCCTCGGCCACGATAGTCATGCGCGAGACACCGGTCCGCTCCGAGAGCCCGACAGAGAGCGAGTAGATATTGACGTTGAGCCGCCGGAAGAGCAGCGAGACGCGGCTCAGGACCCCGGGCCGATCCTCAACAAGTGCGATAAATGTGTGCAGCATGGTTACGCATTCCTCACGGTCGCCTTAGAGATCATCGGATGACTCGAGCATAGGATCGGGACCTGTAGCAGGCCGGCGAATCATCTCATGGAGCGCCGCCCCGGCGGGTATCATCGGATAGACCGACTCTTCCTTCTCGACCAGGAAATTGATCAGGAACGGGCCCCTGGTCGCACGCGCCACAGCCAGGGCTGCCGCGACCTCGCCGCGCGTGCGCACCGTCGCACCGGCAATGCCATGCGCGTCGGCGAGTTTGACGAAGTCAGGCGAAAGGATCGGCGAGGACGCGTAATTCTTCTCGTAGAAGAACTCCTGCCACTGCCGAACCATACCAAGATAGCCGTTGTTGATGATGGCGATATTGATGTCCAGATTCTCCTGGGCGATGGTCGACAGTTCGCAGGCGGTCATCTGGAAGCCGCCATCGCCTGCGATCACCCAGACTTCTTTTTCGGGTTGTGCCACCTTGGCGCCGATGCCGGCAGGCAGCGCAAAGCCCATCGTTCCCAGGCCGCCCGATGTGATCAGCGTCCGCGGAGACTCATGCTTGTAGTATTGCGCCTCCCACATCTGGTGCTGTCCCACGTCGGTAGCGATGACGGCGCTGCCGCGGGTCGCGTTCCATAGATCGTGGATCACATGCGCGGCATACAAGTGGCCCAGATCAGGCAGGTTGCGAATATCGCGCACCGCCTGCTCCCCCTTGGAAGCGTTGATATGTGCCAGCCACGGTGACGATTCCGCCACCGGTGCAAGGTGTGGCAGCAGCACATCGAGCACTTCACCCAGGTCGCCGATCAGGGCTACATCCACCTTGACGTTCTTGTTGATCTCCGCCGGGTCAATCTCGATATGAATTTTCTTGGCATGCGGCGCATAGGTGGCCAGCGTGCCCGTCACGCGATCGTCAAAGCGCATGCCGCAAGCAATCAGCAGGTCCGCTTCCTGGATGGCCTGGTTGACCCATGATTCTCCATGCATGCCCATCATGCCGAGCGACAACGGGTGCGAGGCAGGGAAGCCGCCGAGGCCGAGCAGAGTCTCCGCCACCGGAATCTGCATGCGCTCGGCTAGGGCCATCACGCGCTCTGTCGCGGACGCCTTGATGACCCCGTGCCCGGCGAGGAGAACAGGGCGCTTAGCCGAACGAATCAACTTCGCGGCGTCGGTTACCGAAGCGAAATCCGCATTGAGCATGGGGTGCGGGCGGTACGGCTTGGGCTCTGCCCGGGCGAAATCAAAGGAGGCGACCGCCTGCTGCGCATCCTTGGTAATGTCGACCAGCACCGGGCCGGGCCGGCCGGTCTGCGCGATGCGAAACGCCTCGCGCAGTGCGGGCGCAATGTCTTCAGCGCGGGTGACAAGATAATTGTGCTTGGTCACGGGGAGCGTAATGCCGGTGATATCGACTTCCTGGAAGGCGTCTGAGCCGAGGGCCTTGCTCGACACCTGGCCCGTGATGCAGACGATCGGAATCGAATCGAGCATGGCGGTCGCCAGGCCAGTGACAAGGTTGGTCGCACCCGGCCCCGAGGTCGCAAGCGCCACCCCCACGCGGCCCGAGGCGCGGGCATACCCATCGGCCATGTGCGCGGCGCCCTGCTCATGCCGCACAAGAATATGGCGGATCGGAAACTTGCGCATGGCATCGTAAACGGGCAGGATTGCGCCGCCAGGGTAGCCGAAAACCTCGCGCACGCCTTCGCCCTCGAGGGTTGCCCAAACGATCTCTGCGCCGGTAAGTTGCGGGGGCGCATCGGCGTGCGAGGCCGCCGCGGCACGCCTTGCTGCGGACTGCGCCCTCAACTGCTGCTGCTCCCGCTCGTTGCCGGCTTGCGGGTCCTGGCCGGGATTGGGTGTTTCGTGGGCCATCGAAAGCCTCCATTCTTGGTGCTCATCATAGTAGGTAACGATCACCGGCACATTGTCCTGCTAGTTGGTGACGGCTCCGAGCGATGCCGACGACACACTGTCGACATACTTGCGAAAGATGCCGCGCTTGAACTTCGGCGCGGGAGCGGTCCAGCTGCGCAGACGTGCTTCAATCTCTTCCGCGGGTACATCAATTGAGAGCGTGCGATTGGGAATATCGAACAGGACGGTGTCCCCTTCACGGATCGCCGCGATCGGGCCGCCCATGGCGGCTTCAGGGGAAACATGGCCCGCCATGAGCCCACGGGTTGCGCCGGAGAAGCGGCCATCGGTAAGCAGCGCCACCGTTTCGCTTAACTCCGGAATGCCGACGATGGCTCCGGTCACGGCAAGCATCTCGCGCATGCCGGGACCGCCGCGCGGGCCTTCATAGCGAATCACCAAAACGTCTCCGGCAAGGATGCGTCGTGCCTCGATCGCGGCGAAGGCATCCTGTTCCGAATCGAAAACGCGTGCGGGGCCGCGATGGGTCAGGCGCTTGTGGCCGGCAACCTTGACGACGCAGCCCTCGGGCGCGATGTTGCCCTTGAGAATCACCAGGCCGCCGGTAGGCTTGATCGCCTGCGTGACAGGGAAGATGACTTGTTGGCCAGGTGTTTCTTGAGCCAGAGCGGCCTCCTCGGCCAGCGTGTGCCCGGTGACGTTCCATCCTGTACCGTCGATCAGCCCCCCCTCGAGCAGGCGTTTGGCGAGCAGGCGGCTTCCCCCCGCGGCCTGGTAATCGACGGCGACATACTTCCCGCCGGGCTTCAAGTCGCAGAGCAGAGGCGTGTTGTTCGAGATGCGGTCGAAGTCGTCAATGCTGAGCGGAATGCCCATCTCGTGGGCGATGGCCAGAAAATGCAGCACCGCATTTGTCGAGCCACCCGAGGCCGCGACGCTGGCGATTGCTGACTCGAGCGAGGAGCGGGTGATGATCTTTGAAGGGCGTAAGTCATGCTTCGCAGCTTCCATGACGAGCCGGCCCGCCTCTCGCGATGCGTCGAGCTTCGCCTCCAAAAAGGCCGGCACACCCGAGATGCCGAGCGGCGAGATGCCGAGAAACTCGCAAGCCATGGCCATCGTGTTCGCGGTAAATTGGCCTCCGCAAGCTCCTGCGCCTGGGCATGCTGTGGCTTCGATCGCCTCCAGGCCTGCGTCGTCGAGTTTGCCCGCCGAATGCGCGCCGATGGCCTCAAACACATCCTGGATGGTCACATCTTTCTCGCCGAGACGGCCGGGTGCGATGGAGCCGCCGTAGAGCATCAGCGAGGGTATATCAAGGCGGGCGAGCGCCATCACCGTGCCTGGCATATTCTTGTCGCAGCCCGCGATAGCGACCAGGCCGTCAAACAAGTTGCCGCGCGCGACTAACTCTACCGAGTCGGCAATGACCTCGCGCGAGACCAGGGAAGCCTTCATGCCTTCGGTGCCCATGGTAATGCCGTCGGAGATAGTGATGGTGTTGAACTCCATCGGCGTCCCGCCGGCTGCCCGAATGCCTTCTTTGACCGCCTCGGCAATGGTGCGCAGGTGATAGTTGCATGGGCCGATCTCGGTCCAGGTATTGGCAATGCCGATGATCGGCTTGTGCAAATCCTGCTTGGTAAAGCCGACAGCACGCAGCATGGCGCGCGCGGCTGCCCGGCTGGGTCCTTCGGTAAGAGCAACGCTGTTTGTCTTGGCGGTCTCTATCTGATGCAGCTTTTCGCTCTGGCTCAACTTGTCCTCTTCACCGGTCATGGTCGCTTATGCTCTTGCGGCGAGCCAGTTTTCTTGATCGTGTCGTATTTCGTAAGTGCTGATGGCGTCCGCGTGCCGCAGCGTCAAGCCGATATCATCTAACCCGCGCAGCAGGCACTCGCGACGAAACGGATCGATCGAGAAAGAGGTCCGGAAGCCGAACGCATCGCTCACCGTATTTTCTTCGAGCGAAACGGTCAGAGCGTAGCCGTCAGCGGTCTTGGCTTGGATCAGGATACGTTCGACCTCTTGCTCGGCGAGAGTGACGACGAGCAGGCCGTTCTTGCCGGCGTTCGAGCGGAAGATATCTGCGAAGCTGGGTGCGATGACACAGCGAAAGCCATACTGAGTGAGGGCCCAGGCGGCATGTTCGCGGGACGAGCCGCAACCGAAGTTTTTGCCCGCGACGAGGATCTGCGCCCCCTGGTAGGCGGGCTGGTTGAGCACAAAGCCTGGTTCGCGCCGCCAGTCATAGAAAAGAAAATCTTCGTAGCCGGTGCGTTCAATGCGTTTGAGAAACTGCTTGGGGATGATCTGGTCGGTGTCGACGTTTGATAACTCGAGCGGCGCAACGATGGCCGTCAGTTTGGTAAAGGTTTGCATTAAACCAGCACCTCTGTGGATTTCGAAGCGGGCAGATACTCCCAGGTGCGTATATCCGTGAAGTGCCCTTTGATCGCGGCTGCGGCGGCCATTGCGGGGCTGACCAGGTGGGTACGTCCGCCTTGACCTTGCCGGCCTTCAAAGTTGCGGTTTGACGTAGAGGCGCAGCGCTCGCCGGGCTGCAGGATATCCGGGTTCATGCCGAGGCACATCGAGCAGCCGGGCTCGCGCCAGTCAAAGCCTGCTTCTCGAAAAATCTGATCGAGCCCTTCGCGCTCGGCCTGCGCCTTGACTTGCTGCGAGCCGGGCACGACCATTGCACGCACATCGGGGTGCACGTGGTAGCCCCGGATGACCTTGGCCGCGGCGCGCAGGTCCTCGATGCGCGCGTTGGTGCAGGAGCCAAGAAAGACGCGGTCAATCGTGATCTCTTCAATCGGGGTACCGGGCCTAAGAGCCATGTACTCGAGGGCCCGCTCCAGGCCTTTGCGATCCGCCTCGGGTGCGCCTCTTCCCGGGTCAGGCACAGTGTCTGTTACAGATACCACCATGCCGGGACTCGTACCCCAGGTGACGTACGGCGCGAGCTCGTAGGCATCGATCCGTAGCTCGCGGTCGAAGACCGCGCCTGCGTCTGTAGGCAGTTTGCGCCACTGCTCTTTGGCGTGTTCCCAGTCGGCGCCTTTGGGAGAAAAGCGTCGCCCTTCAAGATAGGCGAATGTTGTTTCGTCCGGGGCGATCATGCCGGCCCGCGCGCCGGCCTCGATGCTCATGTTGCACACAGTCATGCGGCCTTCCATCGAGAGGGCGCGAATCGTCGAGCCTGCATACTCGACTACGCAGCCGGTGGCGCCATCGGTGCCGATGCGGCCGATGATGCCGAGGACGATATCTTTCGCGGTGACGCCATGCGGAAGTTCGCCTTCAACAGAGATGCGAAAGGTGGTGGGGCGCGATTGGGGCAGAGTTTGTGTGGCGAGTACGTGCTCGACTTCGCTTGTCCCGATGCCGAAGGCGAGCGCGCCAAAGGCTCCGTGGGTAGAGGTATGGGAGTCGCCGCAGACAATGGTCATCCCTGGCTTGGTTGCACCGAGCTCCGGTCCGATCATGTGCACGATGCCTTGCTCCGGCGCATTGACGTCAAAGAGTTCGACGCCGAACTCGGCGCAGTTCTCGCGCAGGGCTTCGACCTGTTTCGCCGCGATCGGGTCCTTAATATGAATACGATTGGCATCGGTCGGCACATTGTGATCCACCGTGGCGAGGGTACGGTCAGGCCGGCGCACGGAGCGCGAGGCCAGGCGTAGACCTTCAAAGGCCTGCGGGGAGGTAACCTCGTGCACCAGGTGCAGGTCGATATAGAGCAGGGCCGGCTCGCCTGCCGGTTGAGCGACGATGTGCTGCTCCCAGACTTTCTCAAAGAGTGTTTTCGGTGTTGCCATTAGCGCTTCCTCGTTCCGGATGGCTCAAGCTATCTGCGATTGCTTCTGCAACTGAACCGTAAGTGCGCGCTGGACGCGCGTGCCCATGGCGTTGGTGGAAAGAACTTCGCCGCTGCCCTCACGTGCCAGGTCCTTGGTGCGCGCGCCACTTTCAAGGGTCGTGCGCACCGCCGCTTCCACCGCGCGGGCCTCCGCTTCAAGACCGGCGGTGTGGCGCAGCAGCATGGCCGCGGTCAGGATCGCGCCAAGCGGATTCGCAATCCCTTTATCGGCGATGTCGGGGGCCGAGCCGTGGACAGGCTCGTACAAGTTGACTTTGCCGCCGATGGTCGCCGAAGGCAACACGCCGAGCGAGCCGGTGATTACGCCGGCCTCATCGGAAAGAATGTCGCCGAACAGGTTTTCGGTCAGGATGACATCGAAGCGGCGCGGCGTGTTCATCAGGTGCATGGCACAGGCGTCGACAAACTCGTGTTCGACGGTGACTTGCGGGAACTCCCTGGCAGCCTCGTTGACGGTGGCGCGCCAGAGTTGCGAGACCTCGAGCACGTTCGCCTTGTCGACCGAGGTGAGCTTGCTGCGGCGCTTGCAAGCTCGAAGCCGATGCGGGCGACCCGCATGATCTCCTCGCGGGTATAACGCATCGTGTTCCAGGCTTCATTGCTCGCGCGATCCCACGCGCGGGGCTGGCCGAAGTAAAGCCCGCCGAGCAACTCGCGGACAAACAGGATATCGGCTCCTTCGATCACTTCTGCGCGCAGCGGCGAGTTATGCGCGAGGGCCGGATGCGCGAAGGCGGGTCGCAGGTTGGCAAAGCCGCCGAGGGCGGCGCGAATCGCGAGCAGCCCTGCTTCGGGGCGTTCGCTGGGGGCCAGATGGTTGAACTTGTTTGAACCGACTGCGCCTAAAAAGACGGCGTCGCTTGCCAGTGCCGCGTCGAGGGTCTGCTGCGGCAACGGCGTGCCGAGAGCGTCAATCGCGGCCCCCCCGATCAGGGCGTGCGTGTAAGTGAATTGGTGGTCGCCGTGTTCGGCAACCGTGCCGAGCGTGCGCAGGGCTTCGGCGGTCACTTCCGGGCCGATGCCGTCGCCTGCAACTACTGTGATGTGGAGCTTCATGCGTGGTTCTTTCCCCGCTGGTGCAGCTAAGTACTCTCTAAGTGGCGGTCAGTCAACTTGGGTAGAAGTTCGGGGCGCTTCGCTTAGCGATAACGGCTCTTCTTAGTTGGTTCAGCAGACTCTCTGAGGCCCAGTGCTCGTCTCGCTTGCGGAAAAACCGGACTAACTGTTCACAGGCACCTGCTCTTCGCGTCGCGGATGGTGCGCAACCAGGTTCAATAAGTCCTGGTCATAGATCGCCTTCTTGCGATCGGCAAGCTCGGTGAATGAGGCGTATGCCGCTTCGAGCTGCTCGGCGTCGAGCGTGTAGCCGAGCTCGGCCAGGCGAGCGCGCATGGCCGAGCGTCCCGAGTGCTTGCCCAGGACAAACTTGTGCGCGGGCTGACCGACCGAGGCGGGCGTCATGATCTCATAGGTAAGCGGGTTGGCGAGCATGCCGTGCTGGTGGATGCCGGCCTCGTGGGCGAACGCGTTTTCGCCGACGATCGCCTTGTTCGGCGCGGGACGGAAACTGATCGTCTCGCCCAGCAACTGGCTCACAGGGTAAAGCTTCTCGAGCGCGATCCGGTTGGTGACCCCATAGCGATCCTGGCGCACTCGTAGGAGCGCGGCGATCTCTTCAAGCGCCGCATTGCCGGCCCTCTCCCCGATGCCGTTGATGGTGCACTCGACCTGCCGAGCGCCCCCTTCGATGCCGGCTGCGGTATTCGCGACCGCAAGGCCGAGGTCATCGTGGCAGTGCGTCGAAAGAGTGACGCCGGCTGTCTCCGGAACGAGCCTGCGCACGTTGCGGAACATCTCTGCGTAGTCTGCCGGGGTCGAGTAGCCGGTGGTATCAGGCAGGTTGATGGTGCCGGCCCCTGCCTCGATGGCAACCCTGATCATCTGGCAGAGATAGTCCAGATCGGTGCGGGTGGCATCCTCGGCGGAGAACTCCACGTCGTCGACATAGCTGCGCGCGAGCGCGACCATCTCCCCGGTCTGGGTGAGTGCCTGGGCGCGTGTCATCTTCAGTTTGAATTCCAGGTGGATGTCAGAGCTGGCCAGGAAGGTGTGGATGCGTGCCTGTGCGGCATGCTCGACCGACCCGGCGGCGCGCTCGATGTCGAGCCTGCGCGCGCGCGCCAGCGATGCGATGACCGGGCCGCGCACCTCGGCGGCAATTGCCTGGATCGAGGCGAAATCGCCGTCAGAGGAGATCGCGAAGCCAGCCTCCAGGATATCCACGCCCAGGTCAGCCAGCGCGTGCGCCAGTCGCAGCTTCTCGGGCCGGGTCATGCTGCAGCCGGGGGACTGCTCCCCGTCGCGCAGGGTGGTATCGAAGAAGACAAGTTGGGTCGACATGGGAGGCGCGTCCTCGTTCGTGACTCTGATACTGACCAGTCTGACAGCCGTGCGGAGATAATTCAAGGCGTAAATTTCTGCGGCTATGATAACTGTAGGTTATGATTGGTCCGGGACCCTTCGGGCTAGGTAGATGTGCTTATGGATCTGACGCAGCTTGAAACCTTCCTCTCCATTGTTGAGGAGCGCGGCTTTTCGCGCGCAGCCATTCGGCTGCACCGCACCCAGCCGGCCGTGAGCCAGACGATTCGGCGCCTGGAAGAAGAGCTGGGCGAGCGGCTCTTTGAACGCTATGCCCGGGACGGCACCCTCACGGCGGCCGGCGAGGTGTTGCGCAGCTATGCAGAGCGGATGCTGCAGCTACGGGGCGAGGCGGCGGCGGCGGTCGACGAGTTGCGTTCGCTTGCGCGCGGCCGCCTTACGGTCGCGGCCAACGAGTACACTTCGCACTTCCTGCTGCCGTGCCTGGAGGTGTATCGCAGCGCCTGTCCGCAGATCAGTATCTATGTGCAGCGCTCGCTGGCCAGCCGGATTCCGGAAGAGATCCTGCAGCGATCGATCGAGCTCGGCGTGCTTTCCTTCCGGCCACAGCAGGAAGCGCTCGACGCGGTTTGTGTCTACGAGGACGACGTGGCTTTTGTCGTCGACCGCAGGCACCCGCTGGCGCGGCAGGCGAGTGTGCCGGTGACCGAGCTGGGCGCACAGAACTTTATCGGCCACAGCGTGGCGTCGCCGCTGCGCCGGCAGATCACAGAGCTCTTCGAGCGCTACAAAACGCCGCTGCATACCGGGGTGCAGTTGCCGTCTCTGGAGGCGATCAAGCGCTTCGTTTCGATGGGGGCCGGGGTGGCCATCCTGCCCGGGCTGGCTGTACAGCAAGAGGTCGCGCGGGGCGAACTGATCCAGGTACGGGTGCCGGAGCTCGACAGCAGGCGTCGCCTTTGGCTGGTTTACCGGCGCCAGAGCACGCTCTCGCATGCGGCGCGGGCTTTGCTCAAAGTCCTGGAGACGCGGGCCGGCGAGCGTGGCGGCCCGTTCCTGTTCGAGCGCGAGGCCGGGTGAGGCGTTGCGCGCTTTCTCGATCCGTGCCGACCGCGTGCTTCCGGTCGTTTTTGCGCAGTCCCGGCGGGTCCTGCATGCAGCACGCGGGGGGGGCTTCTTGCGGGCGGCGGTGGGCTTGCGCCTGCTGGCGCCACGCGACCTCGCCGGCCTGTACGCTCTGGACCCGACCCATACCGGATGGCGTGGAGAGGGGTATGGCTGGAGACGAAGAGCGAGGCTCCCGCGCAGTTCGCCCCATTTCCGGGCCGCTCGTTCTGGCGCATCTGCTCCCGGCCGGCCGGTGCGGGATCTTTCGCGACGAACTGTACTACGTCGCCTGGGCGTGACATCT
>CAZZYH010000119.1:0-10640 GCA_964658225.1 Vulcanimicrobiota bacterium | reverse complement strand
CATCAGCAGCACCAGCAGCAGGCTGTAGAAAAAGATTGCGACTTGGCCAACTCTCGAGATAGGGCGCAGGCTCACTGAGTACACTTTGAGGGTGTCTATAGCGCAGATGATACTGGCCGCCACCGCAACCGGGAAACCAGCCGTATCCCAGCACCGTGCTCCTGGCGTGGCCGATCCCGCTCGACAGGCGGCCAGGCACGCTCTTTGCCGGCGCCCGGGCATCGCGGCGCTCGCGCTGCTCCTGGCTCTGGCTGCTCTCTGCTCCAGGGCCGGCGCGGAGCAGGCGCCTCCGCCCGCCAAGGAGGCAGCCACGTACCCGGCTTTTGACGCGCACGCCGACGACCGGCTGGCCATCGCCGCCGACCCCTACGATACCGCGGCCAAGCAAAAGACCTTCCGCGTCGAGTACCTCAAGTACGACATCCTGCCGATTCGCATCATCGTGACCAACAGCGGCGACAAGCCCGTCTCGCTCGACCAGGTACGCATCCACCTGGTACCGGCGATCGGCGACCGCGTCCAGGCCTGCGAGCCCGAAGATGTGGAGCGCCGCGTCTCCACCCGGGACCGTATCGGCACCCGCATTCCCATCGGGCCGCTTTCGATCCATCGCGGCGGCAAGGACAGCGACGCCAAGATCGAAGCCGACTTTCACGAGCTCGAGTACTCCGCCCTTGCCGTCGAGCCGCATACTACCCGCGCCGGGTTTCTTTTCTACGACGTAAGTGGCTTAGGCAAGCAGCCGCTCAAGGGCGCAAAGCTGCTGGTTCGGCGCGTGCAGGATGCAAACGGAAAAGAGCTGTTCTACTTCGAGATCCCCTTCGACAAGTACTTGAACGCGAGTAAGTGAGCCCGTGCTTCGACCCATGCCTCGCCACCCTTTGCCGCCTCGGCAAGCTTCAAGCAAGCCGACCGCGACTTACTCGTAGAACTTACTCGTAATAAGTCGCGGCCGAGGTGTCGGTCTCGTACACGGTGCAGTCTTTGACGAGCACACGCCCACCCGTTAGGGCGCGTAAATGCTCATTGGTCTGTTCAAAGAAATACCGCGCCAGGTTTTCTGCCGAGGGATTTACTGTGACGAAAGGCTCCAGGTCATTGATCATCTGGTGATCCAGATACTCGACCACGGGCCGGAGAATCTGCTTCAACTCCTTAAAGTCGAGCAGCAGGCCCGTCTCGTCGAGCGTCTCGCCGCGCAGGGTGACGCGGACCTTATAGTTATGCCCGTGCGGGTTCTCGCACTTACCCTTGTAGTTGCGCAGGTAGTGTCCTGAAGAAAACTCGGCGTCTACAGTTACTTCGTACATAGATTCGGTTTGCACTTTCGCGAGCGGCAACTGCCGTCATTAAGATGTGAAGATTCTGGCCACTCAGCCGCGACTGCGCCGGCCGCGCTGGCGCAGCTTCTGCATCTGGGCCCTGCGGTCTACCTGCTCGAACAATGCCGTCAGCGTGCCCAGCAGCGCGACTCCCAGGCTGCCCAGCAGCAGGAACAGCCCAATCGTCTTCCACGAAGGCGCCTGGCTCGGCGTGCCCGCGAGCGGGGTGGTCAAGGCCATGCCGCAGGAGACCATGGCCAGCAGCCCCAGCGTTGCAGCGAGAATGTAGAGATTGCGTGCCATGCGCCGACCTGCGGCTCCTGATCAAAGCTTACAGGTGTCGCCGCCCTGGTTCGGCGGCGGGCTGCGGCTGCGAGAAAAAACTTTCCACCTCGGCAATATCGCGCGTGACCCGGTAGGGTGGCAGGCTGTCCAGAAAGATCTTTCCGTAGCGCTGCCGGTCAAGTCGCGGGTCCAGCATGACCAGCACGCCCCGATCCTCGAGCGAGCGGATCAGCCGGCCAAATCCCTGCTTGAGCGTGAGGACCGCCGAGGGAACCTGGTATTCGAAAAAAGGCTTGCCACCCAGGTCTTCGATCGCCCGCATGCGGGCCTGCACGACCGGGTCGGAGGGCACGGCGAAGGGCAGCCGGTCGATGATCACGCAGCTCAGCGCCTCGCCCTGCACATCGACGCCCTGCCAGAAGCTCGAGGTCCCAAAGAGTACCGCGTTCGGCGTGATCCGGAACTCGTCCAGCAAGGCCTGCCGCGGCGCAGTCCCCTGCAGCAGCAGCGGCCATCCCACCTCGCACAGCAGCCGCTCATAGACCTCGCGCATCTGCGCATAGCTTGTGAACAGGCAGAAGGCGCGCCCTCGCGAGTGGTCGAGCACGCGGCGGATCGTCCTGACGGCAGCATCCTGGAAACCAGGCTCGCGCGGATCCGGCATCTCGGGCGGCAGGTAAAGCAGCGCCTGCTGGCCATAGCGAAAATGCGAAGGCACAACCAGCTCCCGGGTGTCCTTGGCCGCCTCCGACTGGTCTGCCCCCAGTCCCAGCCGCTTGCGAATATGCTCGAAGCCGCCCGAAACCGTCAGCGTGGCCGAGGTCAACACGACCGTCGGGAAGGTCTCAAAGAGCACATCGCCCAGCAGCGCCGAAACATCGATCGGGGTGGCCTGCAGGTGTGTGGTGTAGCTGGCCTCGCGCCCGCGCGTGCCGCCGCGGCGCTCCATCCAGAAGACGGTGTTGCGATCATCGGCCTCCATCAGGAACTTGAGCCGTTCGTGCAGGTCGTTCGCGCGGCGCTTTAAGCCAGGCGCTTCTTCGACGTTGCGCACACGCTCCAGCTCGCCTTCGACCCTCTGCAGCGCGTTCAACAGGCCCAGGTACAGCTCGCCCTGCTCTTCGAGGAACTCCGCGCGCCGCGTGAACTGCGCCCGGCTTTCTCCCGTCAGGGGCAGGGCGCCGAAGAACATCCGCGCCCGCTCGCGCATCAGCTCGCCCGTCGCCTTGAGCCCGGAGCTGTACGCGTGCTTGGCCCGCAGCATCATCTCCAGGTCCCGCGCCAGCTCTTCAAACCGCACATTGGAAAGGGCGATGCCAAAGTAGCTCGACGCCACGTCTTCAAGCTCGTGCGCCTCGTCGAAGATCACCGCATCCACATCCGGAAGAATGCCCGCGTCCGGGGCATTGGCCGCCTGTTGCTTAATCGCAAGATCGGCAAAGAACAGATGGTGATTGACGATGATGATGTCCGACTCGGCTGCCTTGCGGCGCATCTCGGTGATGAAGCAGCGCTCGTAATCCGGGCAGGTGGTCCCGAGGCAGGTCTCAGAACGCGCATCGAGCTTGACCCACAAAGGACTCTGCTCCGGCAGCCGCGTCACCTCTACCCGGTCGCCGGTTTCCGTTCTCTTCTCCCACTGCGCGATAGCCTGGTATTGCTCGATCTCTTCCAGTCCCGTGAGGATCGGCTCAGCGCCCAGGGCGTACAGCTTGCGGCGGCAGAGATAGTTCGCTCGGCCCTTCATGTAGCAGACCCTCAGGGGCCCCAGCAGCGACTCGAGGAAGGGAATGTCCTTGAAGAAAAGCTGCTCCTGCAGGTTCTTGGTCCCGGTCGAGACAATCACGCGGCGGCCGGTGCGGAGCGCCGGCAACAGGTAGGCGAGCGTCTTGCCGGTCCCGGTGCCGGCCTCGGTGATCAGGTGGCGCTTTTCTGCCAACGCCCGCTCCACTGCCTGGGCCATCTCCAACTGCCCGCGGCGAAACTCGTAGGGCAGGCTGGAGCGTGCGAGCACCCCGCCGGGCGCGAAAAACTCGTAGAGCGAGGGGAGCGGAACGCCGGGCGCAGCGCTTTCCGCCTCGCCCGGTGGGCAGGGTTCAGGCGCATCGGATTGGCGGACGCGAGGCACGGTCAGGTCGCCGGTCGGGGCTGGTTTCCAGGAAAAAAGAGTCTGCGGGCGTGTTCTTCCTATAATAGGGGGAGCGCCCGGTTTGCCCTGCCATCCTGTCGTAACCCCGGAAAGCCCTTCGTGCCCCAGAAGCAGCCATGAGCCCAAAGAAAATAGTGCGCCGTCCGAACCCGCTTCCCCACACCGCCGACGCGGTCGGCATGCCGCTGATCGCCATCTGCGGACGCCCCAACGTCGGCAAATCGACGCTCTTCAATCGCGTCACCGGCACCCGGCGCTCGATTGTCGGCGATGAGCCCGGCATCACCCGCGACCGGATCTACGGCGAGGTGAACTGGGCCGGCCGCACCGCGCGCGTGGTCGACACGGGCGGCATCGTGCCTGACGACGCGGCGCTGATCCCGACCGAGATCTTTACCCAGGCGCGCTTCGCCTTCGACGAGGCCGCGGCCATCGTGATGGTGGTCGATGGGCGCACCGAGCTCGCCTCCTCCGACCTCGAACTGGCGCGCCTGCTGCGCCGGCTGAACAAGCCGCTGTTCTGCGCGGTCAACAAGATCGACGTCCAGGAACTGGACGCGCAGGCGGAGAACTTCCGCCGCCTCGGCATCCCGAATCTCACCGCGGTCTCTGCTGAGCATGGCCATAACATCGGCGACCTGCTCGATGAAGTCTTCGCCGTGCTCCCCTTTCCGGCAGCGCACGAGCTCCCGGCGCCCGCCTTTGCGCCCTTCCCGGAGGACGACGACCCGGTCGAAGCGGACGAACAAGCCGACGCGCCGCACCGCACCCACGGCGGCTACAAGCAGCGCGAGATCCGCGTCGCCATCATCGGGCGACCCAATGTCGGCAAGTCGACCCTGCTCAACGCCCTTACCGGCACCGCGCGCTCGATCGTCTCACCCATCGCCGGCACCACGCGCGACGCGGTCGACGAAGTGCTCGAGTATGAAGGCAAGACCCTGCGCATCATCGACACGGCGGGCATTCGCCGCCGCGGCAAGACGCATGAGATGGCCGAGAAACTCTCCGTGGTCATGGCCCGCCGCCACCTGGAAGCGGCCGATGTTTCTGTCCTGATGATCGACGCTGTCGAAGGCGTCACGAGCGCCGATGCGACCATCGGCGGCTACGCGCACGAGAGCGGCCGGTCGGTGATCATCGTCATCAACAAGTGGGACCTGGTGACCACCGGGCGCACCGACGGCAAGCCGCATGCCGATCGCAAGATCTTTGAAGAGCAGGCCCGGCAGTCGCTCAAGTATCTCGACTACTGCCCCATGGTCTTTATCTCGGCGTCTGAAGGCACCGGCGTGCATCGGGTACTTGAAGCGATCGTCCGCGTGGCTGCCGAACGGCGAAAGCGCGTCACCACCGGGCAGATGAACCGCTTCCTGGAGAAGGTCGACTTTGAGCGGGCCACCGTCCCCATGAACAAACGCATGCGTATCTTCTACATGACGCAGGCCGCGGTCTCGCCCCCGACCTTCATTCTGTTTACCAACCGGGATGTTGAGCTGCACTTTTCCTATCAGCGCTTTCTGACCAACCAGATCCGTGAGGCTTTCGGCTTTGAAGGTTCGCCGATCTGGTTCAAGGTGCGCTCGCGCAAGAAGGACGACCAGTAAACGGCTAGGTGATGTCGTCTGTGTCGAAGACCGGCACCACCGTCCGCCGCTCCGGGGTCTTCACCTCGCTGATCAGGTCGCGCACCACGTCTTCCAACTGGCGCTGGCTCTCCATCATCGCGGTCATGCTGAGCAGCTCGGAAGGATCTTCCACCCGCTCCAGCAGAACGACTGCATGGGCCTGGGCCACGTGGTCCATGCTCATCCCTTCCGGAGTCTTGGCCTTGATGCTGACCACGCTGGGCAGCACGTCGAGCAGGATGGCCAACCGCTCGCGCATCTCGCCGGCGATCGGCGAGATCTTCGGAGCGGCCAGGATCAGCGTCGCGTCCACATTCATGATGCGGTAGCCCGCGTGCTGAATCTCTTCCAGCGCCAGATTGAGAAAGATCGAAGACTCGGCATCTTTCCAGCGCGCATCGCTGGGCGGGAAAAAAGTTCCGATATCGCCTGCCGCCACCGCCCCCAGCAGCGCGTCGGTGATCGCATGCAGAAGCACATCTCCGTCGGAGTGCCCGGCCAGGCCTTCATGATGCTCAATGGCTAATCCGCCGATAAACAGGGGAACGCCTGCCTTGAAGGCATGCGAGTCAAAGCCGTGTCCTATGCGCAGGTCCATCGATCCGGTCTCGTTCCTCGGGGACTCGGCCCCGTCATTCGCGCAATCGCCAAAGCTGCTATCAGACTAGAGCATTTTCATGGCCGCTGCCGGGCCGGCAAGCGCGCCGGGAGCGCGTGCCCCGCAGGCGGCTAGCCGCCCGGCTTGCGGGACAGATAAAACTCGGCCAGTTCCAGATCGCCGGGCTGGGTCACTTTCATGTTGCTTGGGGAGCCGGGCACCACCGCAACTTCAATGCCGGCGCGTTCGACCAGGCTGGCCTCGTCGGTTCCGCAGAAGCCCTCGGCCTCGGCCTCGGCAAAGGCGCGCTGCAGCAGGCCCAACCGGAAGCCCTGCGGCGTCTGCGCCTGGACGATACACTCGCGCGGAATCGTCGCGGTCACGCGCGCGCCGTGCGCGGTGCGCTCCACCTGCTTGATGGTGTCGGTGGCAGGCAGGGCGACGATCGCGGCGCCCTGGCGAAGGACCGCCTCGACGGTGCGCTCGATGAGCGGCGCGGTGATCAGCGGGCGGACCGCGTCGTGTACCAGGACGATATCCTCGTCCAACGGGGGGGCCTCGGCCTCGGCCAACGCACGCAACGCCCTGGACACGCTCTGCTGGCGGGTGTCCCCGCCTTCGACGATGCGGACTTTCGCAACCATTTGAGGCTCGTTCGCGCCGTAGCCGGCCAGCAGGGCGGCCAGCCGCTCGCGTTCGCTGGTCCGGACCGCGACATACAGCGCGGAGACGCTTTTCACCCCGGCAAAGGCGCGCAGGGTATGGATCAGGATCGGCACACCGGCCAGCTCGAGAAACTGCTTGGGCAGGTACTTGAGCGGGGGGGGGCCGGTGACCATCCGGGTGCCCATACCCGCTGCGGGAAGGATCACAAAGACTCGCATGAACGCTTGAGTATACAGGCCAGCGAGGGCGTGTCGGGGCCCGGCACCCGGTTTCGCGCACCTCTCCTCCGTAGCCCTGTCCAAAGAGCCCCGGTTTGCCTGATACTGGGGCAGAAGTGCGCCATCCCAATACTCTCCGCAAAAGCCAACCAAACAAAAGATCAGAAGCAAGCGTCTCACCCTGAGCAACCCCCCGGCGGAGGCACGATGCGCGGGAACACCCACCTGTCCAGGCGGCTGCCGGCCGTCCTGCTCCCCACTCTGGCCCTGGCGCTGCTCGGCCGTGCTCTCGTCGCCCAGCAAGCGGCCAGCCTCCACGGCACCGTAGTGAACGCCGTCACCCACCAGCCGATTGCCCGCGCTCTCGTCTCACTCGAACAGTTCGGCCAGTCCGTGCTGACCGACAATGAAGGCGGCTTTGCTTTCGACGGCGTACCGGTGGGTCCAACCATGCTGTCCGCCCGACGGCCCGGATTCGCCTCCGGAATGAGCAACGAGAGCCGCCAGAGGGTCGCGGTGCCGGAGACGGGCGAGGTCCGGGTCGAGCTGATCCCGCAAGCATCGATCACCGGCGAGCTGATCCTGCCAAACGACGATTCGCCCGATGCGCTGCAGGTGCAACTGCTCCACCAGGAGATCGAGAACGGGCGGGCAGACTGGGCGCTCTATCGCAACGTCGAGGCGACCAGCGATGGCCGCTTTCGCTTCGGCAACCTGCCGGCCGGCGCCTACCTGGTCCACCTGGGCGCTTCGCCCGACCCGGTGCCGGCCCTGCCGCCGGACGGCACGGTCAAGATCCGGTCCGGCTACGTCACCGCCTTCTATCCCTCGGCACGGGAGATCGCGGCCGCCGGCGTCCTTACCTTGAAGCCGGGCGAGCAGGCCGACATCAAGATGGAGCTCACCCGCGAACCGTTTTATCCCGTCACCATCCCGGTCGCGAACGCGGAGGATGCTCGCGGCATCGGCTTTGAGGTCTCAAGCGACTCCTTCCTTGGCCTCTCGCCACGGTTTTCTTCCCAGGACGGCATGGCGCACATCGACCTGCCTGCCGGACACTACGTGCTCGAGGCCCACAGCTTTGGCCAGCGCCAGATGGATGGCCTGCGCGAGTTCGACGTGAACGGCGCACCCACACGGACAGGAGCCATCACCCTGCTCCCGGTCCATCGGATTCCGGTGACCTTCCATGTAGAGTTCACACGGAACCAGGCGCAGACCGGCAACGATTCCGCTCCGAGACCCCTGACCGCGACCAACCTCTTTGACCTGAACGTGCAGCGCGCGGGAGGGGGCCCGGCCTCCGAGGGACAGAGGCCCCGCATGCAGGAGGAGGAACACTCGGCTTCCTCCGGTGCCTCCTCCCTGGTAGGCGCGACGCCGGGCAGGTACTGGGTCAACGCGCGCCCCTACAACGGCTACGTCGCTGCCATGACGAGCGGCGGGGTGAACCTGCTCGAGGCTCCGCTGACCGTTTCTCCAGATGGCTCCGCCGCCCCGATTGACGTTACGCTGCGCGATGACATGGGCTCGCTCTCTGCCAGCTTCGCATCAAGCCTGCTCCCTTCCGGACAGGTCGCGCCCAATGTGTATCTCACGCTGATTCCTCGTTCAGGCACCGCGGTCGAACGCACCGAAACCCTTGCGCTCAGCGGGACCGAAACCCTGACCAGCGTGGCGCCGGGCAGCTATCTCGTCTTTGCGGCGAGGAGCCCTTTGCGGATCGAGTACCGCAATCCGGCCGCCATGGCGGCGCTCCTCGGCAAGGGCCAGGCTGTGACGATCGAGCCGGGCGGCACGGCAAGTCTCACCATCGACTCTCTGCTGCCCCTCGAGGGCGCGCCATGAGGCGACCGGGCTTTCTCGCCTGGCTCGGCTGCATTTCGGTCCTCGCCAGCCACCTGCTCCTGGCCCAATCCGCGGGCGGCTATCGCATCGCGGGCCGGGTCGTCAATGCTGACTCGGGCGCTCCGCTGGCCAGGGTCGAGGTGGCGATCCTCAGCGTGGTCCAGGGCGTTGCGCGGGACCCGGCCGACACTCCCATATCCAGGCCCGGGAGGCGCAGCCGACGACCTTCCCTGCCGAGCGCTCTCGAGGCTGCCACCACCGACGAGGACGGTGGGTTTGTCTTCGAGAACCTGCCCGCGGGCAAGTACTCGCTCCGCGGCAGCCGGCGCGGCTTTATCACCGCCAGCTATCAGGAGCACGGCCTGTACTCGACGGCCATCGTTACCGGTCCCGGCACCTCGAGCGAGCGGCTCACCCTCAGGCTCTCCCCGGGCGCCTCGATCAGCGGCTCTGTTCTCGACACGGGCGGCGATCCGCTCGAGCAGTTGCACGTAAGCCTCTACCACCTGAGCGACGATGGCCTGGGCAACATCCGCGCCTACCAAAGCACGACTGCAGATGACCTGGGAGCCTACGAGTTCGCTCACCTACCGCCTGGCACCTACTTCGTCTCGGCGACCGCGCGTGCCTGGTACGCAAGAAGCAGTGCCGGCGCGTCGCAGCCATCGGACGCCTCTGGGACCCCGGCGCCGGTCCACAATCTGGATGTGGTCTATCCACGCGCCTTCTATGCCGATGCGACGGATGCGGATGCAGCCACGCCGATCCCGGTGCGAGGAGGGGAGCACCTCCGCATCGACCTGCATATGCAGGCCGTACCGGCCGTGCACCTCACCTACACGACAGCTGCAAACGGTCCCAGTGGCCTACGCGCCTTTGCCGGGCCCCTCAATCTTACGCAGTCGGTCTTTGGGAATCCTGACGCGGTACCCTCCGTCGGCATGTACGTCACCGGTTGCGGGGACGGAAAGGGCTCCATGACGACGACGCTCAGTGTGGCCCCGGGGGAGTACGAAGCGGAGATCGGCGGACGGTCGTTTTCGATCCGCGCGGGCGGCGATCTGGTCCTCGACCCCGAAGCGGGCATGCCCGCAACCGAGATCTCCGGCAAGCTTGGACCGGCAGCCGGCGCCACTCTGCCCCCATTTGTCAGCCTGACGCTTGAGCCGGCCGGCAGGCAGCGGGGCCAGAGCTTGTCGACCGTCGCCCATGACGGCGTCTTTCATTTCGACCAGGTGCGCCCCGGCGCCTACGAGATCGGGGCACAGGCACAGGGCCAGACCATGGCCGTGATCGAGGCAGCTGCGAAGGGCGCGCCGCTCACCGGACAGGTCTTGCAGGTAGGATCGCAGCCGGTCACACTCGCCGCAACGATCGCGCCCGCCTCGGCGATCCTGGCTGGCTTCGCGCGGTCGCCCGTAGCCGAGCACGCCGGCGCGACCGAGCTCGATGCGAGCGCCTCCGGGGCGATGATCGTTCTGGTGCCGCAACATCTTGGCGACCACGCGCTTTACAGGCGCGACCAGGCCGACTCGGATGGGAGCTTCACCCTGGGCCAGATTGCCGCCGGCAGGTACACGCTGGTGGCCATCGAGAATGGCTGGGACCTGGAGTGGGCTCGCCCGGAAGTGATCGCCCACTACCTGCCGGGCGGGCAGGCGGTGACCATTCCCGGCGTAAACTCGAGCGTCGTGCACTTGGAGAAGCCCGTCATGGTGCAGGCACGCTGACTGTCCTCGATCCGTCCGCCCAGCGCCAGTACAGGACCGTCTCCATGGGGCCCGAGAAGCCGGGAGCAAAGACAAAGCGCGCCGCAAGGTGCGGCGCGCTGCGTTTGGCGCGTCTTCTGTGTGGAGTGTGGCGCGTTCCGGGTCTGGGGCACCTGGGTCTGGGATAGTAAGGGATAATATACTGCTCTCCTTTCCT
>CAZZYH010000118.1:0-10743 GCA_964658225.1 Vulcanimicrobiota bacterium | reverse complement strand
TTGCGGCCTAATGTCCCCTTAAGGCGTAGCGGTGGCCGCGCCGGCGGCCTGTTCTTCGGCCTGCTTGCGCCGGTAGCGGGCCAGCAGCACCTCGTAGACGCCGGCCAGCTGCGGGTCCTGGGGCATCGCGGCCTTGCCTTCGGCGATGCGCCGGATCAGCTGCCCATCGGGATACTGGACGGCCAGCTGCTGCGGGGTGAGCTCGAGGGCCGGATACTGGGCCAACCGCTTGGCCAGCAGCGTGTCGTCGAGCGAGGAGGGGTTGAGCTGTTGCTCGAACCAGGACTCCCATCCGAGGCGCGCGACCGCGCTTACCTCGCCCGGGCGCGGACCGAAGGTAAAGCGGTCGAGGACCTGCGCGGCCTGTTCTTCACGGGTCAGCGGGGCCAGGCGCCCGGTGGGCTGAGCGGCGGGGCGGGCAGGCGTGTGGTGCGGGGTGTGTCTCGGCGCGCCGGGCTGATGCGCGGCCTGAGCCGGGCCGGGCTGGTTTGCGGCCGGAGCCGGGCCGGTTTCGTGCGCGGCCCGTCCCAGGCCGGGCTGGTTTGCGGCCTGAGCCAGGCCGGGCTGGAGCAAGAGCAGCGCGGCGCCACCGAGCAGGCAGGCTGGCCGCAGCCCGCGGAAACTCGGCCGGAAACGCAACCGCAAACGCAGCCGGGAACGCAATTGGGACACCAGCCGGGAACGCAATTGGGAAGACAGCAGGTGCGATGCGCGCATGGCCGGGCCTCCGAACGTCTTGCTGATACGGACCAAGGCCGGCCTCGAAAGTTGCGGCGGCCGGCTCGTTCCCCGCAAGCAGTACCCGGCCGGGCGTTCCCTTTCAGGAAGTTCCCGGCACCGGGGCCCGGGTCGCGAGCGCCGCACGCCGCCTCGACTCGACCCAGCCGAGTGCCGGCCTGGCCGCCATCAGCGCCCAGAACAGCACCGTGAGCAGCACCGGGCTCCGCACCCCCGGCTTGACCAGCCACCAGAAGTGCACCAGGCCCGCGAAGGCCGACACGTAGACCAGCCGGTGCAGCCACTGCCAGCGCTTGCCGCCCAGCTTGCGGATCGACCAGGTGGTGGAGGTGAGGGCCAGCGGCACCATCAGCGTCCAGCTGGTAAAGCCGGCCCAGATGTAGCGGCGCTTCTGGAGATCGTCGGCAATCAGCGCCCAGCTCGAGCCGGAGAAGAGAATGACATAGGTGGCCAGGTGCAGCGTGCCATAGAAGAACGCGTAGAGCCCCAGCAGGCGGCGGAAGCGGATCAGCCAGGAAAGCCTCGGCACCAGCTTGCGCACCGGCGTGACAGCCAGCGACAGGATGAGCAGCCGCAGGGTGCCGAGACCGGTGAAAAAGGTCACGGCGTGGGTCGGGTCGGGGCCCAGGGTGTCATGAACCAGGCCCCGGGCCAGCCATAGAACGGGCAGCAGGCAGGCCGCGTGCACCAGCACCTTCAGCGTGAGGATCGAGCGGTTGGGCAACGCGTTCCTTTCCCGGCCGCCTGGGCGGCGCCTGGCCACTGCGTGGTGGAGCGGCCTGAACGAGAGACCGGTTCAGGCCCTGGCCTCGAGCCGCCAGCTCAGGTCTCCCGCGAAAGCGGCAGCCTACGGCTTCCCTGCCGCCGGCCCAGGCTCGCGTCTCGAGCCACGCGCGCCAGACACGCCGGGGACAGGCCGGCGCGCTAGAAGTATTTTTTCAGATCCATGCCGCTGTACAAACGCGCTACCTGGTCCCCATACCCGTTGAACATCAGGGTAGGCTGGCGCTGCTTGAAGATCGACGCGCCGATCACGCGCTCCGACTTCTGAGTCCACCGCGGGTGATCCACATCGGGGTTCACGTTGGAGTAAAACCCGTACTCGTTCGGCGCAAGATCGTTCCAGGTCGTGGCCGGCTGCTTGTCCAGGAAGCGCACTTTCACGATCGCCTTGGCCGACTTGAAGCCATACTTCCAGGGCACAATCACCCGCACCGGCGCGCCGTCCTGGTTGGGCAGCGGCTCCCCGTAGAGGCCAAAGGTCAACAGCGTCAGCGGGTGCATGGCCTCATCCATCCGCAAGCCCTCGGAGTAGGGCCAGTGGATCGAGGACTCGCCCATCTCCGGCATCTGCTTGGGGTCGGCGAGGGAGAGAAACTGGACGTACTTTGCGCCGGGCAGCGGGTCGCACTGCTTGATGAACTCCGACAGCGAGTAGCCGGCCCAGGGGATCACCATGCTCCACGCCTCGACGCAGCGAAACCGATAGATCCGCTCCTCCTGCGGGCGCAGCTTGATCAGCTGGTCGATGTCAAAGCTCTTCGGCTTCTTGACCAGGCCCTCGACGGCCACCGTCCAGGGATAGGTCTTGAGCTTGCCTGCGTTCCGCGACGGATCTCCCTTGTCGGTGCCAAACTCGTAGTAATTGTTGTAGCTGGTGATGTCCTGGAGCGCGGTCGGGGTGAGGCCGGTAGAGGAAAGCGGGCTCTTGACCGGGTTCAGCTTGGTGGCCGCGGCGACTGCTTCCGGCCTCAGCAGCCGATCACCGGCCAGCGCGACCACTCCGGCAGCGGCGGCGGCAGCCATGAACTGGCGGCGGTTCTTGTATGCAGCCTGCGAGGTAATCTCGGAGCTGGGAATCGGGGCGGACTTGCCAATCAACATGCGAACCTCTGGAAGGAGCCGCCCGGCATTGCGCACACCGATCGCGCGCCGCGCCCCTCTCTTGTTAAACGTTGCCGACCAGACAAAGGGTACAGGAGCCGCTCCCCGGGGACTGCACTTTCTTTGATTCGGCATCCAAGCCAAAGTTACCTACGCGGGAGCGAGCATGACATTGCCCACAGGCGAAGTAGGCACAGCCAACAGGGACAGGATGCGCGACGCGGCCGAGCTGCTGCTCCAGGCCCGGCGCGAACGGGCGCCTCTGCCGGACATGCCGGTCGATCTGCGCCCACGCACGATCGAGCAGGCCTACGTGCTCCAGGACCTGGTCGCCGAGGCGCTCGCGCCGCTGGGGGGATGGAAGGTCGGCGCACCCTCGCCCGAGGCCGCGCCGCTCTGCGCGCCGATGCCCCTGTGGGGCGGCTACCTGGCCTCGGGCGCGCGGCTGGGCGGCACCTACTCCCGTCTGCGCGGGGTGGAGGCCGAGATCGCCTTTCTGCTCGGGGAAGACCTGCCGGTGCGCGCGGCCCCCTACACCCGTGAGGAGGTTGTCCGCGCCATCGCGAGCGCGCATCCGGCCATTGAGATCCTCGAGTCCGCGTTCACCGATCCGGACGCGGCCGACCGGCTCTCGATGATCGGCGACCTGCAGATCAACGGCGGCTTCGCCTACGGTCCCGCTGCAGCGGACTGGCGGGCGATCGACCTGGCGGCGGAGACGGTGGAGGTGGTCGTCGACGGCGCGCTCCGCTGCCGGGCCGGCATGGGCAACCCCGCCGGTCCCGACCTGCTGCGCCTGGTGACCTGGCTGGCCAACGAGGGAGCCGCACGCACCGGCGGCTTGCAGCGTGGCGCGTGGATCACGACCGGCAGCTGGATGGGCAAGGCCTGGGCCAGTGCCGGGTCCTCGGTGCTGGTCACCTTTGCGCACTTCGGGGCCGTGGCAGTTTCCTTCGAGTAGCCAGACGAGACCCAGGTCTCCGCAAGATTGCCTTCACAACGGTGATCCCGCGCGCAGCCAGGCGCTGCTCTTGAGCGTGTGTTCCGCCTACGCGCTCCGAGCAACATCAAAGCGGGTCCTGCACAGAGAATCCTGCCTCTTTGGCGGAGGCGGAACGATGGCGGCGGGAACGATGCCGGGCTAGGACGCGCGCGGCGCGCGCAGGAAAAAGAGCACGCTGCCGACCACCGCGACGATCGCGGCGAAGAGCAGCTCGCGTTGCGCGCCTTTGCGGGAGACGAGCAGAAAGAGAAAGCCGGCCAGCGCGATCAGCGGCGGCGCCGGATAGAGCCACATCCGAAACGGCCGCTCCAGCCGGGGCCTGCGCCAACGCAGCACCATCACACCGGTCTGCTGCAGAACGTACTGCAGCACGATCCGCACTGCGACCAGCGCGGCGATCACCTGGGCGAGAGGAAAGAAGCAGAAGACCATCGCCATCGCCCCCAGGGCGAGCAGGGAGATATGCGGAAATCCGTAGCGAGGATGCAGCCGGGCGAAGGCGCGAAAGTAGTTGCCGTCCACCGCCGCGGCATAGGGCGCGCGCGAGTAGCCGAGCAGCAGGGCCGCCACCGAGGCAAAGGCGGTCCACATGATCATCCAGCTGATCGCGACCGCGGCCCAGTGACCCTCGGTCCGCTCCATCAACATGGCCGCAGCCGCGTGATTGCCGCCGGCCGCCAGTTGCTGCCAGGGGATCACACCGAGCACAGCCACATGCATCAGCAGGTAGAGCGTGGCGACGAGCGCGATCGAGAGCAGCACCGCGCGCGGGATGGTGCGGCCGGGGTTGCGTATCTCCGCGCCGAGGAAGCAGACGTTGTAGTAGCCCCAGTAGTCGTAGGTCGCAATCAGGGTCGCAAAGCCGAGCCCTTGAAAGAACGCGTGCCCGGGGACGAGCGCCTGGGGCGGCAAACGTAACAGAGCCGGTTGCATATGGAGAAACCCCGCAACGATGACTGCCCCGAGGGTTCCGAGCACGCCGATGGTCAGGATGCCGGCAACCCGGGCAATGGCCGCGACCCCGCGGTAGAGCAGCAGCACCGTGGACGCGCAGACCGAGGCGGCGAGCAGGCTTGTCCAGGCCGGCGAAAAGCCGCCCGCGAAAACCGGGCGCTCGAGCCAGGGCCACAGATAGGCCGCATACTGGGCCAGGCCCACGCAGCCCGAGGCGATCGAGAGGGGCGCGGTAAAGCTCAGTTGCCAGATGTAGAGAAAAGCTAGGTAGCGTCCTAAGTCAAAGCGGGATCCGTTTTCAGCCGGGGGAGCAGCACTGCGGCCGGCGGACGGGCTCGCCGGTGGCTGGTGGCCGGGCTCGCCGGCGCTCTGCGCTTCGCGCTGATAGATCTCGCGCAGAAACGCGTAGGACCCGCCCGCCCGCGGCAGCGCCGCCCCCAGTTCCGCCCACACCAGACCGTCGCAGATCGCAATGACCGCGCCCAGCATCCAGCCCAGAATCGCCTGCGGCCCGCCCATCGCCCCCACCACGAGCGGCAGCGTGATAAACGGACCCACGCCCACCATGTTCATCACATTGAGCGCAATACCGCTGAGAAGACCGATGTGGCGGGTCAGGCTGGGCGCGTGATGAGCACTGGGCATCGGTGCCGGGATTGTACACTTCAGAGATGCCAGAGCCCTTACGCGACCCCTGTGGCGCAGCAGACCCGCTGGGCGCGAGAGCAAAGGGGCGCACGCGCCGCGGAGCCGTCCGCCGCAGCCCCGGGGCCGCCTTGCGTGGTCTCATGCTGCTGCTCCTGACAGCTTCAATGACCGCCTCGCTGGCACAGTCTGCAGAGGGCCAGGCGGTGCCGTGGGCGACGAGCATCGCCGCCACGCCCGAGGCCGACAGCCTGCCTGAGGATCGCGGCGCGGCCGGCCTCGCCCAGACGCTGAACAAGCTCCGCACCTGGGCCAGCCTGATGATGATCGTCGCGCACCCCGATGATGAAGACGGCGGCATGATGACGCTGGCCTCGCGCGGCCTCGGCGCCCGCACCGCGCTGCTTACCCTTACCCGCGGCGAGGGCGGCCAGAACGCGATGACCAGCGACACCTATGACGCGCTGGGCCTGATCCGGACCAACGAGCTCCTGCGCGCCGATCAGTTTTCCGGCACCGAGCAGTACTGGGGCCACTTCGCCGACTACGGTTTTTCGAAGACCAAGGAAGAAGCGCTCGCGCAGTGGGGCCACGATCGCGTGCTCTACGACGTCGTGCGGGCGGTGCGCATCAACCGTCCACTGGTGCTGACCTCTGTGTTCGTGGGCGGCATCACCGATGGGCATGGCCATCACCAGGTTGCGGGCGAGATGGCCCAGGAAGCCTTCCTCGCTGCCGGCGACCCGAATGTGTTTCCCGACCAGATCGCCCAGGGCCTGCGCCCGTGGAAACCTCTGGCCGTCTTCGCCCGCACCCCGTTTGCGCCGGTCACAAGCAAGGGCATGTATGACTACGCGACCGGCAAGTGGGCGCCCACCCGTTTCTACAACTACGTCCGCAAGGAGTGGTCAACGGTTGCGCCCTCTGCGGATGTGACGATCCCTGAGGGAAGCTTCGACCCGGTGCTGGGCCGGTCCTACATCCAGATGTCGCGCGAGGGCTGGGGCGAACAGCGCTCCCAGTACGGGGGAGGCACGCCTCCGCTGCCCGGGCCGAGTGACAGCAGCTACCATCGTTTCGGCACCCTCGTACCTGTGCCGGACACCGTTACGCATCCCACGTTCTTCTCCGGCATCGACACCACGCTGCCCGGACTGGCCACGCTCGCACACGGCGATACCGCCTTTCTCACCGCTGCCTTGCGCGCGATCGATCGCAGCGTCAACCGTGCCTTCTGGGGCTACACGCCGGCGGCGCCGCAAAAGATCGCACCCGATCTGCGCGACGGCTATCTGAAGACAAAAGCCCTGATGGATGCGGTCAACGCCAGCGCGCTCAGCCCGGAGGATCGAGCCAACATCAACCGCGAGCTCGCGATCAAGCTCGTGCAGTTCAACACGGCGCTCGTCGAGGCGCTGGGTCTGGAGGTCCACGCGCTCCTCACCCCGACTCCGCACGCGGATGCGAGCGGCACCGACCCGCGCGTGCTTACCCTCTATCCCAGCCCGACCGCCACCCATGTCACACCCGGCCAATCCTTCGACGTCCGGCTGCATGTCACCGCGGCCGCGAGCTGGGGAGCCGGGCAAACGGTGCAGCTGAGCCGTACGTGGCTGACCACGCCCGAGCACGAGCGCTGGCAGGTGAGCCGCCTTGCCTCGCCCGGCATGGACGTCGCCGTCAGTGCGGTGGGCGATGCCATCTTCCGCATCGAGGTGCCACGGGATGCTGCCGCGACCGAGGCCGCCTTCAGCCGCAGCTCGCACGACCAGGCTGTGTATACCCTGAGCGATCCGGCGATGCTCGGCCAATCCTTCGCAGACTACCCGGTCAGCGGATGGGCTGAATTCAACTACGGCGGCGTCCCGCTGCGGCTGGGCCAGGTCGTACAAACGGCGCATCGGGTGCACGGGCGCGGCATGCTTTACGAGCCGCTCGTGGTCACCCCGCAGCTCTCCGTCCGTCTCTCGGACAGCGTGGCGGTGCTGCCCTCGGGCGAGCAGACCTTGCCTGTAACGGTCATGGTTACCAATGAGCAGAGCGACCCCGCCGCCGGCACGTTGGCGCTCAAGCTGCCGGAGGGCTGGCGCGCCGATCCGGCCTCGGTGCCGCTCGCACTCGCGCCAGGGGAAGAGCGCCGGCAGCGCTTTGTCATCACGCCTGCCCTCCACCCGACCGATAACGAGATCACCGCCGCGGTCACCCTGGGCAACAGCGTCTACACCCGCGGCTTTGAGACTGTTGGATACGAGGGCCTGCGCCCCTACAACCTCTACCGCGCAGCCACGCTCACCGTGCGCCCGATTGATGTGCACGTTGCCCCCGGGCTGCGCGTCGGCTACGTCATGGGTACGGGCGACCAGGTGCCGCAGGCCATCGCGCAGCTCGGCATCACGCCCCAGCTGATCGATGCAAACCAGCTGCTCACAGGGGATCTTTCGCGCTACGACACCATCCTGCTGGGGGTGCGCACCTACACCGCGCAGCCGGCCCTGGCGCAGGCCAATCCGCGCCTGCTCGCCTGGGTCCGTGCAGGCGGAACTCTGGTGGTCCAGTACCAGGCCCCGGAGTTTGATCACAACTACGGCCCCTATCCCCTGGCTCTCGGCGCAAGCGCGGGCGAGGCCGCCGAACGCGTGGTCGACGAGAAAAGCGCGGTGCGCCTGCTCGCGCCCGCAGACCCACTCTTTACGGTTCCCAACAAAATCACCGCGGGGGACTTTGAGGGCTGGCTCGAAGAGCGCGGGCACGGCTTTGCCGCCCACTGGGATCCGCGCTACTCCGCGCTGACCGAGACCGCCGATGCGGGCCAGGATCCGCAGCGTGGCGGTCTGCTCTCGGCCCCCTATGGCCGCGGGCACTACATCTACCTGGCTTACGCGCTCTACCGCCAGCTTCCCGAAGGCGTTCCCGGCGCATACCGGCTGCTGGCGAACCTGATCAGCGCCGGGCATGCGGCTGCCGGGGCTCCGGCGCCCTGAAGAGCACGCCCGTGCGGCCAAGGCCGATGGGCCGCGCAGGCGAACGCCGGGCAAGGGCGGTTGGCCTGCCGTAACGACCGTGTCCTGCCGGGGGTGCGGCGCTGATATTCAACGGACTGTCGCCGGATTGTAGCCCTGTTGTAACAAACGGATGCAACCCTTGGGATGCACCAGGCTCCGGTTGGCACGATGTGCCGCCGCGCGGGAATCCGTGTGTCCGGCAGCTACCCAGAGCTCGGTTGCGCCAACTCAGAGAGGCCCAATGAACACGAATCTTAAAACGCTGGCCAGCCTGGCCTTGGTTTCGGCGATTGCCGGCCATGCACAGACCACAGCGAGCACGCCGGCGATGGCAATGGCGGCGGCAAAGAAAAGCAAGCACGTCCGTGTCACCAAGGAGCGGAAACCGACGGTGCAGCAGCAGATCGAAGCTCTGCGCGACGCCATGATGTCTCAGCAGCAGGCCCAGAAGGCCCAGATCGACACGCTGCAACAGCAGCTGGCCGCCAGCCAGGCGCAGCTCGCCCAGACCCAGCAGCAGGCGCAGCAAGCCATGCAGCAAGCAACCGAGGTGCTCGCCAGCCAGCAGGCCGCCACCGCGCAGAACACCCAGGCAGTCGGCACGCTGCAGACCGCGGTCACGGACCTGACGGCGAATACGCAGTCGATCGCCAGCACCCTGCAATCTGACCAGGCCGCGACCAAGAAAGCGATCGAGCACCCGGACACGATCGGCTACAAGGGCATCACGATCTCGCCGGTGGGCAGCTTCGTGGCCTTCGAAACGGTCTATCGCACCCGGGCGACCTCGTCCGATATCGCCACCCCCTTCAGCGCCATCCCGTTCAGCGCCTCCGATGCCGGTCGGCTGAGCGAGTTCAACTTTACCGCGCGCCAGACACGCGGCGCGATCACCGCGGTCGGCAAGCTCGGGGGCGCCGATCTGCGGGCGCACTACGAGTTCGATTTCCTGGGCACCGGGGTCACCTCGAACAACAATCAGTCCAACAGCTACGTGCTGCGCGAGCGCACCCTGTGGGCCGAGGCCGCGCTGCACAACGGCCTCACCTTTACCGGCGGCCAGACCTGGTCGCTGGTCACCGAGACCAAGAACGGGCTGGTCAACGGGACCGAGCAGATCCCGGCCACCATCGATACCAACTACAACGTCGGCTTCACCTGGGAGCGCCAGCCGGGCTTCCGGATCACCTACAAGGCGAGCCCCTTCGCCTCGGCCGCGATCGCGGTCGAGCAGGCCCAGACCCTGGCCCCCGGGTGCTCGGCTTCAACCGGCGGCTACTGCCCGGTGAACTATCTGGCCGGTGCGACCGGAACCAATGGCGGCCTTTATAACGGCGCGGGCGCGCCGGGCTCGACCGGGGTCAACGTGCCGGGCGGCACTGCCACCGGCACGACCACCAGCGTGGACGCCTTCAACGCGCCGGTGACCACCTACGCCTACAACCCGGCGCCGGACATGATCGCCAAGGTTGCGCTCGATCCCAAGTTCGCCCACATCGAGCTGTGGGGCATCGCGCGTGTCTTCCGCAACCGCATCTATCCGAACGAGAGCGGGCAGACGGGTAAGGCGCTCTCGACCACCGTCGCCGCCGGGGCCGGCGCCTACAACGACACCACCGTCGGTGGCGCGGTCGGCGGCACCCTGCGCATGCACGCGCTGCCCAACAAGCTCGACATCGGCATCAAGGGCATGTACGGCGAGGGCACCAGCCGCTACGGTACAACCCAGCTCGCCGACCTGACCTTGCGGCCGGATGCGCAGTTCGCCCTGCTGCATAACTTCTCCAGCATGGGCTTCCTGGAAGCGCATGTCACCCCGCGCCTCGACCTGAACCTTTATTACGGCGGGGACTATGACGGCCGGCGCGTCTTCAACGACGGCACCGGCACGGAGGGCTACGGCTCCAACCTGCTCGCCACTTCCGGCTGCGGCACCGAGCCGGCGCCGGGCTCCACCGTGGGTGGCGGCGCATCGACGGGCAGCGTGAACGGCTTCTCGCCGACCTCGGTCGGCAACTGCGCCGTCAACACCAAGGACCTGCAGGAAGGCACGGCTTCTCTTTGGTACAACTACTACAGCGGCCCCATGGGTCGCCTGCGCCAGGGGATCCAGTACAGCTACATCGAACGGAACACCTGGTCCGGTGCGAACGGTCTTTCGCCCAAGGCGATTGACAACATGGTCGAGACCTCCTTCCGCTACTACCTGCCGTAGGCCGCGAGGCCCCCTGCCCGCGGGGCGGCGTCTGCCATGCAGGCAGACGCGCTTCGCGGCAGGAAAGAGAAAAGCCCCCGGGAAGTACCTGGGGGCTTTTCTCTTTGGCGCTGCAGGCGGGCGTCGGTGCCACCTGGGGGACCGCCACCCGCGCAGGCGGGCTTGCCGGAGCTACGGAGTCTTCGTCGTCTCAGGCCCGGTCAGGTTGACGCTGACCTGCTTCGGTGTGGGCAGATCGGCGTGATCCCAGCCCCCGCCCAGCGCCACCACCAGGCTCACCGCCGCTGTCATCTGCTGGATCT
>CAZZYH010000117.1:0-10977 GCA_964658225.1 Vulcanimicrobiota bacterium | reverse complement strand
CATTGGCAAGGTCCTGCATTGGTTGCACACGGGTACCGGCATGGTTCAAGACAGAGTGAGACCTGGCGGGAGGCTTTCCGGTTGGTCTTCTGACCTTTTTCCGCTCCGAGCCTTCGCTCGGCGGCGAAGAGTGAGGCGGCACGCGCTCGGCTCTCTGTATCGAGCGGGGATGCTGCTGTTGGCCTCGGCTGCGTGCATGGGGCGAGGGGTCCTGCGGGCGCAGGGTGCGTCGAGCTGCCCAGGAGGATCTGGGCCGGGGGCGCAGTCCTCGGTTGCCGCCTATGACGAGCGCGGAGTCTATTTCGCTGAGCATGGCCAGATCCCCTGCGGGATCGCGAACTTTGAAGAGGCTCTGAAGATGGATCCCGCTTCATGGGAGACCCATTACGACCTCGGGCTGGCTCTGCTTGCGAGTGCGCGGAACCAAGAGGCCGTTGCGCACCTTGAAGAGGCGCTTCGATCCAAGCCCGGCGGCACAGAGATTTTCATGGCGCTGGGGGCGGCCTTCGAGCGGCTCGGGGAACCTGAGAAAGCTGTCGAGCAATATGGGCTGGTGCTCAAAGCAACTCCCCAATCGGTGCCCGCGCTGCTCGCGATGGGCAAGGCGCTGATTGCCGAACGACAGTTTCATGCCGCCACCCAGTGGCTGAGTGGCAGCAGCAACGAACGAGTGCAGCGGCTGCTCGCAGAGGCTTACGAGAAAAACGATCAGCGCGACCAGGCCATCGCTACCCTGCGCTCTCTGTTGACTCACGATCCCTCCAACTTCGAGGCGCACGTTGAACTGGGTGCGGCCCTGCAACGGCGGGGCGAATACGCGGGCGCTGCGGAGCAGTTTCAGATCGCGATGCAAATGCGTCCGGACGATCCCTACTCTGCTCTCTCCTATGCCAATACCCAGGTCGTCCTGCAGCAGTATGCCAACGCTCGTCCTGTCGCCAGGGAGCTTCTGCGAAAGCAGCCGCACGACTTCTCGGCGCTCTACCTGAATGGTCTGATCGAGCGAGATACCGGCGAGGATGCGCAAGCGGAGCAGCACCTGCGCGAGGCCATTGCGCTCAATCCTGACAGCTATGAGGCGCACTACTCGCTGGGCTTTGTGCTTGCAAGACTTGGCAGTGCCCAGCAGGCAGCCGAACAGATGCGCCTGGCGCTCAAGCTGAGACCCCAGTCGACCGAAGCGCACTTCCAGCTGGGCAAGATCCTGCGCTCTCTCGGGCAGCAGGAAGAGGCTCAAAAACAATTCTCGATTCTGCAACAGGAGAAGCAGGAAGAGCTGCGCAAGACGTTGACCGATGACAAAGCCAACCAAGCAGATCAGGCATTGCGGGCAGGGGATTCTGCGCGCTCGATCCTCCTCTATCGTGAAGCGATCGCCGGAACCCCGGACGATGCCCATAACTACTACGGCCTTGCCTTGGCGCTCGACCAGAAGGGCGAGCTGCAGGCCGAGCGCGAAGCACTGGAGCATGCAATCGAGCGCAATGCAGACTACGCGCCGGCATATAACCAGTTAGGGTACCTCGATATGCGCGAAGGGAAAACAGCCGAGGCCGAGGCTCAGTTCAAAAAGAGCGCCATCGTCGATCCGCAATACGCAGAGCCAGAAAATAACCTGGGCGTGCTGTATGGAAAGCTGGGGAGAAAAGCCGAGGCGGCAAAACTGTTTCAGCGAGCGACCGAAAAGAATCCGGAGTACACGCAGGCATTTGTCAATCTCGCCCTCGTGCTCGCCAGCGAAGGTAACTTTGTCGAGGCAAACGCCGCCTTGCGTCATGCATTGCGCCTGGCCCCGCAGGATGCCTCAGCGCTGCGCGCCCAGGCCGTTCTTGGTATGCACGCTCAGCCGTAGACGATCCTGTCACGGGTGCCGCGGCGATCGCGGATGAAAGCCGGATCCGGCCGACGAGCGTGCGCCAAACCGGATGCGCGCTCGTAGAGGCTCTGCTCAGTGGCTTCAGCGGAGCGCGTAGGCGGGCGCTGCATGGCGCAGCACTACCGTGTGCGCTCCGCCTGTCAGGCTGATCGGCAGGGCAGCCACACCGGGCTCGAACGATGCGCCTTTGCCGTCCACGAGCAGGGTGTCTCCCTGGGCGGGAGCCTCGGGCAGCGTCACTTCGACAGAACTGGCATCGGGAGCCTGAAGATGCAAACTGAACGCCGTGTCTGTTTCCGACCACTCCACGGAGACCAGCCCAAGCGGGGTGGGTACGCTGCCCTTTGCGAACTTCAGTCCGCTCGGGTGCGGGGCAAGGCTGATCTTCTGGAAGCCCGGGAGTGCCGGTGTCACCCCAAGGATGCGGGAAGACATCTGGATCAGCGGAGTGCCTCCCCAGGCATGGCTCAGGTCGCCCTCGTGCCAGTCTTCTGGGAAGCTGTGCGTTTCCGGGTTCAGACGCCAGCGTTGCATCTGCGCCCATGCGTAACGGTTGAACACGCCGGCATGATCCTCCGCGGCGAAGACGAAGTGCATGAAGTAGGGCTGCACATTCAAAGCAGGCGCGGCGAGCAACTTTTCCAGGATGGCCTGCCGGCGTTCCCGTGGCGCAAGGTCGTAGAGGACAGCAAGCGCATTCACGTGCGCGCTGTGGGTCTCAATCTGCGTGTCCGCCGGGAGCCACCGGCCGAGAGGCATGTGGTTCTGGCCCGGCTTGCCGTCCCGGTAGAGCCCTGCGCGCTCATCCCACAATTCGCGTTCGAAGGCAAGCGCAAGGCCCCGGCGCAGCTCCGCATACTTGGCCTTCCGCGCGCTATCGCCTCCGATTTCAGCCACTTGCATGCCATCGGCAAGGGCCCTGTAGTAGAAGGCGGTCAGGTAACCCTGCCCAATGACGGCCGGAGGGTGGTGGGTGGGAAAGCCGCCAATGGTGACCCAATCCATAAACATGTAGTTGGGCGCTTCGGAGAGAATGCCGTTGCTCCCCCGAAAGGTTGCAAAGTGGTCCAGCAACGCGTCTACGGTAGGCTTTAACTCCCGAACGAGCGATGCGTCGCCGGTGTAGTTGTAGTAATCGACCAGCGTCTGCAGCCAGAGCAGCGCGTAGCTGGTGTGAAAGTTTACCGAATCGGCATGCGAAAGAATGCCGGCAAACTTTTCAAGATCCTGCCGCGTAAGTGCGGGCGCCCCGAATGCGTACTCATTTTCGAGCGCCTCTACCAGGTAATCGCCAAAGTCGCCCAGTGGCTCCTGGTGGTTGGGTGAGTCCAGGTAATGGTCCTGCATACAGATCTGGGTCTGCCAGCGGGCGGCCTTCCACAGCGCGTTGAGGCCGGCATCGCTGCTCTCAAAGGAGCCCTGATAGGCGACCGGCTGCGAGACGAACTCGGCTGTGATGTCGGAGAAAGTGACCGGCTGATTTGTACTTGCTACGGTGACACGAATGGCTGAGAAGGAGTCATACTCCGGGTACTCAAAGACTGTCTCCCCGTCCCGAAGCGTAAGCTGCATGGAGCGGCGCGGGCTTGAACCCACGCTGGCCTCTGCCGGCTCCAGAGTGACGATCGTGCCGGCCTGGCCGTGCACTCTCAAGGAAACGAACGCACTCAGAATGCGATCGAAGCGAAGAGAGAACGAGCCGGGACCATCGACCCGAATGCCGTGAGAAGGTTCGTTGAGCGGTCCCGTCGCCGTGACATTGGCTGTGGCGTCCTCAATATTTGAGGCTGGCCATTTGACCTCCATGCCGCGCGGAATCCGGCTCGGCAGCAGCCTTCCCCAAACCGATTCGACCGGCTGCGCGGCTGACCACGACGCACTTGCGCCAGGGCCCGGTGCCTCGCGCCAGTCGGGCGAGTCCTGACGAGCGTCGTAGCGAAGTCCGGTGCCCCGCGACCTGGTGCCCGCAGGCTCAAAGTCCCCCACGCTGTACGCGTTCACCGGCTCCGCCTGCCAGTCCTTGTCGCTCTTGATCAGAACGTCCGGTTGCCGGCTCGTGGCGATGCGGGCCTCGAAAGCAAACCCGGGGTGACCGAGGCTGTAGCTTGAAAGCAGGTCGGTCTCGAGCACCTCGGCAGCAATGATGTTGGTCCCCGGGCGCAGGAACGGCTTGAGGTCCACCGAGTCGTAGAGCCAGGCATGCGACCAGTCCTTGGAGAGCGCAACGTCGGCTCCGGGGTCGGCGGGGCCTCGCGACACCAGGTGCCCGTTGACCCAGAGGCGGTAGATCTGGTCGGCGCTGACCCTGGCGAGGGCTTCGCGCACCTCGGCCCCGGGGGCGAGTGTGATGCTGCGGCGCAAGTGCGCCGCCATCGGCGTCGAGCCCGCAGAAGCCTTCGTCCAGATCCAGGTCGGCTGCCACTCCCCCAAGCCGGGGGGCAGGGTGGTCGCGGCGCGCAGCACTTGCACCCCATCGCCGTTCACCAGAGGCTCGCCGGCCGAAGCGATCGGCCCCCGGGGATCCACGCGACCCTCCGACTCTGCCTCGAGAACGCGGATGGAGCCTTGGGCCAGAACCAGCACCAGCGCTCCGGCAATGAACTTGATGACCAGTTTTTGCAAAAATCCTCCGGTTAGGACCGCATATCTGGGCGAGGGCCACGATCGTGTGCACGCCCGCCGCCCTTGCGCGAAGCCGCAGCGAGGATCCAGAAACAGTTTCTCCAATGCAGCGGCTCTCCAGTTCTTATACACGCGAAGCCGGGTGCGCTGCCTTCAGCGCCGGCCCCCCGGGGCGGCTGCGCGCAGGCAGGCGTGGCCTTCCATGTGCCGGGAGTGCCGGTGGGCGAAAAGCTCAGCCCGTGCCGAGCTGGGCCTGGAGTTGCTCGAGGGTAACGCCCTTGGTTTCCGGATAGATCAGCAGGACGACCAGGAACTGGAGGACCATCATGGCGGCGAAGAAGACAAAGGGGGCCCCGGCGGACCGTCTGGCGATCAAGGGAAAGACCGCCGAGATGAGCGCGTTCATGATCCAGTGGGAGCCGGAGCCGAGCGATTGGCCCTTGGAGCGGACGCGGGTGGGGAATACCTCCGAGATATAGACCCAGATGACCGCGCCCTGGGAGACGGCGAAGAAGAAGATGTACCCGACCAGCAGCCAGACCAGGTACTCGCGATGCTGTTGCTTATAGAAGATCGCGGCCACGCCGGACAGGCAGATCGCGGTGCCGACCGAGCCGATCAGCAGCAGCGTCTTGCGGCCCAGCTTGTCGATCAGGCTCATGCCCAGCAGGGTCGCAATGAGGTTCATCAGGCCGATGGCGACGGCCTGCTGATCGCCGGAGATCTTGGAGAAGCCGCCGGCGAGAAAGATGTCGTTCAAGTAGTAAAGGATGGCGTTGATGCCGGCCAGCTGATTGAACAGGCCGATGGAGATGGCGAGAAAGATGGGCAGGCGCAGGGTGCGCGTAAAGAGCGGCGCGGACTTGTCCATGCGCTCTGTGTGGATGGACTGGCGCATCTCTTCAAGCTCGGCTTCGGAGTCGGGCGATCCCATGGCCTGGAGAATCCTGCGGGCCTCGTCGAGCCGGTTTTGCGTCACCAGCCAGCGTGAGCTGCGCGGGATCACGAACAGCAGGGCGAGGAAGATGGCGGCTGGCAATGCGGCGATGCCGAGCTCCCAGCGCCACTCGGCCGCGCCCAGGTTGAGCGCGCCGATACCGTAATTCGAGGCGTAGGCTAGCAGGATGCCGATCACGATATTGATCTGAAAAAGACCGACCAGGCGGCCGCGCACCTTGGCCGGCGCGAGCTCGGCGATATAGACCGGACCCAAGACAGAGGAGCCGCCCACGCCAAGGCCGCCGATGATGCGGAAGGCCAGCAGAGAACCCCAGTTCCAGCAGATCGCGCAACCGATTGCGGAGACCAGGTAGAGCAGGGCCATCAGGCGCAGTGCCTCGCGGCTGCCCACCCTTTGTCCGAAGCTGCCTGCCGAAGCCGCGCCGATGACGGCCCCGAAGACCGCAATCGAGACGGTCAACCCAAGCTGCGCCGGGGTAAGGCTGAAGACCCTGGTCAGCTGCGCGGTCGTGCCAGAGATCACAGCCGTATCAAAGCCGAAGAGCAGCCCGCCAAGCGCGCCGACCAGCGCGCTTTTCAAAAGAAAAAAATTCAGCTTCATGAAATCTCGTTCGTCCTTGCCTGGGAACTTCGGAAAGAGCAGCGGCGGGACGCGGCCTGCATTCTGGTAGCAGCAGCATACACGAGCCGCACCAGGCGACGATATTGCCCCCGGGGCGCGGCCGCCGGAGCCTTGATCGCTTGAGGCGAACTCCGCAAGCCCGTTTTTTTCTCTGGCCTTTCTCAACCCAAGCGTGCCCGCTGCCCGCAGTTCGCCGTTCTGCCCGGTCAGAGACGAGCCGCAAAGATGCGCGTTGCTCCCTCGGCGAGCGGCAGAATGCGATCCCGCACCTGCGCCTGTTCCGCGGCCTGAAGCAGGCGCGGCACGGGCTCGTCCATCGGTTCAAGCGAGAGGCGAAAGGTGCCGTAGTGCATCGGCACCATGGTCTCGGCGCCGAGGTCGAGAAAGGCGCGCAGCGCGTCTTCCGGGCTGGTGTGCACACCGCGAAAAGTATCCGGGTAGTAGGCGCCGATCGGCAGCAAGGCGACGTGCGGCTGCAGTTTGCGACCGATCTCCCGAAAGCCGTCAAAGTAGGCCGTGTCTCCCGAGTGGTAGACGCGATGCCCAGCACCCGCCAGCAGGTAGCCGCCAAATCCGCGATGCGTGTCCGCAAACATCCGCGCACCCCAGTGCCGGGCCGGCGTCATCGTGACCTCGACCGTTGGAGGCGCGACGGCCGCGGGCGAAAGCGAGCGCAGCTGCGCGCCCTGCCACCAGGTGAGCGCGATGACCTGCGAAAAGCCGAGGCCGGCGACCAGGTCCTCCACCCCCTGTGGCACAACCACCGCCGGAGCCAGGCCTGAGGCGCGGAGGGTATGCCGCACGATCCGCCGCAACGAGGGCAGGTTGAGGTGGTCCATGTGCGCGTGGGTGAGCAGCACCGCATCGATTGCGGGCAGGTCGGCGATGCGCAGGCCCGGCCTGCGCCGACGCTTGAGAACGTAAAGGTAGTGCGCAAAGACCGGGTCCACCAGAACGGAGAGCCCGGCAAGCTGCAGCAGGAAGGAGGAGTGGCCGATGAAGGTGATGCCTAGCTCACCGGAGCCGGCACGCACGGGGAGCTGCGTGGACCCGCGCATGGGCTGAAAGAGCGAAGAGCCGACCATATCGGCCAGGAAGCGAAGCTTTTGCCGGCGGATCTTATTTTGCGCCAAAGGTACCTCTTCATCGGGCAGATCGAGCAACCGCAAGCTCGCCCCTCGTTTGACATCCTATGCAGGCAAGGAGATTGCCATGGAACGGTTTGAAGTGAGCACGCGTCGCAAGCGAGAGGTGGTCGACGTTACAGAAAGGGTAGAGTCGCTGGTGCGGCGGAGCGGCGCCGAAGAAGGCGTGGTGACCCTGCACGTGCTGCACACCACCGCTGCCGTCACGACAGCGGACCTAGACCCCGGCACCGATCTTGATTATCTCGACGCATTCGAAGTCATGGTGCCCAAGCTCAACTACCGGCACCCGCACAACCCGGAACATACCCCGGACCACATCCTGTCAGCGCTCGTGGGTACTTCTGCCAGCGTACCCTTTGCCGCGGGAGAGCTGGTGCTCGGCACCTGGCAGCGGCTTGTGCTGCTGGAGTTTGACGGGCCACGCTCCCGGCAGCTGGTCGTCACGCTGATCGGCGAAGCGCGCCAGGCGAGTGCAGGCGGGACATAGGCCTCAGAAAAACCCGCAACGGCGGCCGTTCGGCATCGCTGCCGGGAACTCTCTTCGCACGTCTGCTCGCAAAATGAGGAGTGGGTCGCAGGGGCTGGGCCGGCAGGTCTCGAGTGACGGCGTGCGGTCGCCTATGCCTCGAGCTTCGGCGCCTGGGCGGCCTGCTCGGCAGCCACTGCGGCCTCGGCTGCCTGGAAACCGATCTTGCTATGCATCCCATCGCAGAACGGCTTCTTGGTGGAAGCGCCGCAACGGCAGAGCGAGATGGCCGGCTTGCCCGTCAGATCCCATTGCTGCCCGTTGGCATCGACGAGCTTGACCGGACCCTCGACACGGAATGGGCCATTTGGACGCACAGTGATGGTGACTTCTGACATGCTGAGTGCTCCCTCGAAAATGGATAAGATCGCAACCTGCTGCTTGTGCGAGTGTAACAGCGGCTCCGCGCAGCCCGCTGACCGGGTAGGTTGTAGGGGTTGGAGTCCAGGCAGGCACGGAGAGATTCCGTGTGCATGCGCATGGTCCTGGCAGCGCGAGCCCCGCTTCGGTGGGCAAGGCGCATCCGTGCCCATCCGTGCGCATCTCTGCCCGCTCTTACAAACGAGCCTTGCGCAAACGCAGTGCATTGCCGATCACCGAGACGGAGCTGACGCTCATCGCAGCTGCAGCGATCATCGGACTCAGCAGCAGTCCGAAGGCTGGATAGAGCACCCCGGCGGCCAACGGCACTCCCAACGCGTTATAGAAAAACGCGAAGAACAAATTTTGCCGGATGTTGTTCATGGTGCGGTGGCTGAGCCGCCGAGCCTTCACGATTCCGCGCAAGTCTCCCTTCACCAGGGTGATCCCGCCGGTCTTCATCGCCACGTCCGTGCCCGTTCCCATCGCTATGCCCACATGGGCTTGCGCGAGCGCCGGCGCATCGTTGACCCCGTCGCCGGCCATGGCGACGATGGCTCCCCGCTCTTGCAGTTTCTTGACGGCCTCCGCCTTCTTTTCCGGGAGCACGTCGGCCTCGAATTCGATGCCGAGCTTCTGCGCTACGGCCTCAGCCGTGGCGTGATTGTCGCCCGTTACCATCACAACGCGGAGCCCTTCCTTCTTCAGTTGCGCGATCGCTTCGGGCGTGGTGGATTTGATCGGATCTGCTACGGCGATCCATCCCGCGAAGCTGCCGCCCAGCGCAACGTACATCACGGTCTGGCCTTCGGACTGGAGCGCTTCAGCTTGCGTCCGCAGGGGCTCCGCCGAGGTCTGGAGATCCGCCATGAGTGCCGCATTGCCGATAGCGACCTGGGTGCGATGGAGAGTACCTATAATCCCCTTGCCGGTGACCGACTGGAAGCCCTCAAGAGCAACCGCTTCGATTTTGCGCTCCTTGGCGCCGGCCAGGATCGCCGCGGCCAGTGGATGTTCACTTGCCTTTTCAAGGCTTGCCGCCGCCTGCAGCATCGCCGTCTCGTCCACCCCTGCAACGGCGAGAAGGCGTGTAAGCTTTGGCCGGCCTTCGGTTAAGGTGCCGGTCTTGTCGACCACCAGAGTATCTACCTTTTCCAGGGTCTCGAGGGCCTCGGCATTGCTGACGAGAATGCCCTCTCCCGCGCCTCGACCCGTGCCCACCATGATGGCCATCGGCGTTGCCAGGCCCAGGGCGCACGGGCAGGCAACGATCAGCACCGCTACCGCATTGATGAGGGCGTGCACGTAGTGGGGCTGCGGCCCGTAGATGGCCCAGACGACAAAGGTGCCGATCGCCGCGAGCAGAACCGCAGGCACAAAGTAGGAAGCGACCACATCGGCCAGCCTCTGGATCGGAGCCCGGGTTCGCTGCGCATCGCTGACCATCTTGACGATCTGCGCCAGCAGGGTATCCGCGCCCACGCGCTCGGTCTTCATTACGAAGCTGCCCGTACCGTTGATCGTGCCCCCGGTCACCCGATCCTGGGCCTTCTTTTCCACCGGCATCGGCTCTCCACTGACCATCGATTCGTCGATGGAGCTGCCGCCTTCGATTACCACGCCATCGACCGGAACCTTCTCGCCGGGACGAACGCGCAGCCTGTCGCCGATCTCGATGGCATTGAGGTCAACATCAGCCTCCACCCCGTCCGGACCAATCCGGCGACCGGTCTTCGGGGCAAGGCCCAGCAAGGCCTGGATCGCCCCGCCGGTGGCACTCCTTGCCTTCAACTCCAGCACCTGACCAAGCAGCACGAGCACGGTGATCACAGCCGCAGCTTCAAAGTAGAGTCCCAGTTGCCCGGACCTGTCTCGGAAGGACGGAGGAAAGATGTGGGGGAAGACGACCGCAACCAGACTGTAGAGATAGGCCGCTCCCGCGCCCATCGAGATCAACGTAAACATGTTCAGGTGGCGGTTGACGATCGAAGCCCATCCCCGCTCAAAGAAGGGCCATCCGCCCCACAGGACAACCGGGGTGGCTACGATCAGTTCGGCCCAGCCCAGACTGGGCCCGGCAAGAAACTGTTCCAAGGAGTGCCCGGGCACAGCACCGGCAGCCATGGCCACGAGCAGCGGCATGGTGAAACCGGCGCTGATCCACAGGCGTCTCTGCATGCCGGCGAGTTCAGGATTGCTCTCGGCGAGACTCACGGTCATCGGTTCGAGCGCCATGCCGCAAATCGGACAGCTCGCCGGCGCATCACGCAGGATCTGGGGATGCATCGGGCAGGTGTACCGGGTCTTGGTGGCGGGCGCCACGGCTGTCTCCGGTTCGAGCGCCCTCCCGCATTGGGGGCAGCTTCCCGGGCCCGCCCTGTGGACTTCCGGGTGCATGGGGCAGGTGTAGTCCGCAGGCGTCTTTGTTGCCGTCGATCCTTCCTCCGGCACCTTCGGCGACTTCGGCAAAGATGCTTGGCTGGCCTGCAGGTACTTGTCCGGATCAGCCTGGAACTTGGTGACGCATCCCTGCGAGCAAAAGGAAAACGTCTCTCCGTGGTGATCCACAGATGCCGCCTTGGCGGGATCGACCTGCATCCCGCATACCGGGTCCTTCAGAGTTTGCTTGGTCGAATCCACGATCGTTGGCATCCTAGAGCCCCTGGCTTCTTCATCTCTGCTTGAGCACGCGTCAAATTCTATGGTCGCATGATCCTAAATCCAGCAGGAAGGGAACTTGCGCCTGCGTGAGCTTACTGAGGCGACGGGAAAGCGGGCATTTGCCGACGCTGCGGTCTGAAGATCCCCAGCGGCTGCATGGCGAGGCGTAAGGGGGAACCGGTCTTTTCTGTCGCGTCTGTCG
>CAZZYH010000116.1:0-11042 GCA_964658225.1 Vulcanimicrobiota bacterium | reverse complement strand
AGATGGCCCACCAGTGGTTCGGCGACATGGTCACCATGCAGTGGTGGAACAATCTGTGGCTGAACGAGGGCTTTGCCACCTGGATGGAGAACAAGCCTGTAGCCGCCTGGCGGCCGGACTGGCACCTGCCCGAGCAGGTCGCCTCTTCGCTCGACGATACGCTCAACCTCGATGCGCAGGCTGTCACCCGCACCATCCGCGCCGAGGCCGACACGCCCGACCAGATCAACGAGATGTTCGACGGCATCACCTACCAGAAAGGTGGCGCCGTGCTGGACATGGTCGAGAGCTACCTCGGTGAGGAGATGTTTCGCAGGGGTGTGCATGCATACCTGCAGGCGCACATGTTCGGCAATGCCACGGCAGAGGATTTTTGGAAGACGCAAACCGAGACCAGCCACAAGCCCGTGGACCGGATCATGGAGAGCTTTGTCGCGCAGCCCGGCGTTCCCCTGCTTACCTTTGCCGCCGGCTCCAGCGGCCCGGGCGGCGGGCATGTCACGGCGAGCCAGCAGCGCTTCTTCCTGAGCGCGGGCGCCGCCCGCGCCCATGCCGGGGACCGGGAGCAACTGTGGACGGTCCCGGTGTGCATCAAGGGAGCGGCCAGCGCCGAGTGCCCGCTGCTGGCCACCGGGCAGGGTGAACTTGCGAGCGGCAGCGGGGACTTTTTCTTCGCGAATGCCGGCGGGGTCGGCTACTATCGCAGCGCGTACCCGCCGGAGATGTACAAGAAGCTGCTGCCGCATGTGGAGGCGGAATGCACGCCCGAGGAGCGCATCTCGCTGATCGGCGACCAGTGGGCCGAGGTACAGGCAGGCAAGCAGCCGGTCGGCGCCTGGCTCGAACTGGCCGTGGCCGCCAAGGGCGACCCGAGCGCGCAGGTGCTGGAGAGCACGCTGAAAAAGATTGCCGCGATCCACAACCGCATCGCCGCAACCCCCCGGGAGCAAGCGGAGCTAGCGGCCTGGGAGCGCGCCACCTACAAGCCGGAGCTCGAAAAGCTCGGCATGCCCTCGGCGGCGGATACGCCGGACAAGCTGGCCCTGCGCGCGCTGCTCTTCAAGGCGGTAGGCCTGGCGGGCGACCCGGAAACCATCGCCACGGCGCGGCACCTGACCGAGCTCTACCTGGCCAATCCCGATGCTCTGAACCCGGCGCTGGCCTCTGCGGCGCTCGTCGTTGCGGCCCAGCATGGCGATGCAGCGCTCTTCGACCAGTTCCAGAAGGTCTTTGAGACCTCGGGCGACCCGGTTCGCCGGGCCCAGGCGCTGGCCCTGCTCTCGAGCTTCCGGGATCCGGCCCTGGTCGACCGCACCATCGATTACGCCGCCTCGGGAAAGGTCCGTAACCAGGATTCGGTCCGCGTGTTCGCGCGCGAGCTGGGCTCTCAGTCAGGCGATGATCTGGGCGGCTTTGAGAATCGTGACGAGGCCTGGCGCTATCTCCAGGCGAACTGGTCCAAGGTGCAGGCGCAGATGACGACGATGTCGGGCGGGGCGCTGGTGGGCGCGACCGGGAGCTTCTGCAGCGCGGAGAAGCCACAGGAGGTCGAGGCATTCTTCGCAACGCACAAGGTGCATGCCTCCGAGCGCGCTCTCGCCCGGGCCAAGAGCAGGATCCAAGACTGTGTCGAGTTGCGTGCGGCGCAGGAGGGAAACCTCGAGAGCTGGCTCACGCAGCAAAAGTAAGGAACCGGCGCTGTTACAAGATGGGCGGGGCAGGCAGAACGGGCGCCGGCGCGTTGCGCCCACTGTTGCCCGAACTGCTGCTCGCACTGTTGCCCGAAGTGTTGCCCGGGCTTTCGCCCGCACTTTTACCGGCAGTCCTGCTCGCAGTGTCGCTCGAAGTGCTGCCCGTCGTCTCCGCACCCGGAGCGTGCCGGGCCTGCGCCGAGCGCCAGACGCGGGAGATGGCCCGCAGGACGAGCTTCGCGGGGGCCGTCGCCGCCGGATCCGTCTCTGGCGGAAAAAAGACAATCTCGCCCTCGCGCTTGGACTGGGGACGAAAGTACCAGCGGGCGAAGATCGAGAGCGCGTCGCAGAGCTGCCGGCGCGAGCCGGGGCGCTGCTCGGCTTCGAGTGTGGCCAGCGCCCGGGCGAGTCGCTCCTCGAGGATATCTTTGTCGGCGGTGAGCTTTGATTCGGGCTCGAGCGGGACCGCGGCGAGCGCCACGGGGTGCGCGAACAGGGAGCTCGAACCGGACTGCTCGTTCGGGTGGCGCATGCCCGCGACGGAGTAGAAGACAGGGCCGCTGAAGGTGCCTTGCCGGAGCAGAAAGAGCGCGACCTGTTCGCTGCCGGACTCGCCGGACCGGGCCGCCGGCTGCACGATCACCGCGTACTGGTGGGCGAGCGAGCGCGAGGCTTCCGGGCCGAGCGCGGCTACCGCTTCAACCTTGGCGAGGCGGGCGTGCTCGGCGGCTGCTCGTTCGAAGTCCAGGGCTTGCGACGCGGCGTCGCGCAGGGCGGCGATCTCTCTGAGCAGGCTCTTGCCCCCGGTGCTCAGAAAGGCATGCACGTGGGCTGCCTCCTCGCTGTAGCGCTGGTCCGAACAACCGCCGTAGCAGGGCGCCAGGCATTTTTTCATCTCGGAGTAGATACAGCCCGGGAACGCAGGGTCGGGATCGAGATCCTGGTAGCAGTGGCGTAACAGGAACAGATCAAGCAGCTCTTCGGCGTAACGCTCGGCGGCGTTGCGGGAAGCAAACGGCCCGAACAGATCGGCCGCCGCCTGATGCGTAATGGTGCCGGTTACATAAAGGCGCGGATAGCGGTTGGCCATGGACATGCGCAGAAAAGCGGGGGTGCGCAGGTGCATGCGGTGGCTCGCCCGGTCGCCAAAGGCCTGCTCGGTGACCCGGTAGAGGAGCAGGGTGGCCTCGAGCTCCGAGCCCGTTTCGGCGTAGGCGATGCGCGTGACCAGGCCGGCGAGGTGCAGCCGGCGGGGATGCGCAGGGGATGGGGTGAGCAGCCGGCGCAGGCGTCGGCGCAGGTCCGGGGTGCGTCCGAGGAAAGGCTGGGCGTGCGGGTCGCGCCCGTAGAGCGCGTACACGGCGGCGGTTCCGGGTAGCTGAGCGAGCGCCTGCTCGGGCGCGGACGGGTCAAAGGCGATCTGGTGCGACCACATACGGTGCTCGCTCAGGCGCCGGCGATCAGCATGCCGTCGATGCGCAGGGTGGGCGAGGCGGTCGAGCTGCGGAACTCGAGATCGTTGCCGATGGCGGTGATGTTGCGGAACATCTCCTTCAGGTTGCCGGCGATGGTGATCTCCTGCACCGGGTAGGTCAGCTCGCCGTTCTCGATCCACAATCCGGCCGCGCCGCGCGAGTAGTCGCCGGTAACCAGGTTGACGCCCTGGCCGAGCAGTTCGGTCACGTAGAGCCCGCTCGGAATGGCGCCGAGGATCTGCTCCGGCGTCTGGTCGCCTGCAGGCAGGTAGAGGTTGTGCGTGCTGATCCCGGGATTGCCGCTCAGGCCGCGCGCGGCGTTGCCGGTGCTGGCCATGCCGAGTTTGCGCCCAGTGTAGGTGTTCAGCAGGTAGGTCTTGAGGATGCCGTTTTCGATCAGCACGGTGCGGCGGGTGGGCAGGCCGTCCCCGTCATAAGGCGCGGTGCCGAAGAGCCCGGGCAGGGTGCCGTCGTCGATCAGGGTGACGCTCGAGGCGGCGACCTGCTCGCCCAGCAGCCCGGTGAAAAAAGACGCCCCGCGATAGATCGAGTCGCCGTTCGCGGCCCCGGCCATCGACCCGAGGATGGACCGCGCGATCTCCGTCGCGAAGACGATCGGGACCTGCTGGGTGGGGACCTTGCGGCCATCGAGCCGGCGCAGGGTTCGCCGCGCGGCTTCGGCGCCGATTGACTCCGGGGTGGCGAGGCCGGAGATCGAGCGCGCGCTCGAGTACCAGTAATCGCGCTGCATCTCGCCGCTCGCGCCGGTCGCGATGGGCGAGGTAGACAGCCCGCAGTAGGAGCTACGGTAGCTGGCGGCAAAGCCGCGCGAGTTGGCCAGCACGCGGTGGCCGGTGGCGGCGTCAAAACTGCCACCGTCGCTGTTACGAATGCGCGGATCAGCGGCGAGCGCAACGGCTTCGGCGCGGCGCGCCTGGTCGATGCGATCGGGCGCCGGCATCGAGTAGACGTCGTCGTAGTAGAGTCCGAGCGCGCCCTCGATGCGGCCGAACGCGGAGCTCTCCGGCAGCCCCTGCATCGGGTCGGGGGAGCTGATGCGGGCCAGTTGCAGCGCGCCCGCGATCAGGTAGCGGATGCCCTTGGCGGAAAGATCGCTCGACGAGGTACTGGCCACCTGCGTGCCGCCTGCGCCTTCGAGGAAGACGCGCAGACCGATCCCGCGCGAACCCGAGTTTTTGAGCGTCTCGAGCTCGCCCATCCGCACGTGGGCTTCAAATTCGTCGCCCTCACGCAGCACGACCTCGGCGTCGCCGGCGCCGGCGCGGCGCGCCTGGTCGACGATATCGACGGCGCGGGCGATCAACTCGGACTCGGTGAGGGGGGCGAGCGCATCTGTAACTGTGGCCATTACCTTCCGGTCCCCCCAACGGTCATGCGGTCGAGCTTGATGGTCGGCATGCCCACGCCTACGGGCACGCTCTGGCCCTGCTTGCCGCAGGTGCCAACGCCTTCGTCGAGCGCGAGGTCGTGGCCGACCATCGAGACGTACTTGAGCGCCTCCGGACCGTTGCCGATCAGGGTTGCGTCGCGCACCGGGGCCGTGATGCGGCCATCCTCGATCAGGTAGGCTTCGGACGCGGAGAAGACGAACTTGCCGCTGGTGATGTCGACCGAGCCGCCGCCGAAGTTGACCGCGTAGAGCCCGCGCTTGACCGAGCGGATGATGTCCTCCGGCGCGTCCTCGCCGGCCAGCATGTAGGTGTTGGTCATGCGCGGCATGGGGATCTGCTGGTAGCTTTCGCGCCGGCCGTTGCCGGTGTAGGGCATCTTCATCAGCCGGGCGGAGAGCTTGTCGCTCATGTAGCCCCGGAGCACGCCGTTCTCAATCAGCACGGTCTCCTGCGTGGGCGCGCCTTCATCGTCCACGTGCAGTGACCCGCGCCGCGAGGGCAGGGTCCCGTTGTCGACCACCGTCACCTTCGCGCTCGCGACCTGGCGGCCGATCAGCCCCGCGAAGGCCGAGGTGCCCTTGCGGTTGAAGTCTGCCTCCAGGCCGTGTCCCACTGCTTCGTGCAGCAGCACTCCCGGCCAGCCCGGGCCGAGGACCACTTCCATCTCGCCGGCGGGTGCGGCGACCGCGTGCAACTGGAGCAGCGCCTGCCGGGCTGCTTCGCCGGCGAAGTACTCAGGCGTCTTGTCTTCGTGGAAGAAGTCGATCTCGACCCGGCCGCCGCCACCGCTGGTGCCCCGCGCTGTCCGGCCGTCCTCCTTGGCGAGCACGAGAACGTTCAAGCGCGCGAGGGGCTGGGTGTCGCTCTCGTAGGTGCCGTCGGATGCGGCGACCAGGATGCGTCGCACTTCATCGTGGTAGCTTGCGCGGACCTCCGTGATGCGGGCGTCGTGTGCACGGGCGGCGCGGTCGGCGCGCATCACCAGGGCGAGCTTCGCGCTCAGGTCCGGGTCCAGCTCCACTGCGGGCGCGGGATAGAGCTGCGGGCGACCGGTATCTTTCAGTCCGCCCGTCAGGTCCATGACCGGCTGCTTGGCGGGTCCGCTGGCAATCAGGGCTGCGGTGCGGGCGGCCCGCAGCAGCGGCTCGGGTGAGAGGTCGTCGGTGTAGGCATAGCCGGTACGCTCCCCGCTCAGAACGCGGATGCCGCAGCCGGCGCTCACGCCCTGCGAGGCGGATTTGACCAGCGATTCATCCACACCGAGCGAGGTGGCGGCCACCGATTCAAAGTAGAGGTCGGCATAGTCTCCGCCGGCCGAGAGTGCTTCGCCGAGGCAGCGTTCCATCAGCCGCTCGCTCAAGCCGAAGTGCTCAAAAAAGTACTGCTTCTGTCCTGCCTCGGGGGCAGGCTTGACAAGATGAGGCTGGGTCATAGGGGCCTTCTCTCGTTTGGATGTCTAGCAGCAAACTATGGTCGCGAGGAGTGCCCTGATTCTAGGCGCAATCGAGGGGAAGGTAAACCGGCGGCCGTGGCGGGAGAGCGCACTCGTCGTTACCACCGGTCTGCCCGTCCGCGGACAGGCGTGGGCTGCAGGCGGGCCTTCGGGGCCAAGCGTGCTATGCAGACGCGGTTGTCTCTTGCTAGGATCAACTCATGAAAAAGTTTGTCGTGCTCGCCGTCATGGTTCTCTGCTCCGCTTCCGCATTCGCGGCCAGGCACCATCATCACCACCACTATCATCACCACGCACACTAAAAGTCTCGCTGGACCACGCGCGCGGGTGCTACGCTCGGGCGTATGCACCCGCTCGCCGCTTCCTCGGCTGATTCCGGCCAAGATTCCCTGGAAACCCTGCGGTACCCGATCGGACCGCCGCCCCTCTCCGCCCCCAACAGCATAGAAGCTCGAGAGCGCGCACTCGCAGAGATCGCGGCGCTGCCGGCCGAGCTGCTTGCCGCCTTCGACGGGCTCCCACCGGCTGCACTCGATACACAATACCGGGAAGGTGGCTGGACTCTCCGCCAGCTCGCGCACCATGTTGCCGACAGTCACCTGAACGCGTACACGCGGCTGCGTTTCGCGTTGACCGAAGACTGGCCGGTGATCAAGCCGTACAGCGAAGCGCTGTGGGCAGAGTTGCCGGATGCCCGCCGGCTGCCGGTCGAGCCTTCGCTCGCCCTGCTGGCTGCGCTGCATACACGCTGGGTGACGCTGCTCCAATCCCTCGACGAGAGCCAGTGGGAGCGCGGGTACATGCACCCTCAAAACGGCCCGACGACCGTGGCGGCGATGACGGCGCTCTACGGATGGCATGGACGGCATCACACCGCGCATGCGCTGGCCTTGCGCGCGCAGAGGGGTTGGTAGACCGCCGCTCTCTCGATGGAGCCCATCCCACGAGGCTAGGAGACGGGAAGGCGGAATCGATCCTGACAATGCACCAGCAGCCGCAAAGGATCAGGCAAGACTTGCCGAGGTAGGCAAACCCTGCCTACTGACTAGGCAAGGTCGCCTCTCCGGCTGATGGGCTTCTTTCAGACCTGCTGATTTACCAACCCCGTACTCGTTGCGTACGGATCGACCTGTCCCTGATACTGCTCCATCGCCTGGAGCGCCGCCTGATTGCCGGTCGAGGCTTTCTCGATGTCGGGATCATTGTTGGTGTGGTTTTCCAGGGAGGTGATGTCGTTCTGAATCAGTTTGAAGTAGTTCTCTGTACTGAGCGAATGCAGCGGGTCTTGGCTGCCAGCCGGAATTGCTCTACCCGTCGAATTGGCAAGTGCCGGGGTATCACCGGCCACGATTGCAAATTGATCATCCGTAATCGCGCCCTCCTTTGCCAAATCCCCCGCATCAGCAATCGCCTGTTTGGATGTCAGGTTTGTAAAGTCGTAAAGACCCGCACCTGAAGCCATGCTACTTACGCTTGTCACTGACATTGAGCCTCCAGATTGAACGGCACAGGAGTGTGGGCAATTTAAGGGCCGTTCAGCATGAGCGCATATGAGGAACAAAGCGCGGGTACCATTGGTGCCCGCGCTCAAAATTCCGATTGAATCCCAGTGGGACCGGATGAAATCGTTTCGCACCCGGTTCCGGCAGGACTCGGACAAACATTTTGTACGGAAAGGCTCGACAGTGCAGGAGCCGGTGAGTCTGGCTGGGGACGCACAACCGCTCCCGATGCGACGTTGCCCCCGGCTCCGGCATTCCGTGAAGCAGCGGAAAACGGAACAAAATCAGCCGTGTCCCGCATTCGTTAAGAAGTTTGCCCTCGGCTGCGCTCCTCACGAAAGTTATCTTGTCGGGCTCTTGTGCGGAGCTCGATGATGGCTGCACGATGCCCCCCTCCGCCGCCAACGCCCGGGCTGCGCCTGCGCTGACGCCGGGCGCGCTGGCCGCCTCGCTCGAGCAGTTCCTCACCGACAATCCGCGCGCGGTGGTGGTCGAAGAAGGCGCCGTGCTCTTCGACATGGCGCAGTCCCGGTACACGCTCGAATCCTCCAGCGGCCGGTGCGTGCTGCAGCTCTGGTCCGAGGAGCGCAACCTGGTGCGAACGGTGATCGGCCTGCAGGAGCGAAAGGACTCGCTGCGCATCGAGGTCAAACGTTTCGGACAGGTCAAGCCGCAGATTCTCCGCCTCGTCGCCGACCGGGATCAGCGCACGCCGTCTGCGCGGGAGACCACGCGCACCCGCTACCTGAAGGTGCTGGGGCGTATCTTCACTCGTTACTTCCCGGAGTGGAAGCAGGGCGAGTTCTATGCCTCGGCCGACCTCGAACACAGCTTCGGGCCGGCCTACGCCAGGGGCACCCTGGTACGAGGGCAGGCGGCCTGGGCGGTGGTGGCGATCAACGCTGAGGAGACGCCCAGCTCGATCGACGCAATTGTAACGGTGGCTGTGCTGTGGCTGGACTATTGCCGCCAGCGAAGCCAAGGGCGCCGGCTGGTCGAGGGCGTCAAAGTGATCGTGCCGGCGGGGCTGGCGGCGACCACGCGCGCACGCATGGCGTGGCTGAACCCGGCCATCGCCAAGTGGGAGCTCTATGAGCTGGACGAGCTGCATGAAGAGCTCTCCTCGCTGCCGATCGAGGTGGATGGCAACTTCGACGTCCACCTGTCCTCGGCTTTTGACGAGGCTGCGGCGCTCAAACGATGCGAGGCGGGAGTCAACCGTCTGCTGCGTCTGCTGCCCGCCGAGGCGCGGACGCGCTCCGAGATCACCGCGCGCTCCCCGACCGAGATCAGCCTGCGGCTCTTTGGCCTCGAGTATGCGCGGGTGCAGCATACCCTGTCTGCCGGCTCGTTTGCGCGGGAAGACCGGGTAAGCTTTGGCGCGGGGCCGAATGAGACGCCGCTCAACCCGGAGACCGAGGAGCTGTTTCGCGAGCTGACAGCGCGGTTGTTTGAGGGCCGGCAGCCGGGCAGCTCCATGCGCAACCCGTTGTACCGGCTGCAGCCGGAGCGATGGCTGGAGGCGCGGCTGCGGACCGAAATCGCGGAGATCGAGCCCCAGATCGCCGCCGCGCCCGTTTACACCCAGGTGCCGGCGCTGGCCGCGGCGGACCGCGGGATGCTGGACCTGCTCGGGGTGACGCGGGGCGGGCGCCTGGCCGTGCTGGAGCTCAAGGCGAGCGAGGATCTCCACCTGCCCTTCCAGGGACTGGACTACTGGATGCGGGTGCGCGCGCTGCACCGGGCCGGGGAGTTCGTGCGGACCGGCTACTTTCCCGGAGTCGAGCTGGTGGCGGCGCCCCCGCTGCTCTATTTTGTTGTCCCGTCGCTGCGGCTGCACTCGAGCTTCGAGATGATGCTCAAGCACGTCTCGCCGGAGGTGGAGTGGCGGCTGATTGCGCTCGATGAGAGCTGGCGCAAGCGGCTGCGGGTGGTCTTTCGCAAGCAGGGTGGGACGGGCAAGGCGATGGCGCGTTGAGAAAGGGAGCGCGGCAGCGTGGATCGGGGAGTGCCTTGCAGGGTTGCGCCGGGCTGGCCGTCTTCGGTGGTGCGCGCATCGCGGCGGCTCACGGGCAGCGTTGGCAGGGCCATCTATCCCGGCGACGAGCCTTTCCTGCGGTTCAAGAAGCACTTTGACGGACGGCGTTCCCCGCGATCGGCTGCGTCGCGCGTGATGCCTGCTGGCCGTCAGGGGATCGATGCAGCGTAAGCGCGGGTCAGGCATTTGCACAGAGTGAGAGGCGGATGGCGCGGCCGCCAGGCGTGAACCTAGCCCCAGGCTGGGTCGGCGATGAGCTCGGGGCTGAGGGCGGGGTTTTCTGCTGGCGTGCGTGCTTCGCCATCCAGTCGCGCTTCGAAGAACCGCTCTACCGCTTCCAGGACCGCGATCCCGGTTTTTGCTTCGTAGATCGACTTGCGCAGGGCGCCCCCGCCGGCGACGCCGTGGGTGAACCAGGAGGCGAACTGCTTCATCTTGCCTTGCGCCTCGCGGGGGCCGTCCTTGAGGCCCATGTCGGCCGCGGGGGCGTCTTCGAGCAGCATTGCAAAGTAGGTCCGGATCAGGCGGTAGCGATCCTGCTCGGTCGGGCGGTCGTAGGTGCCGGTTGCGGTGTACTGGGCGATCTGGCGGAAGATCCAGGGGTTCGCCGGCGCGGCGCGGCCGATCATCACGGCATCGCAGCCGGTCGCCTCCACGATCGCGCAGGCGTCTTCCGGGGTGCGGATATCGCCGTTGCCGATCACGGGGATGGTCACCGCGTCCTTGACCTGGGCGATGTACTCCCAGCGCGCTGTGCCGGAGTAGCCGTCTTCGCGGGTGCGGGCATGGAGCGCGACCGCGTTCAGGCCGGACTCCTGGGCGATCCGGGCCAGCTCAACGCAGACGATGTTCTTGTCGTTCCAGCCCATGCGGAACTTGACCGTGAAGGGAATCGCCACCGAGGCGCGGACCGCCTCGAAGATCTTCGCGATCAGGGGCAGGTCGCGCAGCAGGCCCGAGCCGCCGTTGCAGGCGACCACGCGCTTGGCCGGGCAGCCCAGGTTCAGGTCGACCATGTCGAAGCCGGTCGCCTCGATAATGCGAGCGGCCTCGGCAAGCGTGGCCGGGTTGGAGCCGAAGATCTGCGCCGAGATGGGGTGCTCGTCTTCGTAGAAGGTCAGATAGCGGCGGCGCTTGATCTCGCGCATGCGAGCGAGCCCGTCGGCGGAAGTGAACTCGGTCATGACCAGGCCGCAACCGGACTGCTCGTTGGAGATCGCGGCGTCTACCGACTGGCGGCCAGGATCAGCCGAGGCGGTAAACAGGCTGGCATTGCGGATGAAGCGGCGGAAGACCGTATCGGTGACGCCGGCCATCGGAGCCAGGACGGTCGCCGGGGCGACCGGCACGCGGCCGATGGCAAACGATGCGGGGACGCGGGCGTGCGCCGGCATCGGCTTCGCCAGGGGAACCGGGTTGTCCCAGCTCTTCTTCATGTAGGTGTCTCGCTGCATCGCTTTGTGGCGCCGCG
>CAZZYH010000115.1:1259-11102 GCA_964658225.1 Vulcanimicrobiota bacterium | reverse complement strand
CTGGGTGTTTGCGCTGGGCGTTTGCGCCTGACGGCCACTCGGGGTTCGCCGGGAAGGCTGCTGGGGGACGCGTCGAGGCCGGCCCGGGCGCCTGGCCTGCGGGGCACCCGAGCCCCGGGGTTCGAACGCTCGGCAAGAGCGCGCGGCGCTTTGTGAGACAGGCGAGCCTTTGGGTACTCGAAGGTAACCGTGCAGGAGAAAAACCCGTTATGTTGGCGCAGAGTTGGCCTCTTTCGTGCACTGCTAACAGGCAGATGCTGCCCACTTCTCATTCAGCACCAAGAAACAGCCCGATGGTCGCTCTCGCCGACCAGCACCTTGCCGGAGCGGAGCCGGCGCTGCCGGTGGGAGCCACCCTGCTGGCGGACGCCTTCTCTGAGTTCATCGCGGCGGCGGCGCGGCTCGAGGGTTCCTACGCCGAGCTGCAGGCGCAGGTGGCCCATCTCGGCCTCGAGCTCGCCGAGCGCAATGCCGCGCTCAACGCGAGCCTGGCTGAGAATGAGCGGATGCGCGCGGCCCTAGAGCAGATCGTCGATTCGATGCCCTGCGGGGTGCTGGTACTGGAAGAAGATGGACGGCTGTCGATGATCAATCCGGAGGGGATGCGGCTGCTCGAACTCGAGCCGGGTGAGCGTGGCCTTGGCGAAGGCGCGGAGCGGGCACCGGGCAGCGCAGCGGCCAAGGCGCAGGCAAGCAGCCTGGAGGCGATCTCGGCCCAGGCCGGCATCGACCTGGCGTCCTTTGTCGAGGATCCCCGGGCCGGCGACGGGGAGCAGGAGTTCAGCGTGGCGGGCGCCGGGGGCAAGCGCTGGATCGAGGTTCGCAAACGCCGCCTGTATGCGGGCCAGGAGCCGGCCCAGGCGGCCCAGCGCTGGCGCCAGACGATCCTGATCCTGCGCGACGTAACCGCTCATAAACAGGCCGAGCAGGAGCGGGAACGCGCGCGCCGGGCCACGGCCCTGGCCGAAGTCGCGGCCATGCTGGCTCATGAGATTAGAAATCCATTAGCCAGCCTGGAGCTCTTTGCCGGGCTGATCGCCGAAAGTGAGAACGTGAGCCTGGGCGGCGGCCCGGAGCTGCGCTGGATCTCGCATATGCGCGCCGGCATCCGTTCTCTTTCGGGAACCGTGAACAACGTGCTCAGCTTTCACGGCGCCGGCTTCCCGGCCCTTACCCCGCTCAACATCGCGGCGGCCCTTGAGAGCAGCGTGGAGTTTGTCCGTCCGATCGCCGAGCAGGCCGGCATCTCGCTCGGATTTGAGGCGGAGACGGTCGAGGTGAAGGTGCTCGGCAACGCCAGCGGGCTGCAGCAGGTGGTCCTGAACCTGGTCTCGAACGCCGTGCGCCATACTCCGAAGGGCGGGCTGGTCCGCGTGGCGCTGGGCCTGCTGGCAGGCTGCGTGGACCGGCCGTCGCGGGTGCGGATCGAGTTCTCGGATAGCGGCAGCGGCATCTGCCCGGAACAACTGGTCGAGATCTTTCGGCCCGGGTTCAGCGGCAGCGGCAACACCTCCGGACTGGGCCTGGCGGTCTGTGGGCAGATCGTTCGCCAGCATGGCGGCGATATCCGGGTGAGCAGCAAGCTTGGCTGTGGGACAACTTTCTACGTGGAGTTACCGACCCTATGAACCTACTCACGACCGAGGCCTCGCCTCAGGCGTCTTCCGTGCTGGTTGTCGATGACGAGCCGGGCATCCGCGCCGCGCTCGAGGCCAACTTTGCCCGGCGCGGCTGGGATGTGGAGACGGCGAGCGGCGTTCAGGATGCGAGGAGCGCGCTCGAGCGCCGGGCCTTTCACCTCGTTGTCTCCGACGTGCGGATGCCCGACGGCGATGGCATGGAGGTCATGCGTTCGGCCCGCAAGCTCGCGCCCTCTACGGCGGTGATCCTGCTGACGGCCTTTGGCACCGTGCCCGACGCGGTAAGCGCGATGCGCTCGGGAGCCTTCGATTACATGACCAAGCCCATCTCCTTTGAGCAATTGGCCGAGCGTGCGGAGCGGGTGATGCGACAGACCTTGCAGGCCCCGCCGGCGGCCCTCGATAGCCTGGGCGGCGGGGAGCGCGCCCGGAACAGCAACATTGTCGGCAAGGCCCCGGCGCTGTTGCGCGCCGTCGAGCGGGCACGCGCTGCGGCCACCACCGACGCCGATGTGCTCGTTGAAGCCGAGAGCGGCACGGGCAAGGAGCTGCTCGCGCGCTTTATCCATGACGAGAGCGACCGCAGCCGCAAGCCCTTTGTCGCGGTCAACTGCGCTGCGGTACCTGAGCACCTGCTCGAGAGCGAGCTCTTCGGCCACGCGCGGGGAGCCTTCACCGGGGCGCTCACGGCCAAGGCGGGCAAGTTCGAGCTGGCCCACGGCGGGACCCTGCTGCTGGACGAGATCGGCGAGATGCCCTTGCACCTGCAGCCGAAGCTGCTGCGCGCGCTCCAGGAGCGGGAGTTCGAGCGGCTGGGCGAGACGCGTTCGACCAAGGTCGACATCCGGGTGGTGGCGACGACCAACGTGCTGCTGGGCGCAATGGTCGAGCAGGGCAAGTTCCGCTCCGACCTGTACTACCGGCTTAACGTGATTCCGCTGGCCTTGCCTGCCCTGCGGGACCGGGCCGGCGACATTCCCTTGCTGGCGCGGTACTTTGCCGAAAAGTATGCAGCCAAGGCCGGCCGCCCGGCGCCGGAGCTGCGGCCGGAGTTTCTCGACCGGCTCGCCTGTCACAGCTGGCCGGGCAATGTCCGGGAGCTGGGCAACTTCATGCGGCGGGTGCTCTCTCTGCATCCGGGCGCGGTTCTGGACCAGAGCTGCTTTGACCAGGAGTTTCAGCTGCGTGGCGCGCCGGGTGGCGAGCCCTATCCGAGTGCATCGGGCGCCCGGCCGGTCGCCGCCGGCCTGCCCATCCGGCAGGTGGAGCGGGTGCATCTTGAACACACCCTGGCGATGACCCACGGCAACCGCACCCAGGCCGCCGAGATGCTCGGCATCAGCGTGCGCACCATGCGCAACAGGATTCGCGAGTATGGGCTTCCGCCCCGGAGGTACGCCTAGCATGGCCACATCCCCTCTTGTTCCCGCATCGCTCGAGCGTTTTCTGGAGGTGACCACGGATCGCGAGCAGACCATTGCCGCGAACATGGCCAACATCGACACGCCCGGCTACCGCACCAAGGACCTCAACTTTCAGCACGAGATGGCGCGCGCGATCAGCATGGACTCCGGCGGCACGGATGGTCCCGAGCTGACCCCGGTCGTCCAGCAGGTACACGGCCTGCTCGAGCGGCCGGACGGCAACAATGTGAACCTGGACCGGGAAAGCCTGCTGCTGGCCCAGACCCAGCTGCAGTTCCAGATGGGCGTGCAGATGGTCAAGTCCCACTTTCACCAGCTGCTGAGCGCCATCAACGGAGGGAACTAAAGATGGGACCGTTTGAGATGCTTGCCATTTCGGGCTCGGCGCTGGCCGCCGAGCGGCAACGTTCCGAGGTCATCGCGACCAACATGGCCAATGCCGAGACCACGCGCACCGACGACGGAGGCCCGTTCACGCGCAAGCAGGTGGTTTTCAGCGCGCCCGGAGCCTCGGCCTTCCGGCTCGCGTTTGCCAGCTCCAGCCAGCACCTGCTGGGCGCAACCCCGGGCAGCGTGCGGGTTGCAGCCGTGGTCAGTGACCCGACCCCGCCGGTGATGCGCTACGAGCCCGGGCACCCAGATGCCAACAAGGACGGCTTTGTCGCCTACCCGGCCATCAACCCGGTGCAGGAGATGGTCGACCTGATGGGCTCGGTACGCGCCTACCAGCTGAACGCCTCGGCGGTCGCGGCCAGCAAGCAGATGATCCAGGGATCGATCGACATACTCAAGAGCTAGCGCAAAGAACGGGATAGGGAGTGAACACCATGAGTATGGGACTTTCGGGGCTTGTACCGCCCATCACCTCGCAGCTGCAGCCGCTCAGCCTGAGCGAGCCGGCAGACGGCGCTGGCGGCTTCGGCGCGGTGCTCAAGAACGCGCTCAACCAGGTCACGGACCTGCAGGGCGCGGCCGAGACACAGGTAAACACGCTGATCTCGGGCGGCAATGCGGATATGAGCAAGGTGATGATCTCGGTCGAGAAGGCCGATGTCGCCTTCCAGCTCATGATGCAGGTGCGCAACAAGATCGTCAGCGCCTACCAGGATATCGAGAAGATGCAGTTCTAGCCCGCTTTTGGTATCGCATGGATTTCTCGGTACTGGCTGCGCCTTCCCTCGCGGGTACGCTCTCGCCAGCTCGACTGCACACGCTCCAAAGCCTAACCGGCACAGACTAGACTCGGCGGACAATGGCGGCAGCAACCCAGACCCAGGCCAACCCACTCGTACGGCTCCAGAACTTCTGGGCAACCCGCACGCAGAACCAGCGCATTTTGCTGGTGGTCGGCATCGCGCTCACGATCGGCCTGGTGGCGCTGTTCACCCAGCTGATGATGACGCCCGACTACAAGCCGCTGATGAGCGGCATGGAACCGGCCGATGCGCAGGCGCTCGGCTCGGAACTGGCGGCCAAGAAGATCGCCTACCAGCTCTCTCCCGATGGCAAGAGCATCAGCGTGGCCGCCGACCAGCTGGACGCGGCGCGGCTCGAGGTGGCCTCCGGACAGAGCCCGCACTCGGGGCGGATGGGCTTTGAGATCTTCGACAAGGTGAGCTGGGGCCAGACCGAGTTTGACGAGAAGGTGAACTACCAGCGCGCGCTCGAGGGCGAGCTTGAGCGGACCATCATGACGCTGGGCGGGGTCAAGAGCGCGCGCGTGCACCTGGTCATGGCCTCCGATTCGGTCTTCATCGACCGGGAGCGCGGGGCCAAGGCCTCGGTCGCGCTGAAGCTCAGCCGGGGAACCCTTTCCCGCGAGGAAGCCGCCTCGATTGCGAGGCTGGTCTCGGGCGCTGTTGATGGGCTCAAACCGGCCGATGTTTCGATTGTGGATGCAGATTCGAACGAGGCGCTGGGGGGGCGGAGCGGCAATCTCGGCGATGGGGGAGACGGCATGGAACAGGAGCTGACCCGCAGGCTGGTGGCCACCCTCGCGCCGATCGTAGGGGCGGATCACATTCGCGCCAGCGTGAACGTGGATTACGAGCTCGGCACCACCGAGGAGAGTTCCGATAAGTACGATCCGGCGGTGAGCGTGCCCTTGACCGTGCAGCGATCGGAAGAGTTGAGCGGTCCCGGCGCAGGCGTCGGGGGCGTGCCCGGCACGGCCAGCAATGTGCCCCAGACCGGGGCAACAGCGGCCAAGCCCGCCACCCCGGCGAGCGGAGACAAGCCGGCCAAGCCCGCCGTGCCCAATGTGCAGACCACCAGCGTCGGCGACTCTTCTGCCAGTTCAAAGACAGAAAACTCGACCTACGGGGTCAACAAGACGACCCGCCACTCGATCGAGCCGGCGGGCCGGATCCACCGCCTGACCGCGGCGCTGGTGGTCGATGACTTTGTGCAGCGCAAGCAGGGGCCCAAGGGAAAGTGGATCGAGACCCGGCTCAAGCGCTCGCCCGAGGACCTGAAGCAGATCGAGGAGGTCGCGCAGGCGGCGATCGGCTTCGACAGCGCCCGGGGAGACGTGCTGACGGTTCAGGACATGTCCTTCGACCACCCTGAGCCGGTCGAGATACCGGCCCCGACCATGGTCGAGAAGGTGCGCAAGAACGTTGCCGACTATGCGCAGATCATCCGCTACGTGATGCTGCTGGTGCTCTTCCTGCTCGCGTATGTATTGATGATCAAGCCGGTCCAGCAGCGGGCGCTGAGCGGTGCAGGGGCGACCCATCTGCCGGCGGGTGAAAAGCGGGCGCTGCCGGAGCAGGCGGCAAATCCGCAGCTCGAGCCGCCCCCCGCACCGATGGGCCCGACGCAGGTGGCTGAATTGAAACGGGAGATGGTCCAGATGGTCAAGCAAGAGCCGACCGCGAGCACCCGCGCGGTCCAGGTCTGGCTGCGAGGGGAGCAATGAGCGGCGGCGATCACGTAGCCTTGAGCGGCGTGCGCAAGGCCGCGATCCTGGTCGCGGTGCTCGGCGACGAGGCGGCCGCAACCATCTTCCGCAACCTCGAGGACGAAGACCTGCAGAAGGTCGCGCAGGAGGTGGCGCGGCTGGGCAGCGTGCCCAAGGAGGTCTCCCAGCAGGTGCTGGAAGAGTTCAAGAGCCTGACCATCGCGCAGCAGCATATCTCGCGCGGCGGCCAGGAGCTGGCCACGCGGCTGCTCGTGACCGCGTTTGGCGAGACCGGTGCGCGGGATATGATCCAGCGCCTGCTCCGCGCGAGCGAGCTGAGCTCGACGCGTATCGAATCGCTGCAGCGCTTTGACCCCAAGCAGCTGGCGCGTTTTCTCGAAGGCGAGCATCCGCAGACGATCGCGCTCATCCTGGGGCATCTGGACTCGAAGCAGGCCTCGGCACTGTTGATGTGCCTGCCGCCGCCGGTGCGCGCCGAGTCGGTCAGGCGCCTGGCGAACCTGCGCCAGTTCTCGCCGGAGATGGCGGCCAAGGTTTCCATCGTGCTCAATCGCCGGCTGCGCTCGGTGGGCGAGCAGAAGAAGAAGACCTACTCCGGGTTCCAGAGTGTGGCCGACCTGTTGAACAACATCGACTCGACCACCTCGGGCGAGATCCTGGACACGATCGAGCAGCAGGAAGCCTCGCTCGCGATCGGGATCCGCAACCTGATGTTCACCTTCGAAGACTTCCGCAACGTGCAGGAGGTACAGGTTCGCGAAATCACCGCGGCGGTCGATAAGAAGACTTTGACGCTGGCTTTGAAGGGAGCCTCGGAAGAGTTGCGCGCCCACTTCTACCAGACCATGAGCTCGCGCGCGATCGAGATGATGAAGGAAGACGCCGAGTCGCTCGGGCCGGTGCGAAGCAGGGATGTGGCCAACGCGCAGCTTGAGATCGTGGCCGTCGCGCGCAAGCTCGAGGCCGAAGGCAAGGTCACTCTGAAGAGTGAAGGAGCGGACGAGTATGTTCTCTAGCAACCAGACGTTGTCCAACGTATTTTCGACGCCCGTGTCGGTCTTCCAATACCCGAACTCTGAGGCCGCCTCGCTGCCGAAGATCGAAGCCGCGGGCGAGCCGGAGCAGGTAAGCCTCGGCATCACGCTGACCGAGGAGGCGCTGGCCGCGCGGCTGGCGGCGGCCCGGGCCGAGGGCGCGCAGCAGGCCGAGCAGCGGCTGCGCAAGGAGTACGAGGCGCGCGACGTGGAGAAGATCGTGGGCACGGTGCGCGCCTTTGAGCGTGAGCGCAGTGATTACTTCGCCCGTGTCGAACGCGAGGTCGTGCAGCTGGCCCTATCGATAGCGGGCAAGATCCTGCATCGCGAGGCGCAGGTGGATCCGATGCTGGTGGCGGCGCTGGTCAAGATCGCGCTCACCCAGCTCAAGGACGGCTCCGCGGTCACCATTCGCACCCGGCCGGAAGAAGCAGCGGCATGGCGGGCCAACTTTGCTGCCGGCTCGGCGCAGTCGCTGCGGGTCACCATCGTCGAGGACGGCGAACTCGAGCCGGGGGGCTGCGTGCTCGAGACCGAGCTCGGTACGGCCAACTTTTCGCTCGACGCCCAGTTGAAGGAAGTCGAGCAGGGCTTCTTCGACGTGCTTGCGCAGCGGCCCTGATGGGGTGTGACGGAAGCCGATCGGTGGCCGCTGGTTCCGTCCGGAGCCCGCGCGCAGCAGGCCGGCGCGTGCCGCGCCAAGCAGATTTGCAGGAGTAGCGCAGATGCCCACCCCGCTTGCCCCCTTCTTCCAGAGCCTCGAACACAGCGGCAGCATCCGCTGGTCGGGGCGCGTGCTGCAGGTGATCGGCAATCTGGTCGAGTCAGAGGGCCCGTTCTGCTCGGTCGGCGACAGCTGCGAGATCCAGACCCGCTCCGGGCAGCAGTATGCCGGCGAGGTGGTCGGCTTTCGCGGCTCGACGATGCTGACCATGACCCTCGAGACGCCGCGCGGCATCCGCTATGGCGATCGCATTGTCTCGGCCGGCGCACGCCCCTCGATCCGCGTGGGCCCGGAGCTGCTCGGCCGGGTGGTGGACGGAACCGGGATGCCGATCGATGGACAAGGAGACTTCCGGTCGCGGAGGGCGGTGCTGGTGGACGGCTCGGCGCCGCTGCCGCTGGACCGGGTGCCGATCCGGGACCCCCTGGGCTGCGGAGTGCGGGCGCTGGATGGTTTTGTGACCTGCGGGCGGGGGCAGAGGCTGGGCATCTTCGGCGGCTCCGGGGTGGGCAAGAGCACGCTGCTCGGGATGATGGCGCGGGGTACCGAGGCCGACCTGATCGTGATGGCTCTGGTGGGCGAGCGCGGCCGCGAGGTGCAGGAGTTTCTGGAGGTGATCGGCGAAGAGGGCCGGCGCCGGTCGGTGGTGGTGGTCTCCACCTCGGACCAGTCGCCGCTGCTGCGCCTGAGGGCGGCGCTCGCGGCCACCGCGATCGCCGAGCACTTTGCCTCGACCGGCAAGCAGGTCCTGCTGGTGGTCGACTCGATCACCCGCTTCGCCATGGCGCAGCGCGAGATTGGCCTGGCCGCCGGCGAGCCGCCCACGGCCAAAGGCTACACCCCTTCGGTGCTGAGCATGCTGGCCAAGCTGGTCGAGCGGGCGGGGAACTTCCGGCGCGGCTCGATCACCGCCTACTACACGGTGCTGATGGAGGGCGATGACCAGCAGGACCCGGTCGCCGATACGGTACGCTCGCTGCTCGACGGGCACATCATCCTGGACCGCAGCCTTGCCCTGCGCAACCACTACCCGCCCATCTCGGTGCTCGACAGCCTGAGCCGCTTGATGTCCAGCATCGCGAGCCCGGACCACATGGCCAAGGCGCGGGCGCTGCGCCTGCTGCTCGCCTCCTACTCCCGGTCCGAGGACCTGATCCGCATCGGCGCCTACCAGAAGGGCTCGGACCCGTTGCTAGACAAGGCAGTGGAGTGCCTGCCTGCCGTCCAGGACTTCCTGCAGCAGGGGCCGGAGGAGATCGGGGCATTCGGGGCAACCGTCAGGCGCTTGCTCGATCTGCCGGTGTAAGGGCTGGCTCGCTGCTCGCCGAGACCCCCCGGTCCCGGGCCGGCATCGCTTCGAGCTTCCCACAGATCGCGGTCACGACTTTCCAGAGGAGCAACACTTCCTTCGATGGGCTTCCGTTTTCCTCTCGCCGCCGTGCTGCGGCTACGCGAAATCCACGAGCAGCGCGAAGAGCGCCTGCTGAGCCAGATCCTGGCCCAGATCGTTCAGGCGCGTGAAGCTATTGCCGCCATCGATGTGCAACTCGCCCAAGCCGCCGCCCGCCGGGAGACAGAGCTGCGCGGCTCGCTTGCGGCGGCGGACCTGCATGCTGCCTACGGGCTGGTTGCCATGCTCAAGGAGCGCAGGCAGTTCAACGAGGAGCAGCTGGCTCAGTTTGAGCAGCTGCGCGATAAGCAGATCAAGGTCTACCGGGCCGCGCACCAGGCGCGGGAGCTGTTGAGCAACATGCGCAAGCAACAACGCGAAAGCTATCTCGCTGAGCAAAACCGCCAGCAGCAGAAGGTGCTCGACGACACCTTCATCGCACGCATGCTGCGCCGGTAGATTGCGTCTCCCGGGGTCGATTGTAGAGATCAGGACCCCGCCGAAATCCGATCGGTAGGAGCGACGCCCAAGGGCTGTTCTTGGCCATGCAACACCAGGGTAGAAGCGTAGCTGCGCGCTCCCGCTCGCGGATGAAAGATGTCTGCAGGGTACCGGCCCGAGGGCGAACTAGGCACGCTTTGCCGGGTGAACAGGCGGCACGGTTTGCCGGGTACCACTCAGCTGCGGCCCCGGAAGGCTGAAGTCTTC
>CAZZYH010000115.1:0-1249 GCA_964658225.1 Vulcanimicrobiota bacterium | reverse complement strand
TCTTCCGGGGCCGGCAAGCTAAGCTGATACCCTGCAATGGTTTAGCCCTCCATGCAAAATTGCTCGGCAGGGCGCGATGTTTGGCTGACGACGTGCTTCCCATGTGTGCGTGCCGACAGCCGTTCAAGCCGCGAGCAGCGCCGCCTCCACCTCCGGATCCTCCAGCCTGATGCAAGGGCAGGCGCCCTCGTCGGAGCTGTCCACCGGCGGGTCGAACTTTTCTGACACCCTCGCCCAGGCCTCCCAGGGCGCGCAGGCGCCGCTTGCCACGGCCTCGCAGGCGCCGCAGCCGAAGGCGCCCTTCTCGGCGGCCCCGGCAGCCGATGCAGCACGAGCCAAGCCTGCACAGTCGAGCGAAAAGAAGCCCAGCACCGTTGCGGCGGCGACGACGCGCGATCCGGGCCTTGCGTCTCTCGCTGCCTTGAACCAGCTTCTCGCCCCCTCGCCGCAGGCCCTCGCGAGCCTCCCCCAGGCTCCCACGGCCCAGGAGGACCGGGCCACCGGGACAGAGAGCCAGCCGGCCCAGGTGAGCTCGCCGCGAGCGGCCCCGTTTGCGGCCATGACGGCCGGGATGCTGGATACCTCGGCCTCTTCCAGTCCCGCCTCATCGATGTCGGCGCCCTCGGCAAGTGACTCGGACCCACTCCACGCTCGCGGGGCATCGGGGAGCTCCCGGCCCGCGGAGGCCCCCTCGGCACAAGGCTCCACGCCTGCGCCCTCCGGGGTGCAGTTCCCCGCAGCAACGTCGGGCGCGGCGCAAACAACGGCCGCGACCCCGGGCGCGGCCGCAACCCCGACCCCGGCCCCAGCCGCCAGCCCGGCGGCGACGAAAGCGCCTGATGCGTCCCAGGGGTCACCAGTGGCTGCGCCCGCCCGGCCGGCTGCCCTGCAGAGTGCGCCGCCCGCCGCCCGGGTTCCAGGCTCGTCCACGCTTGCTGCCTCTCCGGAGGTGGCCCCGGCAGCGTCGCACCTCAGCTCCTCGGAGAAGAGTGAGGCTGCTGCCCGCAGCCCGGAGACGAGCCTTGCGACCGGCAGCGACCCGAAGGGATCCAGTACGGAGCAGCCCCCGGCCGCCTCGCCGCAGACCCCACCACCCACCGAAGCAAGCGTTCAGGCGGTTGCGAGCAGCACAGGTCTGGCCGCGGGCGCCGCGCAACAGGCCCAGAGCGTGGCCGCGAGTGATCAGTCTTCCGGCGTTGCGACAGGGGTCGCTTCGTCCAAAGCCGGGCAGGGAATCGCCCGGACTGCT
>CAZZYH010000114.1:0-11382 GCA_964658225.1 Vulcanimicrobiota bacterium | reverse complement strand
TGAGGGCGCGGATGAGCGCGCGGATGCACGGATCGGCGCGCAGAGTGTCTCCACCCCGCGCCTGATCAAAGCACCGGTACGCATGGAGTGCGACGGCGCGCGTTCGTTCAAGTCAGGCGAAGCACACGATCGGCTAGGCTTGCGCACCGGCGCTCCTTGAGCTGGACCAAGCAAGACGCGCGATGGTGACCGTGATCGAAAGAAGCCGGCCATCACTCTCACTGCACGCATAGCCGAGCGGGCGAGCAGGCAGAATGCGAGGCCGGGCTACAGTGACGATATCGCGGACCACGCAATCGGCGCGGCCGAAGGCCACGCAGAGAATTTCAACCCACGCCGCGAAAAAAAGACCGGCTAAGTGCCTTTTTCGATGAGAGCGTCGGGCTGCTGAGCGTACTCCGCCCATGAGCCGTCATACAGGCTGACGTGCTTTGCGCCTAAGGTATCGAGCGCGAGAGCGATGACCGCAGCCGTCACTCCGGAGCCGCAGGTAGTTGTAATGGGCTGGTCGATATCTATCTGGCGGGCAGAGAAAAGCTCGCGCAATGCGTGGGCTGATTGCATACGGCCATCTTGCGTAAGCTCGGTAAAGGGCAGGCTGGTCGAGCCCGGCATGTGGCCGGAGCGAAGGCCTGCACGCGGTTCCGGCACGGCGCCGGTGAAGCGGCCGGAGGACCGCGCATCGAGAATCTGTGGGCGGGTGTGCTCGCGATTGGCAATCATCTGCCGGATCTCTTCGATGCCCTTGACTGCTTCGCGGTTGAAGGCCGCTTTGAAGCTTGCCGGCGGGCGTTTCACGTTGCCCGACTCGACCGGCAGACCGGCCTCACGCCATGCACGCAGACCACCATCGAGTACGTGGACCGAAGGCGCGCCGAAGGTGCGCAGCATCCACCAGGCACGGGGCGCAGAAAAGACGCCCTCCTGTTCGTAGACGATCACCGTCATGTCGCTGCCTATGCCGAGCGCCGACATGGCGTGCGCAAAGGCGTTGGGCGTGGGCAGCATATGTGGGAGCGTGGTCGAGTGATCGGAAAGCGCATCGATGTCAAAGAAGACGGCTCCGGGGATGTGCTCGGCCTGGTAGCGTGCGCGCGTGTCTACCGCCGGCGCGATACCGACCGGCGGCAGCGTGGCGTCGGCGACAACGGTCTGCGGATCGTTCCATCGTTCGGCCAGCCATGCAGCCGTGACCAAGGCGTTCATAGAAAAGTTCTCCTCCTGCTGCGAAGAAGTTCGACGGGCGACGAACGATGTGCCGGCTGGCAGCGACTAACTGGCAGCTTTGGCAATGTCATCATCCTTCGTTTCACGGATCATCAGCAGTCCGACAAAGGTAAGTCCAGCCGACGCGGCGAGATAGTATCCGACATATTGGAGGCCGTATGTCTTCGCCAGCCAGGTAGCGATGTAGGGGGCCATGGAGGCGCCGAGAATCCCCGCAAAGCTAAACGCGAGCGAGCTGCCCGTGTAGCGCACAGCCGTTGGAAAGAGCTCCGAAAGCAGAGTCCCGAGCGGCCCGTAGGTGAGTCCCATCAGGGTCAAGCCCAGCACCATCATTGCGACCGCGCCTGCGGTGCCGGCGACGAACAGCGGCGCCAGGAAGAGTCCGAAGACCGCGATCGCGGCCGTAATCCAGAGCATGACGCGTCTGCGTCCCCGTTCGGCAAGGATGGCCGCCATCGGTATCGTAACGGCAAAAAAGAAGATCGAACCGAGCTGGATGAGCAGGAACTGGCTGCGGCTGAAGCCGAGCGCACTGGTTGCCCAGGACAAAGCGAAAACGATCATCAGGTAGAACAGAACAAAGGTTGCCAGACACACAAAGACGCCAGTGACGAGGGCACGCGTGTGCCTGCGAAAAACGGCCAGCATCGGAAACCTGAGTTGTTCCCCGCGCTTGACAGCCTCTTGAAAGATAGGCGTTTCTGTAATGGTAAGACGTACATATAGCCCCACCAGCACCAGCACCGCGCTGGCCAGGAAAGGCAGCCGCCAGCCGAAGGCAAAGAACTGCGTATCGGTAAGCGAGCGCGAAAGCAGCAGGAATGAGCTGCCCGAGAGCAGAAAGCCGATCGGCGCCCCGAGCTGCGGGAACATCCCGTACCAGGCGCGTCTGCCGGCCGGCGCGTTTTCAACGGCCAGCAGGACTGCCCCACCCCACTCGCCGCCCAGACCAAGCCCCTGGCCAAAGCGGCAGAGCGCGAGCAGCAGCGGGGCGGCCACCCCAATGGTCCGGTAGGTGGGCAGCGCGCCGATGGTAACCGTCGAAAGGCCCATGGTCAACAGCGCAAGCACCAGAGTCTTCTTGCGCCCGATGCGGTCGCCGAAGTGGCCGAACAGTGCCGAGCCGACCGGGCGGGCGAGAAAGGCAATTCCGAAGGTCGCAAGCGAGGCGAGGGTCGAGGAGGCAGGATCGGAGGCAGGAAAGAAGAGACGCGGGAAGACCAGAACCGCCGCAGTCGCATAGATATAAAAATCAAAGAACTCGATACTGGTGCCGATCAGGCTGGCAAACAAGACCTGTTGAGGCGTGTTGATCGCCCGGTGCGCCCTGGCTGGTGTCGTGCTCATCGCACCTCCACATACCAGCCGACCACAGGCGGAAGTATCTGTCCAGTCGAGAGTTGCACTTACCAGCAGCGCGAAAGTCCGAAACCCGCATAAGCACGCATTCCAGGTGGTCAGCGGCAACTCGCCCTGGTGATGCGGAGATTAGGTCCGTACGATCTTTGATCGCGTTGGCCCGGACTCCTAAGTCGCAGCCAAAGAAAGAGGCCGGGGGGACTCCCCGGCCTTGAAGCAGCCCACCGCGACCTAAAACTCGATACGAACCGAACCTCTGCCATAAAAGGCTCTCTGGAAGGAGAGCGGCTTCAGAAAGTCGACGTTCGGATCTCCATAAGAAAGGGCACTCTTCTGATCGACGGCGGCGAGGGACCGGGAGTTGGTGATGTTAAAGGTATCAAAGGCCAGCTTGACGCTGAAGCTTTCCCGGATCTTTAAAGGGTAGTCCGTATGGAGATCAGCCTGGTAATTCGATGCATTTCGACCATAGGCGCCACGGCCGCCAAGTGGAATCTCCCCGGGACTGTGATAGACAGGGTGCGCGCCGAAATTTGTGATGGGCTGCCCGGAGCTGGCGCGCAGGCCCAAGCCGGCGGTGAGGTGTTTCGCGAAGCCGGCGGGCACCACATAGGACCCGTAGACATTGCCCACCTGACGCCTGTCCGTATTAAGGAAGCCGGGAACATACTGCTGACCCAGCATGTCCAGCACGCCCTGGCTAAAGTCAAACAATGAGCTAATGCCGGGGTCCGACTGTCCGTTGTCATTGCGGTAGAGACCTTCGTAGTTTCCGTAAAGCTTGGCCCACCGATAGTTCACACGAAGAAGAAAGTTATGGCTGAAGTTCTTGTTCGCCTCCAGCTCGATTGCTTGGTAGTGGCGGCGCGGATTCGGTTCGCCATCCGGGACGCCGTCCGGTATCGGAGCTCCGACATTCGCACCGTTATTGCCACACACTCCGCCCTGGCCGGCTACGACCCCGGCGCTGTTGATGAAGGGTCCGCCGATTCCGCGTCCGTCGGTCTTAGTAGGCGTTTGATTGTAGTTCTGTGGGCAGTTAGCCGGTGCCCCGTTATTTGGCAGACTTGCGTTGTAGGTATAGGGCGTCTCTACCTCGTTGGTGAAATAGTCAGACGTTGCGCTGGGATTACCGATGAGGAAGCTCTGCCCGACAAAGCCGCTTTGCGCGCCCTCGGGAGAGGCCCCGGACTGGTCTTCAAGAATGCGCAGCAGTCGACGGTCCGTGTAGCGCGCTTTCAGGTTGAAGCCGCCGACCTGCTTCTCGATGCCGCCCACGTACTCTTCTTCAAAGTCCAGCTTTGTGCGCGGCTGGATCAACTCAGGAAAAGCAGTACCGCTGTACGAGATGGCCGACCCCTCTTTGCCCGCGGCAGCGATGCCGCTGATCAAGTGACTCGAATCAAGGACCGGGGTTGCGGTTCCGTTCGCGTTTGTCAGCACATTGCCATTGCCGTCTGTTTGCGGGGTCCAGTTAGCGCCGTAGATATCCAGTTCCTGGCCAAGAGAACGAATGGCTGCGTCTTCTGACAATTGCTGCGTGTAACGACCCCAGTTGAAGAAGACTTTCGACTTACGATCGCCCTTGGGGTCGAAGTTGATACCCAGCCGCGGAGACCAGTTATCGTTGAACACGTAGGATTGCGCTACACCGTTCAGCTGCTCCTGGTCCCAACGAATCCCGGCATTGATCGTGACGCGGCTGCCAATGGCTACATTGTCGTTCCCGTAGAGCACGTTATAGCTCTTGCTGGAGGGTGTGACCAGGCTACTGTAGACGCCGCCGACCTGCTCCAGGTAGACCTGCGTGCCCTTGAGCAAAGGGCAGTACGTAATGGGGCAGCCATCGCCTGCGGCCACTGCCTGGAGCTGGAAGGTAGCCGTTGCTGTAGCACCAGCAAGCCCGGCAGGCGTGGCCACGCCTGCCGCGTTGACAGTGGGAAAGGTATACGTTCCACCTGTGTATCCCTTTGTCAGGTTGTAGATGTCATGGAGGAAGTTATACCCGACCGACAGAGTGTGCTGGAACCCCAGAAAGCCTACGGTCTTCTGGCCGTCGATGCCAAACGTGTAGGTTTCCGTCTGAGGATTCTGGAAGTATCCAAGCCCCTGCGCGTTGTATTCCGAGGGTTGCAGCACGGTCGAATAATCCTGCACCTGAAATGTGCCGGGATCAAGCGGAGTTTCCGTAAAGTGGCTGGTTTTGGCAGACGCAGAGAGGTTGATCTCGGAGGTGGCTGAAGGCGTATCCGTAATGTGAAGAGACTCACTGCGGCTGCCATAAGCCCAGCGGCTGAAGCTCGTGTCATTGGTAAGGTTGATATTCGGATAGTAGGGGAAGGTGTCTTGATTGACGTAGCCGTAACCTACGTTGGTCTTGGAGGGATCGCCAAAGGCGGAAGCGTCGATGGTGAAGTTTTCAGTCGGGCGAAAGGTAAGCTTGGCGGCCCAGCTATTGATCGTCGCGCTGTTGGTAAAAGAACCGGTATCAGCGAGCGATGGCAAATCTCCCGGCAAGGTAGGCGGCGAGATCCAGTTGTTCTGGTTCAGTGCGGGATTGTAAGCACCGTAGAAAAAGAGTTTATCGTGCGTGTAGTTGCCGGGAATGTAGCCGCCTATTTCTGCAGCCGCATCGTACTGAGGCATGGAAAAAACGCGGCCATGTACGTTCACCCGTCCGTAGTTATCGGCATAGCGCTGAGTGGCGCCCATACCCTCCGGCGCGAAGAAGGAAGAAAGTGCACCGTGAAACGCCGTAGTCCCTGACTTGGTCACGATCTGCACCACACCGCCGTCAGCAGAGCCGTACTTGGGCTCAAAAGCTCCCGTCTTTACCTGCACTTCCTGAATGAACGTCAGGTTGATGCCGGTCCCAAGGGAGCCGTAGGTCGGGCTGTACACGCCGAGTCCGCCATAGCCGGCATCGCCGATGCTCACGCCGTCTGCGTAGTACTGGTTTTCCAGACCGCTCGCACCGCCAATCGATGGGTTGGACGTGCCTGCGCCCCCCCCGTTTACCACGCCCGGAGACGTAGCGAACAGACTGCCGACATTGCGGGCTACAGGGACCGCATTGTAGAAAGTGTCGGTGAGGTTCTCGCCGATGGCGGTCGACCCTGTATCGACTTCCGTGGTGGTCGCATCCACCTCAACGGTTTCCGCCACGGCGCCGGCCTGCAGCGTCAAGCTCACCGTTCCCGTCCTATTGATGACCACTTCTATGTTCTTGGCCTGGTCTGCCTTGAAGCCTTGGGCTTCTACGCTCACCGTATAAAGGCCAGGCGTCAGGCTGCCCATGGCGAAGCGGCCCGCGCCGTCTGTGACCACCGTGCGTGCACCTTCTCCACCGGTGACGGTCACCTTGGCTCCGGCAACCACAGCTCCGCTGGGATCACTGATCTGCCCGGCCAGGGCCCCTTTGGTGCTCGAAGTCTCCTGCGCGCTGATCACCGATGGAGCAAGTACGCTCGTCGACAGGGAGAGCGCAAGCACAAGGCAGGAACGCCGGAGGACACGCATCATTTTCTAAACTCCAAGGCCCCGTGAAAGAGGGGGGCGGGGATAAGGCTTGCACGGTGGGATCGCCGGTACGCACTGGGGAACGCTGCGGGCGTACCACCCACGCTGTTTGCATCTGGCATGCCAAACTCCGGGCGGGGTGCAAGCGCATTGTTCTCAAGCAAGAACACCCGTTTGGATACAAGGGCGCGCGCAGGATGCTTCTCAATCTTGCATGCGGTCTATCGAAAACTGTAGATTGAGCTCAACGGCGTCGCGGTGCGGGCTTTGTTGACTCGCATGAGAGTGCGCACGAGCCAGCCGGGCGAGCGCCCGCATCCTTCCGCAAGGATGAGGAAAAATTATCTACAGACTTCCCATCGCTCGCGCCGGCCGTATGATCCTCGGCTGCCTCCTTGTGCTCGGCTGGGCCTGTTGCTGGGCGACCCGCGAGCCCGTGCTCGCCCCCTTCTACACGCATTGGCTTCATGAGGAAGTTCCCTACCTGATCACCAACGAGGAGCGAGAGCTATTCCTCCATCAGAAGAGCGATGCGGACCGGGACCGGTTTATCGAGAGATTCTGGCAGGCCAGGAATCCCGATCCGCATGCCCCGGCAAACCCTGCAAAGGACGAACACTATCGACGGCTGGAGTACGCGAACGCGCACTACGGCCACGGCAATGTGCAGGATGGCTGGCGCAGCGACCGCGGTATGGTCTTGATCACGCTGGGCAAGCCGCAGCAGATCGAGCGCTTCGTCGAGACGCCGGAGTTGAAGCCGATCGAGATATGGTTCTATCAGAACCTCAGCGGTGCTCTCCCGGTCCACTTCTATGTGCTCTTCTACAAGCAGAGTCCCGCCGAGGATTACGAGCTTTACTCGCCCTACGGAGATCGCCCGCAGAAGTTGATCAACTCAACCAATGCGATCAACGACGACAAGGCCGCGATCAAGCTCATCCAGCGAGATGCCAATGACGAGGTGGCGCACATCGCGCTTTCGCTGATCCCGGGTGAGCCGGTCGACCTGAAAGCGCCTTCCCCTTCCTTAGAGTCAGACGTGCTGCTGAACAACATCCGCAACTATCGGAATCTTCCGCAGGTCCGGGAGTTGGTCAATGCCGGCCGGCTGGCTACTGCAGGCGTTTCGCACCGGCTGCTCTTCGGGGAGCAGTTCAGCGACCTGGCCGTGATCGCGACCCGCGACAGCGCCGGCCAATCCAGCATCCATTACCTGCTGCGGTTGATACGCCCCGACGAGTTGACGCTGGCCAAACAACCGGAGGGCCGCTACTCCTATACATTGCAGCTCGAGACGCGCCTGTCTTCAATGGACGGTCAGCTTGTCTCTGAGACCCGGCGTCCGTTGTCCGACTCTCTTTCTGAGCAGGCCTTCAGCCAGATCAAGGGCAGATGCTTTGGCGTGGAAGGGCGGATGACAGCGCCGCCGGGAAGATACGAGCTCAGCGTTGTCCTTACCAACCTGGCCGACCAGCAGGCATTTCGCCAGGCCCGGGCCGTGGTTGTGCCCGGCGCCGAACCGCACATCGGCATCAGCCAATTGTTTTTTGCCGATGCCGTCCCGCCCGAGCGCAGCAGCACGCCGCTGGCTCCTTTCAGCTTTTCCGGCGTGCGCCTCAGGCCCATCGGCTCTGACAATGCTTCGGTGACCCAGGGCGATCCTCTGCGGGCGATCTTTCAGATCTGGGCCGCGCCGGGCTCGCCTGCCGCCCTGCATGGCAAGCAGATCGGCATTCACTACCTGGTGGGCAGGCTCAATGCGCAGGACCGGGTGGAGGAGGATCAGCAGGTCGATCGGGGATCCTTTACCGCGGACGGGAACCTGCTCACGGGCAAAGATTTAAGAACCGACACCCTGGTGCCTGGATATTACCGGCTCGTGGTGAAGGTGACCGATCCTGATAGTTCTGAAACAGCCTATCAATCGCTAAACTTTGAAGTGCAGGATCGATCCGAGCCGGTGATCAAGTTATGGACCCGCGACCTGCCGCCGGCCGCAAAGTAAGTCCGCTTTGGCGGCCGCACCGCGACCTACCCGAGCTGGCAAACACAATCCTGTTCGTGCCGGCGCGGGGCCGCGTGTATGGTAGCTGCAGCAATCAGCCGGCGCACGCAAGCAAGCTGCGAAAGTAGCAGGGACATGGTGAGCACAGACGATGTACATCCAATGCTCTTGGCGGGCGCGCCTGCCGTGCGCAACGAGTCGGTCGTGCTGCGCGCGCCCTACGACGCAAGCAGCCTTGGTCTGGTCTCGCAGGCCAGCCTGAACGATGCAGAGCACGCCTGCCGGTGCGCTGCCGCGGCTCTGTCGGAGACCCGCAGCCTCAGCTCCTGGCAGCGTGCGGGGATTCTTACGCGCGCCACTGAGTTGATGGCATCGCGCGCGGAATTGCTTGCCCAGTCGATCTCGCGCGAAGCCGCCAAGCCCATCCGCGATGCGCGCGGCGAAGTGCAGCGCGGCCTTGAAACCTTTCGTGTGGCTGCCGAAGAAGCCCGGCGCATCGGCGGCGATCTCCTGCCGCTGGACTGGACGCCCGGTGCAGAGGGTTATTCCGGTTTTATCAGGCGATTCCCTGTCGGGGTTGTGCTCGGCATCACGCCTTTCAATTTCCCGCTCAATCTCGTCGCGCACAAGCTGGCGCCGGCCATCGCCGCGGGGTGTCCCATCATCCTCAAGCCTGCGCCGCAAACGCCTTTGACTGCGCTTGCGCTCGGAGCGATCGTGCTTGAGGCAGGATGGCCGGCGGGCGCGCTGAGCGTGCTGCCCTGCGCGGATAGAGTGGCCGCTGCGTTGCTGGCCAACGACCACGTAAAGATGCTCTCCTTTACCGGCAGCGCAGCGGTCGGTTGGCAGCTCCGCGCCGCCGCTGCCCGCAAGCGGGTCGTGCTTGAGCTTGGCGGCAATGCAGCGGTTATCGTGCACGCGGATGCTGATGTTGGGCTCGCCGTGGCGCGTATCGTCGCGGGTGGATTTGCCTACAGCGGGCAAAGCTGTATCTCGGTCCAGCGCGTGTTCGCGCAGGCTGCCATTTACCCTGAATTTGTCGAGAGACTTCGAGCCGAGCTAGCCAAGCTCGTTGTCGGAGACCCTTCTGACGATGCGACGCAGATTGCGCCGATGATTCACGAGGCTGCCGCGATGCGTGCAGAGGCCTGGATCCACGACGCTGTCGACAAAGGAGCGCAACTGCTTGCAGGCGGGGTGCGACGCGGAAACCTGCTCGAGCCAACGCTGCTTTCCGGTGTCGCCGCGCACTGCGCCCTTTTTGCGGAGGAAGCCTTTGCGCCGGTACTCTTCGTCAATCCGTACGAGGAATTTCACGAGGCGCTGCATGCGGTCAACCAGTCCCGGTACGGCCTCCAGGCCGCAGTTTTCACCAAGAGTTGGGAGCGCATGGCCGAGGCCTGGCAGACACTCGAGGTTGGTGCTGTGGTCATCAATCAAGCCTCGGCCTGGCGTGCGGATCACATGCCCTACGGTGGGGTCAAGGACTCCGGAACCGGCCGTGAGGGCGTACGCTATGCGATCGAGGAGATGACCGAACCGAGGATGATGATTGCGCAGCTTTGAACATTGCTCAACAAGCGCCGCAATGAGTGCGCTTACTGACCAGGAAAGCATGCACGATGAGGTCAAACGGTACCCCGATAAGATCGCTCAGTCTTCTGGCGGTGCTCCTGCTCACCGCCCAGTCTCGTCCGCATTTATTTGGCCAGGTGGAGATACCCGCTGACACGATTCTCGTCCATGGCACGGTGCTCACCATGGACAAAGAGGACTCGATCGCGCAGGCGCTCGCCATCCGCGCCGGCCAACTGGTGCGCGTTGGCTCAGATCAAGCGGTGCTCGCACTCGCAGGCCCAAAGACGCAGATCGTCGACTTACAGGGCCATACCGCGACACCAGGACTGATCGACAGTCACGGCCATTTCGCCTCCGGCGGGATCAGCGAACTCTATCATCTTGACTTGAGTGACGCGGCGAGTGTCGCCGAGATCGTGAAGCGGGTCCAGGCGCGGGTACGCAGCCTCAAGCCTGGCGAGTGGTTAGAAGGCGACGGATGGGATGAGGGCAAGCTCGGGGAGGCGCGCTATGTATACGCTGCGGACCTTGACCGGGTCGCCCCTGACAATCCCGTGTGGCTCGCCCAGACCACGGGGCATTATGGCGTTGCGAATAGCATGGCGCTGCGCCTGGCAGGCATCACGGCAGCCACCCGGGATCCTCGAGCGGGAACCATCGATCGCAACCCGGGCGGCGCTCCCAGCGGAGTGCTTAAGGAAGCGGCGATGGGCGCGGTCACGCGGCTGATCCCGCCACCCACCGTCGCACAGGAGAAGCTCGCGATCGTTCATGTCAGCGAGGAGTTGCAGAGCGAAGGCATGACCGCGATCAAGGATGCCGACATCAGTCCGACAGACTGGACGGCGTATCGCGACCTGCTTGACGAAGGAAAACTCACCGAGCGCGTGTGCGTGCTCTGGCACGCGGGCACGACGATGGAGTCGGCACGCGCCACGCTTGCGCGTATCGAGGCGCTGCCGCGTGTGCCCGCTTCGCTCGGCAACGGCCACTTGCTCTCCTGCGGCGCCAAGCTTTACATGGATGGCAGCGGCGGGGCGCGCACTGCGTGGATGTACCAGGATTGGAATCAGAACTCGCGCGAAGTGGATACGGGCAACCGCGGCTACCCGGCGACCGACCCGGCCACGTATCGCGAAGAGGTCCGGCTCTTCCACCGGGCGGGCGTCAACGTAGGCACGCATGCGATCGGCGATCGTGCGATTGACCTGGTCGTCGATACCTACACGCAGGTGCTGCAGGAGAAGCCGACCCGGGGCCTGCGGCACAGCATCATCCATGCAAACATCCCGACCGGTCACGCAATCCGAGCCATGGCCGCGCTCGAGAAGGATTTCGATGCCGGCTATCCGGAATCGCAGCCACCCTTCATGTGGTGGATTGGCGATACCTACGCCGGGAACTTCGGGCCGGAGCGATCGCTGCGGCTGGAACCACTTCATACATATCTCGCGCAAGGGGTCACATGGACCGGCGGCTCGGATTACCTGGTGACTCCGCTTGCGGCACGGTACGGGATTTGGGCTTCCGTAGCTCGCGAGCCGCTCAAGGGCACCTGGGGTGCGCATCCCTTCGGCACGGCAGAGGCAGTCGACATCCACGCCGCGCTGCGATCCTACACGGTGTGGGCAGCCCGCCAGCTATTCCTTGAAGCGAAAACAGGGTCGCTCGAGCCAGGCAAGCAGGCCGAC
>CAZZYH010000113.1:0-11396 GCA_964658225.1 Vulcanimicrobiota bacterium | reverse complement strand
GTGCATGTGTCGGATGCTAACACCGCTGGACCCAGATAAGCTACATTATCGGGGGTGATTGTGGGCACACTATTAAAGGTGCTTCCAGTCAATCCAGATCGTTTGTGCGCGATCGCGCAGCCATTCCCTTCCTTTCGAAAACATCCTAGACTAGCGCCAGCACTGCTCTTCCACGCAGTCAAGGGTGCCCTCCGTGGCCCGCCCCATCTCCTGGCTTCCCCGCCTTGCAGCCATCCGCCGCACCGTCGCCGGCTCTCCCCGCTCCCACTACGGGCGGGGCGATCTCGAGCGGCTCTTCGAGCTCCAGCCCCGTGCCGCCCAGAAACTGATCGAGCAGATGAGCTCGGTGGCCATCGGCACCTCGCGGCTGGTCGAACGCGAGGCCCTGCTCGCGCTCCTGGACTCGGTCCGCGACGCCAGCCATCCTGCGCGCGTGCCGCCGCGCGCGAACTCCAATCCCGCCTCCAAACGCAGCCTCCGCCAGCTCGTTCCCCACGATCTCCCGCCGACCAGCTGGGAGACCCTCCCCGAGGCTCTTTCGCTGGCCCCCGGAGAAGTCCGGATCAGCTTTACGCGGGTCGAAGAGCTCGCCGCGGCGCTCGCCGCCCTCGCTTCCCTGCTGGACCGCGAACTGGAGGCGTTTGCCGACCGCTATGAAATTCGCCCGGAACCAACGCCTGAGCAGGAGCGCCGGGACGTCGAGAGAATGTTTGCTGAACTCAGGCAGATGGAAGCCACGCGCCAGGGTGTCTGATCGAGTCTTGAGGCGGGTTCAATGCTTGCCGTAGGTGGCGTCATGATCGGGCGGAATGGTCAAGAACCTGAGAAAGTTCCCATCCCGGTACGCGGTAGCGCGGCGGGATTGCGTGATGCGCAGCGAGTAGATAGCCGCGATACCAGCGGGCGGGGTTACGCTGGCAATCTTCTCCCATTTCAGCCCATGATCGCCGTAGACCTGCGTCCAGGTCATCCGCCTCAGTTTGTTCAGCGTCTCCAGGGCGGAGTGGCGCTCAGGCTTGGGCAGGTTGAACAGGTTTTCCTGAAAGACCGGATTATTCAGATCGAGCCTGACTAGGCCTCCGGGCTCAGGCTTGGTCATGCACCCGGGCCAGCACTGCTTCCAGGTTGCCGTCGTCCGGTCCATTGGCTTGCGCCCAGGCCAGGGCCGTGTTGAGATCGCGGGAGGCTACGGGATCCTGCAGCCAGCGTTCATTGTCTGGAATCACGGTCGCGGTTCGGATCAGCCAGACGCCCGGCTCCTGTTCCTCGACCAGCACCCGCTGGCCGGCGAACTGCTTGCCGAGCGAGATTTGGCCGTTCGCTCCAATGACTTTAAGGGTGCCAACAGATGTGAATGATGGCCGCATCGCACTCTCCTTGCACTAATGCACGATAGCACGAAAATAGCCCGGTGTCTTTTCTCTGGTTTACTTTCGAGATACCTCCCATTTACTGCATTTACTCATTTGCGCAGATTAGCTATTGTGTTTATGAGTAAAGGAGCAAATGATGGCATGTGTCATTGCGCTTTTGAATCAAAAAGGTGGCGTCGGAAAGAGCTGCATCAGCATCCATCTGGCTACGGTTCTTTCTCGCGAGTCGCGCGTCCTGCTGGTCGACGCTGACCCCCAACACTCAGCGCTCGATTGGTCTACCGCACGTGAGAAGCCAGCAAAGTTTAACGTAATCGGCCTGCCAAAGCCCACTCTTCACCGCGACATTCCAGGTATTGCAACTGGCTATGACTGGGTCATCATCGACGGGCCGCCAAGGGTCAACGAGTTGGCCCGCTCCGCAATCGCAGCAAGTGATTTGGTTGTGATCCCCGTTCAGCCGAGTCCCTTCGATGTTTGGGCCGCTCAGGACATCGTAAGCATCGTTGGGGAATGCAGGATCAGCAAGCCGGAAATCGAGGCGTATTTCGTTGTGAACCGACTTATCTCGGGAACAACGCTCGCCTCCGAGATTAAAGATGCTATCGCTGAGTTCGGGCTCCCCTTGTTTAAGTCAGTAATCAAGAACCGCACAGAGTACGCCAAGTCTGCGCGGTACGGTTTGACCGCTTGTGAGACCGACCCTGGTGGCATTGCCGCGACCGAGATTTCAGCACTTGCCGATGAGATTACCGAGTTGATGACGGTGCACCATGGATAAGCCGCGATGGGGCAAGCGCCCGGAACCTCAATCAGTCTCAATACAGAGCATTGAGGAGTTCGTGAACGGGAAGGGAACTGGCAAGCCCAAACGCTTGAATGTGGTAGTTTCCGCGGACCTCCACCGAAGAATCAAAGTTGGATGCTCGCAGGAGGGCGTGTCTATTACCGAAGTGCTCATAGAAATGCTGGAGAAGCGCTTTCCAAATCAGTAAAACAACGCATATGAGTAGATGAGGATATGAAGTAATGAGTAAAGAAGTAAAGATAAGGAACCACAAAGCAGAAGCTGCCAGCCAGAAAGGAAGCATGGCGTTCGCCATGGCTGAGGTCAAGCAGGCTCGTATGGATGTTACCGGATACGAACTCATGCAGATTGCTCAGGTCATGTGTTTCTGCGGACTTCCCTACAAGCGTACTGAGGAGCGTGCCGTCGTCCGCCAGGCTCGCACCGCTGATGGCAACACACTCAAGGTGACGTTCCGAGCGATGATCGATGGCGTTGACATACCCTTTGGCACGGATCGTTCGCTACTGCACTGGATGTGCCACAAGGCTGTAACCTCGAAGAGCCCCTTCATCCCGATGGGCTCAGTTAATGACTACCTCCGCGATATGAACATGGCCGATAGTGGAGCAAATATCAAGCGCGTGAGGGAGGCGTTCCAACGCATTGCCAGCTTCGCGTTGGTAGTTGAGCGAGAGGGAATCATTAAGGAACAACTAATCACACCCATTATCCAAGCGGCGAGACTCCCGCGGGGCATGCAGCTAACCCCGAGGGGAGCCCAGATGAGTCTGTTGAGCTCTAGCGGAGAGGAACTGGGATTCACTATTGCTGAGGGCGTCTACCGCGAGTTCATGGGACATCATGTCCCTGCGCTAAAAGTACTCCTACAAGTCACTAGAGAGAAGCCACAAACCCAGGACGCGATGCTCTTCCTGCAATGGCGTTCTTACGTTGCTGGCTCTGACACGCTGATTCCTTGGAGCGCTATTCGGCAACAGCTCTGGACAGAAGACAGCAACCCGTGGAGGCTCAAGGCACGGTTTGAAGCTGCGATTGAAGCGCTCAAAGTAGCGTGGCCGGAGCTTAACGCAACTGCTACATCTAAGGGGCTGGAGATTGGACCACCGAGAGGGAGATCTCAGTTCCTACCCGGAACATCGGAACGCCACACTACTAGCAGAAACACTAGCCGTCCAGCAGACCCTAAATAAAGGATTTTTATACCTAGTCACTAGTCAAGCAACTCCCGCTAGCGTTAGCCCCTTTTTTCACCGATGTTCCGGGTAGGATGACCGCCCAGCTGGATCCAGAGCCGTCCTCGATGCTCCGGGTAGGATAGCGAACGAATCCACAGCTTTGCCCCGATGCTCCGGGTAGGAATTTCCGATGCTCCGGGTAGGCCTATAAGGAAGCAATATATGCAATAGATTCAAAACATACTTCAAGACATCATTGATTCAACCGACCTTAAATAATTAGGTCCCGGCTACTGACCGTATACCCCTCTACCGAGCAGGCCAAACCCATTTGGGCTTGTTGAAGAGAGTTGTTCCCTCAATAACCGTTTCCCCAAAAATCCTTCACAAGGTGCAGACCTGTGCAGACAGGATCAGCAGCCAGCGTCTCAATCAATCGGTGAGCATGCGAGACCACGATGATTTGTGTATGCACCGCTGCCGCCAGAATGAGCCGTGAAAGTGCAGGCAGCAGATCGGGGTGCAGGCTAGTTTCTGGTTCGTTCAGCACCATCAGCTCAGGTGGTCGCGGGCTCAGTAGAGCAGCGGTCCAAAGAAGATAGCGCAGCGTTCCATCCGACAACTCGGCTGCAGAAAGAGGGCGCAAGAGACCATGCTGTTGAAGCTGCAGGTCGAAGCAACCGTTTCGATCCTCGACGTAGAGACGACTGCCTGGAAAGGCGTCTTCCAGTGTCGTGGTAAGCGCTTCATCCGAACGGATCTCCATGATCGTTTGGAGGGCTGCGGCGAGATTGCTGCCGTCATGTTGGAGAACCGGCGTCCAGGTTCCGATCTGGGCGGCTCTCGCCGGCGATTCGGAATCTGTCCGGAACTGATCGTAGAACCCCCATCCGCAAACAGCTTCCCGTCTGGCCAGCATCTCCGGAGCTCGCTCCGGGTCGGCAATGCTGGCCAGCATGCTATCGGTGTCGGCGAAGTGTTGAGTCAGCATGACCGGCTCTTCATCTCGCGTGGTCGAGAGCCAGACAAAATTGTTCGTTCGGTCCACCAGGGCGCCCGCCTTACGGTAGACCGCACCGTGCCATATGCACTCCCTTTTTACACGCGGGTCCAGCTCGAACATGGTCGCCGGAGGGGGTGGTGGAGGATAGCCCAGGTCGATGCTGTACCCGTAGGTATCGCTCCCGAAGCCGAGCTTGAGGCTGGCTACGTTCCGCTTCGCTAGACCCTCGACGGCATGCGTCCCCTGTCGTACGCTCCGCGCAATGGTTTCCGGCCCCGCCCAAAAGGTCGAGTGCAGGCCGCCTTCGCGGGCGAGGGAAGAGACCACGGCATTCTGAGCAACGTCAGCCAGCAGCCGCAGGGAACCGTACACGCTGGACTTGCCGCTGCCGTTGGCGCCGGTGATGACGCTCAACTGGCCAAGCGGAAGTACCAGCTCGCGCAACGAACGATAGCCTTGGACCGCCACGGTGCGGATCATTGGATTGCAGGATACGCGGTCGTTCCTCAACAGCCTGCGAACCTAGAATAAAGGCATGATCGCCACCACAGAGATCGGAGCCGCAGTCCAGGCCAAAGGGTTTGCCATCGTCGAAGGCGTTCTGTCGGGCGCGACAGTGGACCATCTACTTACCTCTTTGGAGCATATTGGCGACATCGGATCGGTGCGCAAGCGTGGCGGGATCTTCGCTGTCCGCAACCTGCTGGACGTATCGCCGGAGGTGAGGGAACTGGCGCACTCGGAGGCGGTCCGGGCGTTGGTCGAGCCTGTTCTCGGAGATAGGTTCTTTGCTGTCCGGGGCATTCTTTTCGACAAGATTCCGGACGCGAACTGGAAGGTTCCCTGGCACCAGGACGTAACCATCGCTGTCGAAGAGCGCGTCGAGGTCGAGGGCTTTGGGCCGTGGTCGATCAAGGCGGACGTGCTCCACGTGCAACCACCGGCTGAGGTCCTGGAACACATGGTTTCCGTACGGCTCCATCTCGACAACTGTGGCGAGGAGAATGGCGCCTTGCGTGTCATTGCCGGTTCGCATCGCCACGGCCGCATACCGGAAGAAGACATCCCGGCTATGCGGGAGACACCCCAAGTTGTGTGTGCCGTCGGCATCGGCGGAGCGTTGCTGATGCGCCCTCTTTTGCTGCACGCCTCGTCACCGTCGCGTGTTCCAGGACACCGCCGAGTGGTGCATCTGGACTTTGCTTCCGTGCAGCTCTCGCATGGGATGCGATGGTTCTCCGAGGCGGGTTGCGATGCCAATTACTAAACAAGAGCAACAGCTAGCGCTGACGAGTAGTTCGCGGTCGAGAGCCACCGAGCCTATGGATTTGACGCTGCGCTTGGAACGCAGAGCGCGTCCCACAAACCCACAGGCACTGCGGCGGGAGGGCTATACAACCTCAGGGAGATCGAACCGCGCTCCGTCGTCACAACGGAACGTAACCACAATGGCTATCCCTTGCGATGATCAAGCACGCCAGAGAGCGCATGCGGAACGGATGCTGGCGCGTGCGAACCGACGCAGACGCCAGGCGATGAAACTGGTCGAGAAGTGGCGAGCGAAGATCGCGGCACTCGATCGCGAAGGTGTCGCCGCGAAGCAGGCCAGACTCTTTGCCGATGATCTGCCGGCGTGCGACGTGCGCTCGCAGGAGAGCGTTTTGTAAGCTGTGCGTGCTCGGCGCGCGTGTTTGTAGCGCGCGTGTCGAGCACTTGTCCGGCTCGCATCAAGCGCGCATCGCGTTGCTGTAAGGCATCCATCAAGCGTTTGTTTGGCGCGTGTCCGGTTAAAATCCAGGTGCTGTCCAGCCTCTGTTCAGCTACTGTCCGGCCTCTGCCAGGCCTAAAAAAGGGAGAGCGCTGCTATGCAGCGGGAGAAGTCTTGACACATCACCCCCAATTGGGATCTGTAAGGTTAACAATAGTAAACCTGCGTTAACATAGGTTAACACGTTCCTAATGAGCAATATAGACAAGTATCGTTTACATACGTAAACGCGATGGTTGCAAATGGAGTTCACGCTCGTCATATTTCGTAAACGCGTTGAATCTGCAGGAGCTTAGCTGCTGATCCTGACTTTGCGCCTCTTGACCTGATTTGCGGACTTGGCTAGGGTGTCGGCAGGGTTTTCCTTGATGAGTAGCTCCCCTGTTGCGCCTCTCTCCTCCCCGGAGGCCGGCTCCAGTGCCGATCCCCGGAACGCCTTCCGCACCAAAACCGTGGGCACCCGGCTCTCCGTTGCGGAGCTTGAAGAGGTCGAAGCCGCAGCCAGGCGGGCCGGCAAAACGCTGGCCGAGTGGCTGCGCGAGAATGCGCTCAGGGAGGCGCGGCAGCGGCCGGGTGACCCGAACGAGCTGCTGCTATCGGAGCTTGCCGCGACCCGGTACATGCTCCTCAATCTGTTCCATGCGACCGCGCTCGCGCATTCCGAAGGCCGGCACCTGCTGCCCGAGTCGGTGCTCAAAATTCGCGAGACAGCCGACGCTCGCAAGCTGGCTCAGGCGAGGAAAATGCTCCAGGATTTCTTCGCCGCGGAGAGTGAACCTGGAGCAGGAAAGTGAGCCGGCCGCTCGGATTTCCGCGTGGCGGCGGACGCATTTTGAAGCTCCTGCTCGGAGCACTTCTGCTGCCGATTTTGTTCGTGGTTGGGGTGGGCGGCTGGCTTGCCTGGAGCCTCACGCCGCTGCAAAACTTCTACCTCAATGCCTACACGGCAAGCTCGTTCAGCAAGTCCCAGCCACGTGCCACGACCCAGATCCGTTGGGTGATGAAGACCGCTCCCGGACGGAAACCCCTGCCCATGATCCCCACTGAAGCTACCAAGGGCGGGACCCCGAAGTTGCCGGTCGCGCTCTCCGCCCAGGCACGTGCAGCCGGGTGGCGCGGCGTCGCATTGAGCGCTCCGGAACGGGTCAACTCGGCCCAGCTTGCGCCCCTGCTGGAGAGTGGGATCTATGACGACGTGAGCCTGGCGCGATTGATCTTTCTGCCCGCGATCGTCGGACTCAGTGGGCTGATGGTGCTCATCTTCCTGCCCCGAAAAGTCGGGCCAGCCTGGGGTTCCGAGTCGAGCAAGCGATGGGAGGATCGGGCGTACGAGGCGCGGCATGGACGAAGGACCCGCGGCCCACAGCTCAGCCTTCCGGTGCGGCAGTGGCTGGGCAAGGATGCCGGCATCCGGCTCAAGCTGGCCGGCGAAGGAGTGCTCGGAAAAGTGCTGCCGACCGGCGGCTCCTACCAGGTTCCGCGGAAGCTCGAGTCGAGCCACATCCTTCTGATGGGAGACACGGGCAGCGGCAAATCTTCGGCCATCCGGCAGATCCTCCGCCAGGTGCAGAAGCGTGGTGAGAGCGCGATCGTCTACGACCCGGCCATGGATTTTGTGAGCGAGTTCTATGACCCGGAGCGAGGGGATCTGATCCTCAATCCACTCGACGAACGGTGCCCCTACTGGAACGTGGCCGATGAGGTGTTCCGGCCCGAGATGGCGACCACCATCGCCGCCGCGTTCCTGACAGAGAAGGAATACGAGAAGGCATTCTTTACCGATGCACCCCGCCGGGTGCTGGCCCACCTGCTTGCCAAGGAGCCCCAGGTTCGTGATCTCTTGCGGTGGATGAGCGACCCGGAAGAGATCGCCCTGCGCGTCAAGGGAACGCCATTGGCCACACTGGTCGACCCTGCCGCGCCGGCACAGCGGGCGGGTGTGCTTTCCAGTCTGAATCTGGTCGCGGACAGCCTGGAGTTATTGCCCGAGTGGTCCCATACCCGCAAGACTTTTTCGACGGCGGAGTGGCACTACAGCCGCAAACGCTGGGTGTTCCTAACCTCCAATCCCGGGTTCCGCGAGAAGATTCTTCCGCTGCATTCGGTGTGGCTCGACTTGTTCATCCTGCGCATGATGGGGTACTGCGAGGACAGGGAGGCCAAGCCTGTGTGGTTCGTGCTCGATGAGCTGGCGAGCTTGAACAAGCTGCCGCAGCTGCACACGGCGGTGACCGAAAACCGCAAGTACGGCAACCCGGTGGTGCTTGGATTTCAGGGCCGCAGTCAGCTGGAAAAACGCTATGGCCAGGACGCAGAGGCGATGCTGTCGCAGCCGGCGACGAAGATCTTCTTCAAGACATCCGAGCCACGCGCGGCCAAGTGGGTTTCGGAGGCGATTGGCGAGATCGAGGTGGAGCGGCTCAAGGAGTCGCGCACGCCGGCACTGCTCGGCTCAAAGAAGTCCTATGCGATGGAGATTGCCACCAAACCTCTCGTCATGGCGTCCGAAATTGCCGGGCTGGCGCCGCTGCGAGCCTTCATCAAGCAGGAGAATCGGGTGGCGCCGGTACGCTTCCGACTAGCCAGGAAGCGTGGCAAGCAGCCGGAGTTTGTCGAGCGAAAGCTGCCCGAGCTAACCCCGAGGCTGGCCCCGGAACCAGCCGCTCCGCAGCCCATCCTCGTTGCGCCTGTGCTGCCGCCCCAACCGGCTACGAAAGCTCTGGATACCTTGCCGTTCCCTGATCGAGAGATGCCGAAGAAGCCGATGCAGAGCGCGCTGCCGCCCGTTCCAAAAGCTGCAGAAAAATCCAGGGCCGCCTTCGTCTGGGATGAGTCGAAGGGGATTGACTAGGCCATGCTCTCGATCTCGAAACCACTCTCCGCCGGCCAGGCGCAGACCTACCACAAGCGTGAGTTCGCGTCCGAGAAGCAGAATTACTGGAGCCAGGACCAGCAGGGTCACAGCGAGTGGCAGGGCCGATTGGCCGCGGAGTGGAGCCTATCGGGCCCAGTCGGTGCCGAGCATTTCGCCCGATTGAGCGAAGGCCGGCATCCGCACACGGAAGAGCAGCTTGTCCGGCATCAGGTGTCGAAGACCTACGAAGGCAAGAACGGCAAGGAGATCACGACCGTCGAGCACCGGGCCGGGTGGGATGCGACCTTCTCCGCGCCAAAGTCGGTCTCGTTGACCGCGCTTGTAGGCGGCGATGAGCGGGTGAGGGAAGCGCATCGCGAGAGTGTTCGGTTAGCCTTGAGCGAGCTGGAGCGGTACACCGAGGCGCGGATCGGCAACATCCGCGAACCGGAGCCCACAGGCAAATTCGCCGCCGCGACCTTCGAGCACGATACGGCGCGGCCGGTCGAGGGCTACGCCGCTCCCCAGCTGCACACCCATGCGGTCCTCTTCAATGTCACCGAGCGCGAGAACGAGGAAACGCGGGCGCTGCAGCCGCAGCAGCTCTTCGCCTCGCAGACCTATGCCACCCAGGTCTATCGCAGCGAGCTGGCCGTGCGGTTGCACGAGCTTGGCTACACGGTCGAGCGCGGCGAGTATGGGCAGCCGGAGATCAAGGGTTACACCAAAGAGTACCTGGAGGCATCGAGCCCGCGCCGGGAGCAGGTAAAGGACCATCTCCGGGCTGAAGGGTTGGAGGGACCGGCAGCGGCGCAGATCGCGGCGCACCGAACCCGCGACTCGAAAGAGCAGCTGCCGGCTGCAGAGGTATTGCGACAGCATCGCGAGCTCGCGGCACAGTACGGCAACCAGGCTGACCATGTCGTGAGCCAGGCGCGGGAGCACGCGCATCAGCGGCAGCAAGCGCCGGAGAAGATCGCGCAGACGGCCGTCACCTATGCCCGCGATCATCTCTTCGAGCGAACGGCGGTCGAGAGTGAACGATCGATCCTCACCGCGGCGCTTGACCGGAGCATGGGCGACGCGACGTTCGCGCAAGTCCGGCAGGAGTTCGACCGCCGCGTCAAGACGGGTGAGTTCCGCGCGATCGAGCATGGGCCTGCGGCCCGGCATGGACACGAGGGTCCGCAGTACACCACGGCCGAGACGCTGCGGATGGAACGCGAAATTCTCGATCATATGCGGGCAGGGAATCGCCGTGGCTATAGTGACCCAATGCTCGTTTCTCCTGGGATTCGCATCGCGACGGAAGACCGGCACCCGGAGTTGAACCAGGCACAGCAGAAAGCGGTGGACGAGATCTTGCTTAGCCGCGAGAAGATCGTCGGCCTCGATGGCGTGGCCGGGGCAGGGAAGACGACGACGCTTGCCGTGATCCGGGAGGGCGTCGAGCAAGCTGGATACAAGGTCGAGGGCTTCGCGCCGACCAGCCGCGCGGCGCAGAAGCTGGGCGAGGCTGGCATGGAGACCAAGACCCTGCAGGCACATCTTGCCCAAGGTCAGCGCCTGGATACAGGAGAGCATCGGCTGTACATCGTGGACGAGAGTTCGCTTGCCTCTACCCGGCAGATGCATGCGTTCGTCGAGCGGCTCCATCCGAATGACCGCGTGCTCCTGGTCGGTGACACGCGGCAGCATGAGTCGGTCGAAGCCGGCCGCATCTTCGCGCAGATGCAAGAGTCGGGCATGAAGACGGTGAAGCTCGATACGATCGTGCGCCAGAGAGATGCGGAGCTGAAACAAACCGTCGAGCAACTCACGCGTGGGGAAGTAGGCGAGGCTATTGCCAGCCTGGAGCGGCAGGGTCGGGTGCATGAGGTACGGGGGCATGCCGAGCGCGTCGAGGCTATCGCCAAGGAGTATGCCAAGTCACCCGAAAGCACGCTCGTCGTCTCACCTGATAACCGCTCTCGCATGGAGATCAACCAGGCCATCCATGCCGAGCTGCAAGCGCGAGGCCTGGTCGCGAGCCTTGAGCATCGCATGCAGGTGCTTGTGCCTCGCCAGGATCTCACTGGAGCCGATCGCATGTGGGCCGCACGGTACAATGCGGACGACGTGCTGCTCTACAGCCGCAGTTCCAAGGAAACGGGCATCGCCAAAGGCGAGTACGCGCGGGTAACCAGCGTCGATGCTGCCGGTAACCGCCTTACCGTCGCGCTGCAGGATGGGAGCGAAAAGAGTTACGATCCACGCAGGCAGCAGGGTGTTTCGATTTACCGCGAGCAGGAGCGAGCCTTTTCTGCAGGAGACCGGGTGCAGCTCACCGCGCCATCCTCCGAGCTGAAGCTTGCCAACCGGGAACTGGGAACGATCGAGAGGATCGGCGAAGGACGCATGTCGCTGAAGCTT
>CAZZYH010000112.1:0-11458 GCA_964658225.1 Vulcanimicrobiota bacterium | reverse complement strand
GCTTGCAGCGCGATCCGTGCAGAAACCCGCGCAGATCCCGTACTAGTTGCTGTCGTCGCGCCGGTGCAGTGTAGGCCGATCGTCGCCGCTGGTGGAGTTCGGGTCGGCCTGCCCGGCGGACGTGCCCCCGGTACTGCTGCCGCTGCCGCGGTTGGGGTCCGAGGTGCTGGCCCTGCGCAATGTCGGCTTGTTGTTGCCCTTGGGATCATTGAGCTTGCGCTTGTTCTCGATGCGGGCCAGGCGGGCCTTGACGTCGTCGAACTCAGAGGTGGTCACCAGGTACTCCGGTTTGGGCGGCAGGATGTGCGCGATCTCTTCCTGCGAGTGCTCGATCCGATCCGGGGTCTGCGGGTGCGAGGCGAAAGCCTTGGAGACCGCCCCCGGCTTGTGTTTTTCGAGGTTCTGGATCTTCTCAAAGAAGGTCACGAACGACTGCGGATCGTAACCGGCGCGATACATGTACTGCACACCCAGATAATCCGCCTGGGCCTCGAAGTCGCGCGAAAACTGCAGGAACGTCAAGGGAATGCCGATCTGGGCGGCCTCGTAGATCCCGTAGGCCGCGTAGCCGCCGATGAACATCAGCGGCACCATGCTGATCTGCGCATAGTTGGACCGGGTCATCTCGCGTGCGGCGTGGTGGGCGGCCACGTGCGCGATCTCGTGCGCCATCACGCCTGCCACCTCCGACTCTTCGTCCGCATTGAGAATCAGGCCGGAGTTGACATAGAAGAAGCCTCCCGGCAGCGCCATCGCGTTCACCTCGTCGGAGTCGATCACGCGGATCGTGAACGGGACCTTCGCGTCGGAGTTGCGCACCAGATTTTGCCCGATGCGATTGACATACTCGGTGACAACGGGGTCGGTGATGAACTTGGTGCCCTTTTCGAGCTCCATCGAGTACTGCTTGCCCATGCGGATCTCGGACTCGGTCGAGTACCAGTTGCCCATGCCGCGGCCGCCGATGTTGCGGGTGCCGACCGCGTTTACATCATCCACGCTCCCCGGCTTCACCCCGCTGACCACCCCGTCGGGACCGACGTTGGCCTGCAGTGGCACCGGCTGCGAGGGCTTTGCCGGGATGGCCATGGGATTGGTCTCCGGCGTGGCCCCCGGCTTGGCATCGGGATCCTTCGGCGAGCCCGGCGTCGGCGCCTGCGGGGTACTCTGCGGAGTGCTGGGAGCGTTCGCCGTCGGGCTCTGGGTGCCTGCAGGAGTGTTCCCGGGCGCCGCGCCCGGCGGGGTGCCAGCTGTGGTTCCGGGCGAGTTTCCGGGAGTGGTGGAGGACGGTGTGCCCTGTGCCCCGGCGACGACGGGTGAGAGCGCAAGTACCGCGCCCAGCCCCAGGGGACCGGCGATCCGGGAAATTCTCAAGAGGTCAGAACGAGTACGGGCGGAGGTCATGGCGGCTGCTCCCAGACTGCGAAAAGCGCGCCAGGGGGGCACACGCTTCGCTAGGTTCTTAGACGTAGTATGGACCTCGCGCGCAACCGGCGTCGTGAGAATTTCTCAGCCGGTGTTACCCCGCTATAAAAAGCGAGAAACGCATGTTCCGTCGTTGGCCGGGCGAGGGCTGAAGAAAAAGCGCGCGCATAGTCGCTCCGGCGCCATCTACACTAACCATGTCTATGGCACCCGATACCGCACACCTCGTCACCCTCGCAATTGATATTGGCGGCAGTGGACTGAAGACCATGGCCCTGGCCGCTGACGCAAAGCCTCTCACCGAGCGCGCACGCGCGGAAACCCCCATCAAGCCGACCCCCGACCGCGTGCTCGCCGAGCTCGAGCGCCTCAAGGCCGCCATGCCCGCCTTCGACCGCGTCTCGGTCGGCTACCCCGGCGTCATCAAGGATGGCCGCGTGCTGACTGCGGTCAACCTGCACCCGGACTGGATCGGCTACAACCTCCAGGGGGAGCTGGAATCGCGCTGGTCCAAGCCCGTCCGGGTGGCGAACGACGCCGCGGTGCAGGGTTACGGGGCGATTCACGGCCAGGGGGTAGAGCTGGTGCTGACGCTCGGCACCGGCATGGGCTCGGCGCTGTTCACCTGGGGCCGTCTGTGCCCGGGCCTCGAGCTCGGCCACCACCCCCTGCGCAAGGGCAAGACCTACGAAGACTATCTCGGCCGCCATGGCTACAAGAAGTACGGGCAGCATAAATGGAACGAGATCCTCAAAAAAGCCATCGCGCAGACCCGCAACACCTTCAACTGGGACCACCTTTACATCGGCGGCGGCAACGCCAAGCTGGTGAGCTTTGAGCTGCCGCAGCATGTCAGCCTGGTGTCCAACCAGGACGGGCTCCTGGGAGGCCTGAAACTCTGGGACGATCACCCTGTAGACCGAGCCGGCTGATGGACTCGCCAGAGGGCTGCTCGTGAGCGAGCCGGGACGCACGCCGCGCCCGCCGAAGTCGATCCAGGTGCTGGTGGCCGAGGACCAGGCCATGCTGCTCGGCGCGCTCGCGGCTCTGCTCGACCTCGAGCCCGACATCACGGTCTGTGGCCGCGCAAAGAACGGTCGCGAGGCGCTCGCCCTGGTCGACAAGCTGGCGCCTCAGGTGCTCGTGACCGATATCGAAATGCCGGAGATGACCGGCCTGGCTGTGGCGGCCGAGGTGCGCGACCGCTACCCGTCGACCCGGGTGATCATCCTGACCACCTTCGCGCGGCCCGGCTACCTGCGGCGCGCGCTCGATGCGGGTGCGAAAGGCTACCTGCTCAAGGATCGCCCCTCGGCCGAGCTCGCGGACGCCGTACGCCGCGTCGCGCAGGGCATGCGCGCCATCGACCCCTCGCTCGCAGCCGCGGCCTGGGAAGAAGCCGATCCGCTCAACGATCGCGAGCGTCACATCCTGCGTCTGGCCGGCGAAGGCCGCACCTCGGGCGAGATCGCCGACGCACTCCACCTCGCCGAGGGCACGGTCCGCAACTACCTCTCCGAGGCCAGCAGCAAGCTCGGCGCCGCCAACCGGGTCGATGCGGCGCGGATTGCCCGGGCCAAGGGCTGGCTCTAGCGCGGTGAGGTCGCCACCATGCTGAACGGCGAACCCGCCGGGATGAAGTCTATCCGCGTCCCCGGCAGCACGGTCTGTAACCAGGTCGCGCAGGCGCGCATGCCCGCTTCTTCCGAGGGTTCGTGACCCAGCAGGATGAGCGCTTTCGGCTTGCCCGTCCCTAGCCGGGCGATCGCGGCGGCATCGCGCACGTACTCCACCGCCTCCCACTCTGCCGATTCGCCGGCGACCAGCACCTGTACGTCGTTGCGCTCCAGAGAGCGGACCTGCTTTGCCAGCCCTACGGCGCCCGGCAGCAGGGCGGCGCGCGTCACCGTCATCGCCGGATCCCCGACCGTGCGCACCACCGGCGAGCCGGTCTTCTCGCGCAGGGACGCTGCCAGCTCTCCCACCGTGGTGGAGGGGATGCGAAAAAGGTTCGCTGCCTCGGGAGCTGCACTCGGTGAGGAGCCGGGAGCAGCCTGCTGGTAGCGCTCCCAACCCAGCTCCGCGACCATCCCCCCTAAAATGCCGTCCGGCTGGTGCTCATGCCAGCCGTCGTGGAAGCGCCAGACAACCAGGTGATGGGCCTCAATGTAGGCGAGCTTGGCCGCCACCACCGGGTCTAGAGGGAAGAGCGACCGGTCGTCAACGTGGTTATAGAAGGTCGGCTCGTGGGTGATGATGAGGTTGTCGCCGGCCGCCACCGCCTTCTGCAGAACCTCATACGTGTCCATGAAGGTCGTCACGATCCCGGTGACAGGCGTCTCCGGGTCTCCGGCCTTGATCGTATCGACCGTGTTCGGTGCAGGCGCGGCGCCGTTGGCCGCGACGATGCGCGCGATGACCGTGCGGGCCGTCGGTGTCTGGGCAACGGTCGACCCAGCGGGTACGGCGGCAAGAAGAACGCCCAGCAGGAGACCCCGGTGGCGCCTCAGGGCGATGGTGCAGGGTATTTGCATATTCGGCAGTCTACGCGGAGTTTACGCGACCGGCGACCACTGCTCGTCGGCCGACGGGCCGTAAAGCGCCGGCACCGGGATGTTATGGAGCCGCAGATACACGCCCAGCTGGGCCGTATGGTGCACCAGGTGGTTGAAGCACATCTGGCGGAAGGTGAGCGAGCGGGGCTTGTCCGAGATGAGGTGCTCGCCAAAGGAGAAGCGCCAGTGGGCGGCCAGCGCCTCGTCGGAGGCGGCCGCAATCGCTGCTCGACACTGAGCGGCTGCCTCGTCCAAACGGGCCAGGCACTCCGCGCGGGTGGTAAAGACCAGCGGCGCCTGCGGGCGCGTGGAACTGGCCATGTTCATGCCGTCATCCTCCATGATGTAGAGGCCTAAGAGCGGCAGCGTGGCGCAGTGCATGGCCAGCTTGCCCAACGGCATGGACTTCGCATGCGGCACCCAGTCGCTCTTGTCTTCTGGCACTCGCTCGAGCGTGCGGCGGGTGTTCGCAATCTCGGGGTCAAAGTCCTCAAGCAGCACGGACGCGGTGGACATTGTCGGGACTCCGTCAATCCTGGGTTGGAAATGAAAGCCGAGCGGCGGCTCCTCGAGACCCGCCGCCCCGCAGTGTACTCCATCCCGCGGTCGCCATCAGTCGTAATACTCCAGCCCGAGATGCGTGATCAGCTCCTGGCCCATGATGTGGCGGAGCGTGTTTTTGAGCTTCATCTGCTGGATGAACAGGTCGTGTTCCGGGTAGAGCCCCTCGGCCGTCATCGGGGCCTTGAAGTAGAAGCTCAGCCACTCCTGGATGCCTGTGGCGGCGAGCTGCGGGGTGCGCTTGGCCAGGTCCATGAAAAGGATCAGGTCGAGCGCCAGAGGGGCGGCGAGAATCGAGTCGCGGCAGAGAAAATCGACCTTGATCTGCATCGGGTAGCCCAGCCAGCCGAAGATGTCGATGTTGTCCCAACCCTCTTTGTTATCACCGCGCGGCGGGTAATAGTTAATGCGGACTTTGTGGTACATGTCCTTGTAGAGGTCGGGGTAGAGCTCGGGCTGCAGGATGTACTCCAGGGCGCCGAGCTTGGACTCTTCCTTGGTCTTGAAGGATTCGGGGTCGTCGAGCACTTCGCCGTCGCGGTTGCCGAGGATGTTGGTGGAGTACCAGCCGGCTACGCCGAGCATGCGCGTCTTGAAGGCCGGGGCGAGGACGGTCTTGAGGAAGGTCTGGCCGGTCTTGAAGTCCTTGCCGCAGATCGGCGTCTGCGTCTTCCTGGCCAGCTGCTGCATGCAGGGCAGGTCGACGGTAAGGTTGGGCGCGCCGTTCGCAAACGGGATGCCGAGCGACAGGGCTGCCCAGGCATAGATCTGCGAAGGCGCGATCGATGGGTCGTCATGCGTCAGCCCAAGCTCGAAGGCCTCGATCGACTGGTGCACTGCGGTCGGCTGCAGGTAGATCTCCGTGGATCCGCACCAGATCACCACCACCCGTTCGACGGTCGCCTGGAAGGCCTGCATGTCGGATTGAAGCTGGTGCATCAGGTCGCACTTCGACCGGCCGGTCTTGACGTGGGTGCCATGCAGGCGCTTGACGTAGTGCTGGTCAAAGACGGCCGGCAGCGGCCGGATCGCCTCCAGAAACGGCCGGATCGTTTCCAGGTGAGCCGGCTCGAGCACCTGCGCGGTGCGCGCCGCCTCGTACATGTTGTCGGCAAAAAGATCCCAGCCGGTGAAGACAATCTCGTCGAGGTCCGCGAGGGGAGCGAAGTCGCGGATCAGCGGCGTGTTGTTGTCGGTGCGTTTGCCCAGCCGGATGGTGCCCATCTGGGTGAGTGAGCCGATGGGCTTCGAGAGCCCTTTGCGGACCGCTTCGACACCGGCGATCAGCGTGGTTGCCACCGCGCCCATACCGACGACCATCACTCCCAGTTTGCCGGTGGCCGGCCTGATCCCAGCGGCCCCTGCGCCGCTGTCATTGCTCATTGCCATTGCTGCGAAACCATCCTTGTCAGAAGTTGCTGCCCCGGTCCGGAGCTTTTTTCCGTGCCCGTTTGAAAGCACATCAGTCTCGCCCTTTGGAGAGAGTTTTGGCAATCAGCCGGCATCGAGAGGTGCTGTGCGCGCGGCGAAAGGTCGCCCCCGGCGGTGCGCGGTGTGGCGCGGACGGGCCAGAGCGGCTCCCTGGCTGGGCGAAAGTTGGCAGCGCTCAGGTTGAGCAAGGGCAGAGACGACTAGGCGGTTGCTTCGTTGCGGGAGCGGTTCTTGAGGTGGCTCCAGAGGAACCAGACCAGGCCGGCCAGCAGCACCAGCTCGACGCCCAGGTGAAAGCGATGGAAGATCGCCTTGAAGCGCGGATCCGTGTCCCAGCCGCGACCGAGCCGGGCGCCTACATAGGCCAGGACAAAGCACCACGGCCAGGACCCAACGAAGGTGTAGATGTGGAAGCGGACCTGGTTCATCTTCGCGATGCCCGCCGGCAATGCGATGAAGGTCCGGACGACGGGCAGAAGCCGCCCCACCAGGACCGTGATCGAGCCGTATTTTTCGAAAAAGGCCGTGGTCCGGTCAAGGTCGTGCGGGCTCAGCAGAACGTAGCGGCCAAAGCGCTCGACCAGCGGCCGGCCGCCCCAGGCGCCGATCCAGTAGGCGAACACTGAGCCCAGGTTGCAGCCGAGCGCACCGACAGTGGCCACGCCGAAGAGGTTCAGGTGTCCGAGATAGACCTGGTAGCCGGCAAACGGCATGATGATCTCGGAAGGCAGAGGGATGCAGGCCGATTCGATGCCCATCAGCAAGGCGACGCCCACGTAGCCGGTGGCGCCGATGACCGCGATAATGAAGCCCGCTAGGGCGGCGATGATCTTCTCAGACATGCTGGTCGAGTATACCGTGGGTCCCCGGCCGCGGCGACGCCGCTGCGCATCCGCGGTCGACCGGGTCATCCCAGGTCATCCCAGGTCGACCAGGTTGAACAGGTCGAGCAGGTCGAGCAAGAGGTCAGCCCTGCCGGGCCCGCCGGGCTGCCGGCACGGGCGCCTTCAGTCCCGGCATGCGATCGCGAGCACCTGCTCCATGCGTGTGCGCGTGGAGTAGTTCCGTCGCATCTCTTCCAGCCCGGCCGCGGCGATCGCTTCGCGCTCGTCCTCGTGGGCCAGGTAGTAGCGGATCAGCTCGGCCAGCTCCTCCGGCTTCTCCGGGTCGTACATGCGGCAGTGCTCTCCGTCGCGCAGCGGGAAGTCGCTGGTCCGGTAGGTGAGCAGAAACGTTCCGCAAGCCAGCGTTTCGACCGGCCGCGCGGTCATGATGTTGGAATTGTGGCTGGGCAGCCCGACGTGCACCCTGATCTGGCGGATGTTGGAGACCAGCAGCTCTGCCCACGCCCGTTGACACTCCCCGCTCAGATCGCGCACCGCCACCCCGCCGGCCTGGAATTCGATCTCCGGGATCAGCGGCAGCAATTTGCAGAGAAACTCGAGTCGCTTGGAGTACAGCGAGCCTACAAAGCCGGCATCGTACCGCTTGGCCACCAGCTGGCCCTCGCACGGCTTGAACATCTCGATATCGACGCTGGCCAGCATGTGGTGCCCGTTCAACCGCGCCGCATCCTCGGGATCGGGGAAAAAGTGCACGTCGTACCACTCGGCGTATTCGGCGTAATTATGCTGCGCATCTTTCCGGCTTGTCGTTTCGAGATAGAAGGCGACCTTGCGTGCCGCGAGCCGGCGCCAGGCCTCTTTGCCGTAGAGCGTGTGCAGCCAGGCCGCCAGATACTCGGGGCCGGAGACGATGATCACGTCACAGTCCTGCAACTGCTCGAGAGTCGGCATGGCGGCAACCGTTCGCCGGTACTGGTGCGGGCTGAGCTGGTGCATCACCGCGCCCCCGTCGTAGGTCGGGACCACGCCTTCAAAGACCTCGTGTCCCATGGCGCGCAGCGTAGAGGCTACCGCCAGGTTCGACCAGGAGGAGAAGATCGTGCCGGTATTGAAGCGGGCAATGCGCATGGCCTGGGCTAGCCATAGACATAGCAGCAGCTCCCTCGCCGCACAAGGTTACCGAAAGCCGCCGGGGGCGTTCCGGCCTGGCCTTTCCGTGCGGTCGCACAGGCGCTCGGCGCAGCAGCAAAGGCTACGATAAACTCAAGAGGAACCCCCGAGGGAGACCATGGCAGACGCAATTGCGGAACAGACGATCGAGAAGGCGCCCGAGTCGGAAGCAACGCCGGGCGAGCAGCCCGCCGCAGAGACCCCTACGCCTGCCGGGCAAAAGACGGATTGGAAGTCGATCAAGCGCCAGGTGATCGGGTTCACCCTCTACAAGATCCTGCCCGAGTGGCGTCGACTGCCCGCGGCCGAACGCGCCGAGCACAAACGGCTCTTTGCAGAGACGCTCAAGCGCTGGAACCAGCCCGGGCGCATGCTCTCGCTCTGCTACTCGGCGGTCGGTTTACGGGGCGATGTGGACATGATCCTGTGGACCATCTCCTACTCTGTCGACGACCTGAGCGAGATGCGTGCCCAGCTTCTGGCAACCCCGCTCGGGGGCTACCTGGAGACGCCCTACAGCTATCTCTCGATGACCAAGCGGAGCCAGTACCTGATCGGCCACGAACACGAGGGGCAGGCGGATTCCAAGGGCTTTCTGCGTCCCGGCGGCCAGAAGTACATCTTCCTCTATCCCTTCTGGAAGACGCGCGCCTGGTACCTGCTGCCGATCGAAGAGCGCCAGCGGCTGATGAACGAGCACATCCGCGTCGGGCACCTCTACCCGCGGGTCAAGCTGAATACGACCTACTCGTTCGGGCTCGATGACCAGGAGTTCGTCGTGGCCTTTGAGTCCAACTTCCCGGAAGACTTTCTTGACCTGGTCCAGCAGCTGCGCGAGACCGAGATCAGCGCCTACACGCTCAAGGACACGCCGATCTTCACGGCCATTCGCATGACCCCGGAGGCGATGCTGGACCGCCTGGGGTAGACTCACACCGGGAGTCGTCGCAACATGTGCTCGTTCATCCTTCCCTAAAGAGAGGCCTTGGACCCTACATCCACTCCCCTGCGCTACAAGGGCTACCTGCCCGGCCTGGACATCCTCCGTGGCCTGGCGATTCTGCTGGTCGTCTGCTACCACGGTACCGACGGCCGCGTGCCGTGGCAGAGCACCACGACCTGGCTGCGGTGGCCGCTGCTCGCCGCCGGCTATGGCGCGAGCGGCGTGCAACTCTTCTTCGTCCTCTCCGGATTCCTGATCTCGAGCATCCTGATCGACTCGGCGGGCAGCCACGACTACTATCGCAAGTTCTACCTCCGGCGCGCGCTGCGCATCCTGCCTGCCTACCTGGTCCTGCTCGTGGTGCTCCGGCTCGACCACGTGGTGAGCTGGAGGTTTCTGCTGGCGGCGCTCTTGTACATTGCCAACATGGCCAGCCTGGTGGGCGCCAAGAGCTACGAGTACGGGGCTCTCTGGTCGCTCGCGGTCGAAGAGCAGTTCTACCTGATCTGGCCGATCGTCGTTCGCCGGTTCTCACTGAAGGCGCTGACACGCCTGATCCTCAGCTACCTCTTGCTCGTATTCCTGCTGAGAATGGTCTGCCTGCTCTATATTCCGCACGTGGACCTGAAGTACAAGCTATGGACCAATGCGGAAGCGCTGCTGAGCGGAGCGCTGATCGCCATCTGCCTGCGGCGCAACCTGCTGCGGCGCGACAACATCGCGCGCGTCTTCTGGAGCCTGGCAGGCGTGGCGGCAGTGCTCTGGCCGCTGATCGTCTTTGCTGACCTGCGCGAAAATGCGGGCGGAGCCGCCCTGCTGTGGATGCATGCACTGCGCGGGGTGACCGGCTATGGTCTGCTCGCAACCTACTCTGCCCTGCTGGTGCTCGTCATCGAGCGCAACCGGGGACCCGTCGCGTCTTCCAGCCGATCGCTCGCGGGTCGCTTTCTCTCCTTCCTCGGCTATCTGAGCTACGGCCTGTACCTGGTTCACCAACTCGTCTTCCATACTCTGGATCGCTGGCTTGCGGGCACCCCGCTGGACGTGAGACGCGGCCCTGGATGGGCGCTGCTGGGAAACACCCTGCTCTGCATCGGCCTCTCGATCGCCATTGCGTGGCTCTCGCGCCGCTTCTTTGAGGAACAGTTCCTGCGCCGCAAGGAGAAGGCCGCGCCGCACAAGGAGCCAGCTTTGGGTGAGAGGCCGCTGGTCAAAGGGACCTAGCGCCGCCTCCAACGCCGGAACCTCAGACCGGGCGTGGCTTGGATCCAGACCCGACCCTGGTCACCCCGCCCTCTTCCGGAAGCCCGGGTTAGGATGGCGCTATGCCTGTTCGCCTTGACGCCCGAAAAGCCGCTCCCGGCAAAAAGAGCCCTTCCAAACAGATCAAGCTCGATCCGCCCAGCCCCAGGCCGCGGCGCGACCTGGCTCCGGCACGCATCACCGACCTGCTGGACCGCCTCGCCCGTGCCTACCCGAACCCCGAGTGCGCGCTCGTGCACCGGTCTCCCTGGGAGCTGCTGGTGGCCACCATTCTCTCGGCCCAGTGCACCGACGCACGCGTAAACCTGGTCACGCCTGCGCTCTTCCGCATCTTTCCGACGCCCGCCGCCATGGCGGAAGCATCCCTGCCCGCGCTCGAAGAACTGATCCGCACCACCGGCTTCTACCACAACAAGGCCAGGTCTATCTCGGGTGCGGCCAAGCGCATCACCGCGCACTTTGGAGGCGAGGTGCCGCGGACCATGGCCGAACTGCTGACAGTTCCCGGGGCGGCGCGGAAGACCGCGAGCGTCGTGCTGGGAGTAGCTTACGGGCTGGCAGAGGGGGTGGTCGTCGACACGCATGTGCTCCGGCTCTCCAACCGGCTGGGACTGACCACGCACCAGGACCCGAAGAAGGTAGAGCTGGACCTGATGAAGCGGATTCCCCGCGACCGGTGGATCGCGTTTTCGCATGAGCTGATCCATCACGGCCGGCAGGTCTGTGTCGCGCGCAAGCCGCGTTGTGCGGCGTGTTCGCTGGAAGTGACCTGCTGGGCGCCGGACAAGACCTGGACGAGCCACTAAGCGCGCCGGGGAGAGGCAGAACGACACGCCACAGAGCTCCTTCGCGCCGCTCGGCGGGACAAGCGTTCCTGTTGCCCCGCGGCGAGTCCGGCGAAACACAGTGGCTTGCAGATGCAGAGCGCTACTGGGGGATCCCGGCGAGAGGGTCAGGCGGGGGCGGCTTCAGCTGCGATGGCGGCTGCGGAAGATCGGCAAGGACCCGGGATCGCGGCTCGGGAGGATTGCTCACCGGCAGCGGCTTGACTGGGAGCGTCTGCACCTCGACCACCTCCACCCTTCCCCTCCGTGTCACGATCCGCTTCAGGACCGCAGGCTGCTCGCCGGTCTGAGCGAGGCTGTAATCGAGACCCATGTCCATCAGGGGCGTGGCATCCATGCCGAGGGTTTCGGGCAGAGGACCGGAGTCTGTAGAAGCATCGAGGTTGGTGTGCGGCTTGGAATCGGTGCGTAGGTTGGGCT
>CAZZYH010000111.1:0-11786 GCA_964658225.1 Vulcanimicrobiota bacterium | reverse complement strand
CGCTGCCCTCCGCGCCGCTGCCCGTGCCGGGGATCGGCCGGGCGCGCTGGCTGGCTGCCCAGGCACGGGATGCGGGGCCTGCGTACACCCATGCGGAGATCGGCTACAACTACCGCCTGAGCAACGTGCTGGCCGCTCTCGGACGGGGCCAGCTCGAGCGGGGCGGTGCAGGCGCCGGTCGCCGCCCGAGGCCGGCTCCCGCTCGGCTCGCCGGGCCGTGGGGCATCGCCTGCCGGTCTCTTACTTCGGCGTGGCAAGCTTGGGCTCACTGGCCGCCTGCAGCTGCTGGGCAGCCTCGAGTTCCCGGGCGGCCTCGTCCCGCCGGCCCATCGCTCGATAGGCCTGGCCGAGCAGGCTGCGGGTCATGTAGTTGGCCGGATCCATCGACCTGGCGCGCTCGAGGTAGGTTGCTGCGCCGACTGCGTCGGACTGCTTGAGCATGACCTTGCCGAGCAGGATGTAGGGACCGGTGGCGTTCGGCTCAAGCAGGACGGCGCGCTGGAGAGCGGCGACGGCCTCGGGGTAGTTAGCCTGCCGGGTATATGCGTCGCCCAGCCGGTCGTAGATGCTTGGCTCGAGCGGGTTGCGCTGCCGCTCTTCGGAGAACTGGGTGATGGCCTCCTCGAGATGATTGCCGCCGAGCGCGATCTCGCCGAGGAGCGCGTGGGCCAGCGGCAGGTGCGGGTCGAGCGCGAGCGCCTTTTCGGCGAAGCCCTGGGCGACCGGCAGGTACTCGCGCCGCAGGAGCATGCGCGCGGCGAGCAGGTAGGCGGCAGCCGAATCGGGCGGAAACCCGTACTGCGCGGCAAAGGCGCGGCGCGCATCGTCGTAGCGGCGGGTATCGATGTAGCAGAGGGCGAGGACGTAGTGGGGATCGGATTTCTGCTGCGCGGCGGCCGCGGGCCCGGGGGTCGCGTTCTGCCGGGCCACGCTGCCCTCGAGCAGGGGGATCGCGTCGGCGGGCTTGCCCATGCGGAACAAGGTGAGCCCGCGCATCTGGGCCGCTTCTTCGTTCGACGGGTTGTGGGCGAGCTCCGCGGCAAAGGCGGCGTCGGCCTGGGGAAAGCGGGCCTGGTTGTAAAAGGCCAGCCCGCGCAGGGCCTCTACGCCGGTGGGCGGCGGGGTTTGCGCGGCCAGGGCGTCGAGCTGCTGGAGCGCCGTCTCGGCGTGACCGTTTTCGATCTGGCGGCGAAGACTCGCGAGATTGGCCGGGGCGGCAGGCGGTGGGGCGGAGGGCAGTTGCGCGCGCGCCATCGTGCCGAGGAGCGCGGCAGCCAGGCAGGTGCGAAGGGCGAGGGAGCGATACATGAGCGTAGCTACTTGAGTGTAGCGGGTGGGCCGGGAGGGGGGTGAGCGCCGCTCCGAGTCATTCTGATGGAATGGAAACGGGGAAGGAGCGCTTACGCTCTCCTTCCCCGTTTTGCCGTGCAAGCCCCGGTTTGCGATTAGAACTGCACGCGCCCGGAGAACTGCAGCAGGCGTGCGCTGGGCAGCTGCGTGTTGCCGGGTCCAGGGCCGCTTGAGATGGCGCCGCCCTGGTCGATGTTGGCGTTCGGCGTGCCGAAGTTGATGTGGTTGAAGGCGTTGTACCCGTCGACGCGGAGCTGGGCAGTCACGCTCTCCCGGATGGGGAAGTTCTTCTGCACAGCGATGTCCGTGTTGAAGTAGTTCGGCCCGAAGACGCTGTTGCGGCCCGTATTGCCGATCTGGTCCAGACCCGGGGTGCTGAAGGGGCCCGAGGCCAGGTTGTAGGAGTTGTAGTAATTCAAGCCATGGCTCGGGAATCCCGTGACATGCTTCTTGAACGCCTTCGGATCCCCGTTGACATAGCACGGCGCGCTGCTCGGCACTTGCGCATTGCAGGTGCTGTAGCCGAGATTGAAAGGCAGGCCGCCAGAGTAGGTGACGACCGGGCTGATCTGCCAGCCGCCCACGATCTCGTTCACAATGCCGGGCGCCTTGCTGAGCAGGAGGTGGTTGCGGCCGAAGGGCAGTTCGAAGAGCCCGTAGACGATGACCTGCTGCTCACGGATGCTCTCGTTCCGACCCTTGGTGGCTGAACGATCCCAGGTGACGAAGCCCGAGTTCCAGTCGTACGCACGCTGCCAGGCATAGCTGGCGTTGAGTGAGTAGCCGTGGGTGAAGGTCTTGGCCACTGTGACCTGGAGCGCGTTGTAGTGGGTGTCCTGGTCATCGCTGTAGTAGGCGATGCCGTTGGTCCAGCCGCAGGAGCCGGCCGGCAAGCCGGTGAGCGGGTTGGCCTGGCCCGTAGCCGCGGCATACTCTGCCGCCTGTGTGGCGTAGACCGGATCAGTACAGGCCGCCAGACTGCCGCCATAGTAGCGCTGCAGCAGGGTCTGATTGCTGGTGCCCCCATCGGCCGCGATGCCCTTGAAGCCGTTCACAACCACTGTCCCGGACGCATTCGGATCGTAGTGAAGCTGCTGGCCGTTGACGCTGTACTGCGCCGGCAGGGTGATGGCGGCCTCGTTCGGGTTGGTGTTGTTGCCGTCGCCCGCGCTCAGGGTATGGGTACCCTTGTTGCCGACGTAGGCGATGGTGAAGGAGGTCGTAGGCGTGATGGACTGCTGGATGCTCAGGTTCCAGGCATCGATGGTAGGGAGACGCATGGTGATCGGGCGCACCTTGGGCGAGACCTCGTAGCCCGGCGCAGGGAGCAGGCCATTGCTGGGAACGGCCTGGATATACGGGGTGGACGGACCGTTATCGAGCTTGAACGCATAGCCCTGGTTGCCGGTGGTGGTGGCGATCTGCTGGTTCACGAGGACGGGCAGGTCCTGGGTGGCGACGTGGCCGAACAGCGACCCGAAGACGCCCAGATCGAAGCTGCGTCCGTAACCGGCCCGGATGACCATCTTATCGTTGACCTGGTAAGCGGCGCCGATACGTGGGTTGTAGGGGTTGCCGGTCCGGTTGAAGCCCATGTTGGTGCCGAGCTTGCCGTAGCCCGCCACCTGGAAGTAGCCCGTGTTCAGGTTGGCGATCGAACCATTGCCCTGCTTGTTGACCGCTTCAGGGAAATACAGCTCATAGCGCAGACCAAGGTTCAACGTCAGCTTCTGCGTGGCGCGCCAGGTGTCCTGCGCGTAGAAGAAATCTCTCTTCTGGAATTCCTTGGCGTTGTTCGAGGTGCTGTAGTAGCGGTTGAAGTTGGTCACATCGCCGAGCACGAAGGTGGCAAAGCCGAGACCGCCGCTGCTGGTCGAGGGGTCGGAGGTGGGGCCGGTACCGAACTGGTTGACGCCGGTGCGGTCGTTGTCGCTCGGCACGCGCAGGTTGCGCGCGTAGCGCAGGTCCGCGCCGAACTTGACCGAGTGATTGCCCAGGGTCTTGGTCCAGTTATTGACCACCTGGAACTGGTCCTCGCGCTGCTGGAGCGGGCAGTTGCAGCGATCCACGTTCAGGCCGCCACCGTACTGCGGGCCGGAGCCGGTGCCATCGTTCGCGCTCTGCAGGTTGCTGGTGCCGACCTCGGCCAGCTGGAAGGAAGGCGAGCCGCTGGTCAGCGCGTTGCCGGCCAGGTTTTCGCCGGGGATGCCGAGCTGGTTGGCGAACTCGGTGGTCTGGTCATACTTGGTATCAATGACGTTGTACCGGTAGTAGCCGAGGCGGATGTCTGTCAGCAGCCGGGGGTTGACCGCGATGTCGATGCCGGCAGCCGCGCTGTCATTGGCCCCGGTCGAATTGCCGCCGTAGCCGCCCAGGCCAAAGCCCGTGCCGCCGGCGGCGCCGAAGATCGTCGAGCCGGTCAGCGTATCCGTAAACCGGCTGAACCGGCCGAAGGCATGCACGTTGGTCGAGACCTGGTAGTCTCCGCGCACATCCCACTGGTCACTGTTGAACAGGCCGTTGCCGCTGGCCGAGTAGTTGTTCTTGAGCCCCGGGAAGTCGCTGGCCGAGTTGTTGTTGGGCGCATAGGGCTGGAGCAGCTTGAGCAGGTTGAGCGAGGCCGGGCTCAGCTCCGAGTTGGGGATGATGTTGTTGGCATAGGGCTTGCCCGTCGCCGGATCGTAAATCTTGATGCCCGCGTTGACATACTCTGTGACATTGCAGCCTGCCCCGCTCAGGCAGGAAGAGGTAAACAGAGCCGAGGGCACGGTCTGGGTCGCGGAGAGGCCGACCTTCTGGCGGACGCCCTGGTAGTCGCCGAAGAAGAAGGCCTTGTCCTTGAGGATCGGGCCGCCGATCGAGCCGCCGAACTGGTTGCGCAGGCCGCCGGGAACAGAGTCGGGCGTGGTCTGGGTGAAGGGATCGCGGGCCAAATTCGCGTTGCTCTCGCGGAAGTCGAAAGCCGAGCCGTGGAAGGCGTTGGAGCCGGACTTGGTCTGCGCCGTCACCACCGAAGACACGGCCTTGCCGAACTCAGCGTCGAAGTTCTGGGTGGTGATCTTGGTCTCGGAGAGCGAATCGATATTCGGATTGATGACAATGATGCCCAGGATCGGATCCTGATTGTCGGTGCCGTCGAGCTGGAACGCCACACCGCCGAAGGCCTGGCCATCGACGTCGATCTGCTTGGACCCTTGCGGGTTCTCGTCCGCGGCATGGGACCAGCCGAGCTGCTGGGCGCCCGGAAGCAGGAGCTGCAGGTTGGTGAAGTTGCGGTCGCCAATGGGCAGATCCTGAAGGGTCTGCGAGGAGAACTCGGTCGAGACGTCGGCGCGGTCGGTCTTCAACTGGGGAATGGCATCGGCGCTGACCTCGATCGTCTCGCCCGCCCCGCCGACCGCGAGCGATGCTTCGATCTTGGCCGAGGTGTCGGCAAATACGGTCAGGCCCTTGGTCTCGAACGCCTTGAATCCGGCGGCTGTGACCTTCACGTCATAGGTGTCGGGGATCAGATGCTCGGCGGTAAACTCCCCGCTCCCATTCGAGGTCAGGGTGACCGCTGTTCCCTTCGCCTCGTCGGTGATCACGATCGTGGCATTGGGCACGACCGCGCCGGTGTTGTCGGTCACGGTGCCGAAGATGTTGCCATACACTGCCTGGCTGAACGCCGCACCGGCCGGCAGCAACAGGCATGCCGCTGCTAGCAACGGCAACCTGATCCCTCTTAGAAAACTCATAGCGTACCGCCTCCTCAGAAACCTGCAAGAACCACGCAAACAAGACCAGCCTCGGACACTTGGCTCGACGCCTCTGACGGCCCTTGCCCCGAGGGGCTGGCAGTTAAGGCGGGAGCGTGCACTGGACCTGTGGCTATTTTCACAACCGCGTGAAAGGTAGCTGACCCCGAACAGGAGTGTCAATGCTTATTCGGGCACCTGGTTACCGCCGCGGGCCAAACCTTCTTTGCCGGCTTAGCTGCGCAGATTGAAGGGTTTGCGCGAAAACGCTTTCTAGGACGAGCCGACGCCTCGGAGCTGCTCCGCCGGGCACCCCGGCGGGCCTGCGAGGACCGCTTGCGCTCGACTCCATCTTGACCGCATCGGCGTCCCCATCCGGACCCCATCGTCGACCGTGCGGCGCGGCGGCCGGGCGGTCGCGGGGGCAGGCGCCATCGCGGCGCCGGGCCTCGCGATGCTATAGTTCCCCAAGCTTTTGTCGTGCTTGCCTGGAGGTTTTTGCGTGACTGCTCGTTCGTTTTGTTCCCGGATCACCGGCCCTCTTCTGACGTCTCGGCGCTCTTTGCCGGGCGTCGCCCTGGTGCTCGCCGCCTGCGGGCTGCCGAGCCTTGCCTCCATGTCTGCCGGGGCCCAGACCTCCAGCGCGCAGGTGGCCAACATGGGTGGCCTGGTCTCCGGCCTGACGGCCAAGGACGGGGACCCCTGGTGGAAGCACGCGCTGCTCTACGAGATCTACCCGCGCAGCTTCCAGGACTCGAACGGGGACGGGATCGGCGATCTGAACGGCATTACAGAGCGCATGGATTACCTCAAGGCGCTGGGCGTGGATGGCATCTGGATCTCGCCCATGTATCCCTCCCCGCAGGTGGACTTCGGCTACGACATCTCGGACTACGAGAACGTGGACCCGCAGTACGGCACGCTCGCCGACATGGACAAGCTGATCGCCGAGGGCAAGAAGCGCAACATTCGCGTGATCCTCGACATGGTCATGAACCATACCTCGGACAAGCACAAGTGGTTTCTCGAGTCAGCCGGCTCGCGGGACAACGCGAAGGCGGACTGGTATGTGTGGAACTCCGGCGTCCCGGTCGGCACGCCCGGGGTCACCGACTATCAGAAGAAGTACGAGCACGAGGGCATGGTGCCGCCCAACAACTGGGTAAGCACCTTCGGCGGCTCGGCCTGGGAGTGGGTGCCGGCCCGCAAGCAGTTCTACTACCACTACTTTTACAAGCAGCAGCCGGACCTGAACTGGCGAAACCCGGCGGTTGAAGCAGCCATGTTCGCGACCATTCGCTTCTGGCTCGATCGTGGCATTGCCGGCTTCCGGTTTGACGCGGTGCCGACCTTATTTGAGGATCCGTCGCTGGCCAACGAGGAGCCCGCCGGCACCGGGGTCAACGCGCAGGGTGACCCTCTGGTCAGCACCAAGCTGCAGGAGAACCTGCCCGAGGTGCACGACGTGATGCGCCGCATGCGCGCGATGACCGACAAATATGCCGGCGACCGGGTGCTGATCGGCGAGACCTACCTGCCCAATGTCCAGGAACTGGCCAAGTGGTATGGCGGCGACAAGCATGACGAGTTGCAGCTGCCCATGGACATGCGGGTAGGCTTTACCAACCACCTTGATGCGAACCTGCTCCGCCAGGAGATAGACCAGGCAGAGACGCAGCTGGGCTCAAACCAGCCGCTCTTTGTCTTCGACAACCACGATAACAATCGCAGCTGGGACCGCTATGGCGATGGGGTGCACAACCTCGAGATCGCAAAGATCGTCGCCACCTTGCTGCTGACCAGCCGGGCGACCGCGCTGATGTACTACGGCGAAGAGCTGGGCATGTACACGGCCACGCCCACGCGCAAGGAAGACGTGAAGGATCCGATCGGGATTACCGGATGGCCCCAGGAAAAGGGTCGCGATGGCGAACGTACGCCGATGCAGTGGGACGCGGGCCGGAGTGCGGGCTTCAGCAAAGCTGTGGTGACCTGGCTACCGGTTGAGTCCAACTACGAACAGGTGAATGTCGCCACAGAGTCGCACCAGGCCGGCTCCCTGTTGGAGTGGTACCGAAAGCTGATCGAGATGCGGCGCGAAAATCCCACCATGCGCAATGGCAAGCAGACCATGCTCAATGCCGACAACAGCTCTGTGATCTCCTGGGTACGGGCGGGAGAGGGCGGCAAGGCCTCGATCCTGGTCGCGGTCAACTGTACCGGCCAGCCACAGAGCTTGACCCTCGATCCCAAGGCCGCGGGCGTGACCGGCTCGAAGGTCAAGACGCTGCTGACCGACGCGCCCGCGCTCGAGGGGGCGGGCAGCCTGAGCGTGACCCTGCCGCCCTTCGCCTCCTGGGTGGCGAGCCTGGAGTAGCCGAGCAGCAGCAGCGGCCCCTCCCGCTCGGCTTCGCGCGAGGGACGCTGCCTCCGGTCTGCCCCGCATCTGCCCTTGGCGATGCCTCATCCATCGCCGGTTTCTCCTTGTCGGTTGCCGTTCCATCCCTGGTTTGAGACAGGGCTCCATCTTGACATCGGGTCGCTCTTCGCTGTCTGCTCGACCTTATTTCTTCCTCGACCTCAATTCTTCAAGGAGTCTTCTTTTTCATGATGTTCAGTAAACACGCAATGGTTCTCGGCACCGCTCTTCTTGCCTGCACGGCTCCCACGCTTCCTCTGGCCGGACAGATGAACGCCGCGCCCGCGGCAGCCGCGACGACGGGCGCACCAGGCCTGGTGCCCAGGGAGGCCGTGGCGAAGCTGGTGCCTTCGTCTGTCTTTTTTGCGCATCAGGTCGCATCGACCCAGTCCCGCAATGCGGGAGCGGCGCGGCTTCCGGATGGAAACCTGATTATCGCCACGCTGGTCGATACCAGCGGCTACTCGAGCAGCGTGCAGGAGAAGTACCAGGCCTACCTGATCACGGAGGCGGCGCTGACGATCGAGGGGCACACCCTTCCGGCCGGCGCCTACGGGTGCGGCTTTATCGCGAACGACACCTTTATTGTGATGGATATCGGCGGCGCGACCCTGTTCACCGCGCACTCCACGCGCGACACGGAGATGCGCCGGCCTACGCCGCTGCAGATGCTGGCTGCGCCAGGAGGCGATCAGTACAGGCTTTACGCGGGCCGGTCCTTCGTGACACTGAAGGCTAAGTAGGACATCCATCCAGGCGAGATCCGCCATCGACAGGGGCACTCTCCCGGAACAGGGTGAGCAGTGCCCGTTTTCCTCCATGCCTTCGGCCAGTGGGCCAATCACATGGCCAGGGATCGGGTAACGTTGCGCACCAGCGCCTGATAGCGGCTGTCTGCGTGGAGAAAATCGTAGGCGGGGTCATCGTTGATCCAGAGCATGTCGGTCGAATGCTGCTGGAAGCCCTCTTCAAGCAGGGTCAGCGCCTGCTCCTTGTCGCCAAGTTGGGCATAGTACGAGGCCAGCTGCACGGGAGAGACGTAATGGCTCTTTGCCTCTTTTTGCCGCTCCTTCAGCTTCCATCGGATGAGCGCGCCGGGACCTCCAAGCTGGTAGGCGCGCCGCATCGCAAGGGCCGAGGCCGGGTCACCACTGGCGATCCGCGACTTGGCCCACGACTCAACAGCTTCCTTGTAGCTGCCCTTCGCTCGCCACACGTCCCCGGCCGTCCAGAGCAGATTGGGATCGTTCGGAACGTTTTCCATCCGCAACCGGATGTCTGCCAGGGCCTCGTCGTACATGCGCGCCTCGATGTAGACCGAGGCCAGCGCGTCGGGCCGCTCGAAGGGCGCCATCTCCACTGATTTTTTCTCGACCTCGATCGCTTCCGGAAACCGGCCGATGGCTTCGAGCACGTTGGCCCGCAGGTAAAGGGTTTCCGCATCGCCGGGATCAAGGCTGACGGCCCACAGCACTTCGCGGTCGGCACTCTTCCCGGCCCAGCGGTCGATCAGGTAGGCTGCGCCCATGGCCTGGTGGGCCACGGCAAGGTTGGGCGCCAGGGCCAACGCCCGTTCCGCGGCCTCTTCTTCCAGGCGCATGTTGATCCGAGGATCCAGAAATCCGGCCGCGATGCCCTCGCCATAGAACTCCGATAAGCCGGCCCACGCCTCCGCGTAGTCAGGCTGGATCTCCGTCGCTTTGCGAAAGTACGCGCCAGACTCTTCCATCCGGGATGTCGGCCACAGATAGCGTCCATGCAGGTAAGCCTCGTGCGCAGCCGGAGCGATCGAGCGCACTGCCGCGGCCGACGGCCCGGCACTGTCCAGTCGTGCTGCGATGGATCGGGCGACCGTGCCCGAAACGGTAGCATCATTGGCTTCGCGATCGTAGCTTTCGGCCCAGAGATGAGAATCGGTATCGGCGCGGATCAATTGCAGCGTCATGTGCATTCGCGTACCTTCGCGGGCGAGCGAACCTTCTACGATCGCGTCCGCGCCCAGTGCACGCGCGACCTCCGGCAACGGACGGTGTGCCCCTTTGTACTGCATGGCCGACGTTCGCGAGATGATGCGCAAGGTAGAATCCCTGGCCAACATGGTCGTCAGTTCCTCTGTCATTCCGTCGGCCAGGTAGTCTTGCCCGGGGTCCCCGGAGAGGTTTTCGAGCGGCAGCACGGCGAGGCTTTTGATCTGGGGAGCTGGAGCCGCCGTCTGGACCAGGTACCTACGCGCTACGACGAGCAGCGAGGCGACCAGCAGCAAGGCGACCAGCAAAGACGCAGCCAGCTTCCGACGCCACATCCAGCCGGAGCGCGCAGCGGGTTTTGCCCGGCTCGGAGCAGAGTCGACCGGGACCCTTGGCTTGCGAGGGTCGTGCACCGGGGGCGTCTGCTCTTCGGGCGCGGGTTCGGATGGGCGGGGCAGCGGGAACACTTCCGGGGGTGTTTCCGGCCCTGGAACTGCGACAACGGGGCAGATGAAGCGGTAGCCCTGGCGGGGCAGCGTTTCCACATAGCGGGGCAGCGTAGCGCTGTCGTCGAGGGCCTGGCGGATCTGGCGAATGCAGTAGTTGATGCTCTGATCGAGGTCGACATGCACACCGTCTCCCCAGACGTGCTCGGCAAGCTCGTCCTTCGTCACAACCGAGGGCGCTCGGTCGATCAGAAACGCGAGAACGCGAAGAGGCTGAGGCTGCAGCTTCAGCTTGCGACCTTTGTGCAGCAGGGACGCTTTCACGGGGTGTAGTTCGAAATCGTCAAAGCGAACCGGACGAGGCACCACGAGCTGGCTTCCCTTCTACACACCGCCAGCTTATACGAACAAGCAGCGGGAGATTCTCCTGAGGGCGAACCGGAAACAAGGTCGCCCGCGCTAAGCCGAAGCAGCTAAATCACTTATCTCCTCAGGTCGGATGAGGAGTTCTTCATGCACAACTCAGGGCAAACGAGGCGGAGTGCCTGCTAGGTTCGCCACGTCGGCAATCGCCGGCCAGGAGAGTTGTGTGAAACGCATATGTCAGCTTTGCAGCTTCATCGTTTTGTCGGTCGCGTCCATGCTGTTCCACTCCCAGGCTTTCGCCCAGTGCGGCGGTCTGGCGAAACATGTTTCCTACCCGGTGTACCGAGGAACAGGCGGTGGCTTGCTCCAGCTCGCAGGCGCGCTGCAGGAGCCTGAGGTCGCCAACGATGAGGACCGCCGGGAGTATGGCATGGATCCAATCGTGGGGCTCTGGAAGATGGATTTTGAAGATCCCGCCGATAAATACTCGGACAAAGGTTACTCCGTGTGGCACAGCGACCATACGGAGTTTCTCAATTCGACGCGCGCCCCTTCTGGCGGAGCCGTCTGCCAGGGCGTGTGGGAGAAGGTGGGCCGGTCCACATACAGGCTGAATCACTTTGCCCTTGCTTTCGGGGACGGCGTGAACCTGACAACGGTTTACCAGTTCAAACTGTTGGTCAGCGTGGACCATCGGCGGAACAGCTTTTCCGGCACGTTTACGATCGAAGCGTTTGATCCCGAAACGCATCTCCAGCAGGGTACGACGTTCAAGGGAACGGTTACGGGCGAGCGGGTCAGCATCGACACGACGATTGACTCCCAAAACTTTTAAACCGCCAGAAAGGCGGGGAGTCTAGTCTCCGCTCCCGAAGACCACCCTCCCTGCTGCGTTGCCGGTCTTGCCGGGCCCTTGAACGGGCCTGCGCAAGACCCTCTTTCCGTGCGATACCCTTTTGCCATGCTTGTCTGCCCCAGCCGGCGTCCGAGAGGCCTCTCGCTACTGCTGCTCGCTCTGGCTGCCTGGGTGAGCGGGCAGGGCTCGGCGGCGGCCCAGGCGGCAGACACCCGCTCGCCCGATGCGCTCTACAGGGCGGGCTACGAGGCCTACAACCGGGGCGACCTGGCCACGGCGCACGCACGCTTCGCGCGCCTGATCGAGCTCGCGCCCCAGGTCGGGGTCGGCCACGCGGCCTATGGAGAGGTGCTGCTCGCGCAAGGGGACGCGGCCGCGGCCCTCGAGCAGCTCAAGCTCGCGCACCGGCTCGACCCGAAAGCGGCCGCAACCGAGATCGCGCTGGCCCATGCCTGGGTCGCGCTGGGCCATGACCGAGAGGCCGCGGAGGCCTTCGGGGAAGCGGCCTCGGGCGGCGCTCCGCTGACGCCCGACGATAGCCGCGCCTACGCGACGACGCTGGCCGCGGTCGGCCACCCGGAGCAGGCCATCGAGGTGTTGCAGGCGGCCCTGCGGACGCCGGAGCCCTCTCCCGCCGCGCCTGCG
>CAZZYH010000110.1:0-11792 GCA_964658225.1 Vulcanimicrobiota bacterium | reverse complement strand
GTGCCCGGAAACCAGTGCCCAAGAGCCAGTTTCCGGCAGCCGGACCCCTCCCGTCCCCCTACACTGCCACCGCCGCGGTCGCTTCCCGGTTCGCGCGCTGGGCGATGGTATTGAGCAGGTTGTTGGCGTGCTTCTCCTCCTCGAGCGTCTTTTCGAGCAGGGCCGCGTGTTCGTTGTACCCCAGCCGCGTTGCCCAGTCCCGCGCCGAGCCGTAGGAGGCGATCTCGAAGTGCTCGATCTTCTGCGCGCTGGCGATCAGGCCGGCGTCGCGGACGGGGCCGGCGTCCGATTCGGAGACGATGTTGGCCCCCGAGGCGATCAAGGCCGCGGTGACAGCGCACTTCTTGTCATCCACGTCGCCCTTCAGGTCGGCGATCATCTGGGCGATGCGCTCGGACTGGACCTCGGTCTCCTGCATGTGGGACTGGAAGGCGCCCTTCAATTGCTCGTCCTGGGCGGCATCGATCATGGTTTGGAGACCCTTGACGATCTGGTTCTCGGTCGACAGCAGGGAACGCAGTTGGAGGATGTACAGCGACTTGAAGTTCTGGATGTCGTTCGGCGTGAGAAAACCCATGATGCACCTCTGGTGTTGTGGTCGGTTCGGGGATAGACGGGGACAAGCTCGTCCCACCCGTTATGAGAGTCGGCTCGATCGACCTGTGTTGGCCGCCGGAGAGGGGAAGGTGAGGCGCGGTGCAAGAATTTTGATCCGGGCCGGGGAACAACCATTGACGTCGGCGCGGCGCAGCGCTAGTCTGAGCGCATTAGCCCTCATCGCATCGACGGTGAAGCCCTTCGACCCCGCCCAGGCGTGCGTTGCGCCTGCTCTCCCGGGGCTCCATCCGCTCCCAAGCCACGCATTGTTGTGTACGCCGGCCGGCGGCGCCCGAGCGCGCTGCCGGCCGCACCGTTTGCCTCGCCCGACAGGCGCACCCCGACGCGGTGCCGCCACAAACGTACGCACTCCAACCAGCAGCCTGTGTCCGGGCCACTCCCGCGGTTCGGCAGCACAGGAGGAGGTCTATACCCCGCTTGATGAAAAAAGCGCTCGATATCACACCCCATCTAGAGCCCTTGTTCGGGACCCGCGACGAAAACCTCCGGCTCATGGAAAGCTCGCTCCATGTGCGTATCGATCTCAGGTCTGACGCGATTTATGTGGAAGGCGAGGCAGAGGCGGTTGTGCGTGTGGAGCGCATCTTTGCCGACTTCGAGCAGCTTCGGCTGAAAGGCGTGCACCCCCACAACGGCGAGCTGCTGGCCTTGCTGAAGCTGGTGGTTGCGGACGCGAATGTGTCGCTCAAGCAACTGGTCGAGAGCGGCAAGCAGCGGTCCGCGCCGGGAACCAAGCGCATGGTGCAGCCGCGATCGCTCAACCAGAAAACCTATGTCGAGGCTATCGAGACCAATGACATGGTCTTCGGCATCGGGCCGGCCGGTACGGGCAAAACCTACCTTGCGGTGGCGATGGCCGCCTCGGCCCTGCTGGCCAAGAAGGTCAGCCGGATCGTGCTCGTACGGCCGGCGGTGGAGGCCGGGGAACGGCTGGGCTTTTTGCCCGGGAGCCTGCAGGAGAAGATCGACCCCTATCTCCGGCCTCTCTATGACGCGCTCTACGATCTGATCGAGCCGGAGCGCGTCGACAAGATGCTCGAGCGCAATGTGATCGAAGTTGCGCCGCTGGCCTTCATGCGGGGGCGCACGCTGAGCGACGCGTTCATCATCATGGACGAAGCGCAGAATACGACCTCCGAGCAGATGAAGATGTTCCTCACGCGGCTGGGCAACAATTCCAAGGCCGTCATCACCGGGGACGTGACCCAGATCGATCTGCCCAACCCGCGCAGGTCCGGGCTGGTGGAGGCGATCTCGATCCTCAAGGGTACCGACGGGATCCAGTTCGTGCACTTTGAGGATGGCGACGTGGTGCGGCATCACCTGGTGCAGCGCATCATTCGCGCCTACGATCACTTTGGACGGGCCCAGCAGATGCCGCTCGGCATCGGCGAAAGCGGCCAGGCCGCGGACCAGGCCAAACCGCAGTAGGCCGCGAGACAAGCCAGTGCGATACCATGAACAGGAGGCCGCAACTGCCTCCTGTTTCCATTTCCCGAGGTGAAACGACGGCCGTTCCCGGGCCCCCAGTATGATCCTGATCGAACCTGAAGCCCACGTTCCCCGCGCTGCGCTGCCGAAACGGGAGCTCTCCCGCTTCCTCGCCGAGGCCTGTGAGCGTGTGGGCGTAGCCGGCGAGGTGACTGTCCTGGTCACCACCGATGCCCGGATGCAGGAGTTGAACCGCAGCTTTCGCCGCAAGAACCAACCCACAGACGTGCTCTCCTTTCCTCCCCCGCCGGTGGACTTCGCCGGAGAGACGGCCCATGGCGGTGATCTGGCGATCTCCGTCGACATGGCGCGCCGCCAGTCGGCGAGCCTGGGCCACGCGCTCGTGACGGAGGTGCAGGTGTTGATGCTGCACGGGCTGCTGCACTTGGCCGGTATGGATCATGAACGGGATACCGGCCAGATGGGGCGGCGGGAAGCCAGGCTGCGGCGGGAGTTCGGTCTGCCCGCGGGATTGATCCAGCGGTCCGGACCGCTTTCGCGAGACGTGCGGGCCGCCCGATGAACGTTCTGCTGGCGGGGCTGATCTGCGTGCTGCTGCTGCTGCTCACCCTTGCCTCCTACGTAGATCGGCTGTACTCCGAGATGGGCAAGTTTCTCTCCCGCGAGTTCCAGGAGAATATCGACGTCTGGGAGCAGCGGATCGAACCGAAGATGGGCCTGGGACGCGAGCAGTTGACGCTCTCCGCCTCGGTTCTGGCCCAGCTTTGCCTGGCCTGCCTCACGCTGCTCTTCGGCGCCATGCTGTTTGCTCGGGGCAGCTCCCATGACCGGCCCAGCGCGGCCGAGATCGCCCAGGCCATCTTCGGTTCCGTGCTGGTCATCGTGATCTTCAACCGGGTGCTGCCCTATATCTTCTTCGCGCGCACGCGGGGGGACTGGCTGGTGCGTTTTGCCTGGCCGCTGCGCGTACTCTTCTACCTGTTTCTCCCGGTTACGCTGCTGATCGGCTTCCTGATCTCGATCGTGGAGCTGGTCAGCCCGCTGCACCCGATCGAGGAGGAGGATGATTCGGCCGCGGTCGACGCGCTCATTGAGGCGGGCCAGGAAGAAGGCATCCTCGAAGAGGAAGATCACGAACTGATTCGCTCTGCGGTCGAGTTCGGCGACAAGGTAGCCCGCGAGGTGATGACGCCGCGGCCGGACATCTTTGCCGTGAAGGCCAGTGCGACGCTCGAAGAGTTGCTCGCCGCCCTCGAGCACAATCCTTTCTCGCGGGTGCCGGTGTACGCGGACTCGCTCGATACGATCACCGGCATCGTCTTTGCCCATGATCTGCTGCAGATTACCGACGTCGATGCCAAGACCCAGCGCGTGGCTTCGATCGCGCGGCCGGCCAGCTTTGTGCCCGAGACCAAGAAGGCCAACGAGCTGCTGCGCGAGATGCAGCGTGAGAAGCAGCACATGCGCATCGTCATCGACGAGTACGGCGGAGTTTCCGGGCTGGTCACCATCGAGGACCTGCTCGAGGAGATCGTCGGCACCATCCACGACGAGCATGATGTGGATGAAAACGAGTCGGTGATTGAAGAGGCCCAGGAGCCCGGCTCGCACGGGGGCCCCCGCTCCTGGACAGTGCCGGGCTCGCTCGACCTGGCGCGGCTCGAAGAGCTGCTGGATGGAAAGTGGGAGGCTCCGGAGGACTACGAGGCGACCACGGTCGCGGGCCTGGTGTCCGAGACCGCCGGGCGTATCCCGATGCCCGGCGAAGTGGTGGAGGAGAACGGGCTGCGCTTTGCCATCCTGGCCTCGACCGACCGGCGCATCGAGCGGTTGCGGGTTTCCTTGCCGGGTGGGGACGCAAGCGCACTTGCAGGTTCAGCAGGAAGAGGATAAGGTTTGCGATCCGGATTTGTATCGATACTCGGAAGACCGAATGCGGGGAAGTCCACGCTGGTCAACGCCCTGACCGGCGAGAAGGTCGCCATCGTCACCGGCAAACCGCAGACCACGCGGACCAGGATTCACGGGATCGTGGATGTGGCTGCGGTGCGGGGCAGGCATCCCGCGGCCCAGATCGTGTTTGTCGACACGCCCGGTGTGCACAAGCCCAGCACTCTGCTCGACAAACAGATGATGCAGGTGGTCTACGACGCGCTCGAGAGCCGGGACGTGGTGCTGGTGATGGTCGATGCCTCCCGGCGGCTGGAGCTGGCCGCGCCGGAGGGGGCAGACCCCGTCCTGCCCGGGGCTGCACCCCAGGGTCCGGCAACGGCTGAGGCCGGAGCGGCCGAGGGCCAGCGGGCGGAAGGAGTTGCCCCGGTCGCCGGCGTCGAGCCTCGCGCCCCCGGCCGCAGGCGCGGCTTCGAGCGCAGCGAAGATGCCTTCGTCTTTGAGCTGGTCAGCAAGCTCGACTGCCCCGTCTTTCTGCTGATCAATAAGATCGATTTGATCCCGCGCGAGAAGCTGCTGCCCATGATCACCGAGCTCAGCGCCCAACACCCCTTCGCCGAAGTCATCCTGCTCTCGGCCAAGAAGGGCGATGGCCTGGACCGGCTGGTCGAGACCCTGGTCAAGCACCTGCCGGAGGGGGAACGGCTCTTTCCGAAAGATCAGTTCACCGATCAACCGGAGCGTTTTCTGGTGGCTGAGCTCATCCGGGAGCGCATCCTGGTCGAGACGGGCGAGGAAGTCCCCTATGCGTCCGCCGTGGTCATCGAGCAGTTTGAAGAGCCTCCGCCGCCGCCCCGGGGCAAGAAGCTCACCCGCCTGCCGCTCACCCGGATCGCGGCCGCCATCTATTGCGAGCGCGAGGGTCAGAAGGCGATCCTGATCGGCAAGGGGGGAACGAAGCTGAAGTCGATCGGCGCAGGCGCCAGGCAGCAGATCGAGCAGTTGCTGGGGACGCGCGTGTTTCTCGAGCTCCACGTCATCGTCGAGCCGGGCTGGCGGGAGCGCCGGGGCTTCCTCGATACGCTGGACTGGCGGCGCCAGCTGGAGGACCTGGCCGCCGGCAGGGGAAAGCTCGACCTGCCGGCGCTCTCCTCGGCCAAGCCCGGCCCGGCGGCGAAGAAAGCGGCGTCCAAGGGTCGGCACGCAGTCCCATGAACCCGGTGGCAGCGGTTGCGACCCTGAGCGTGCCGGACTGGGCGACCCTGCCCTGGTTGGTGCACGGATTCAGCACCCGCGCCGGGGGCAGGACGACTGTTTACCAGACGAGGCGAGAAGAGGGCCAGCGAACCGGGAGCGGCGATCTGAATCTCGGCTTTACCCCGGAGGATGAGCGCGAAACCGTTTCCGAGAATCGCAGACTCCTGCTCGATCACCTGCTGGGACCCGGACGCGCGGCCTCTGCTTGCCTGGTCACCCTGCGCCAGACCCATTCCGCTACAGTGCATCGCGTCGATGGCGCGCCCGCGGTCGGGCTCGAGGGCGATGGATTGATGAGCGATACGCCCGGGGTTCTGCTGGGCATCCTTACGGCTGACTGCGTACCCGTGCTGGTCCTAGACCCGGTACGCCGGGCGGTGGCCGCCCTGCACGCCGGGTGGCGAGGTACGGCGCAGCAGATCGTCGAGCGCGGCGTACACCGCATGCAGCAGGAGTTCGGGAGCCGGCCAGAGGAGTTGCTCGCCGCCATCGGTCCGGCGATCGGGCCCTGCTGTTACACCGTCGGCGAAGAGGTTCGCGACGCGTTTGCGGCACGCCTGGCTTATGCGGGCGAGCTGTTTGCCGAAGTGGAGCGCCCCGCGCCGGACCCGGGAGCCTTGGCAAACAAGCCGGTCCGCGCTCTGCGGCTCGATCTGGCAGAAGCAAATTGCCGGCAGTTGCTGAGAGCCGGTCTGGCTGCGACCCACGTGACCCGGATCGGTGGCTGTACCGGCTGCGGGACAGGAAGTTTTTTCTCCCACCGGGCCGAGCACGGGTCGACCGGCCGCATGATGGCCCTCATCGGGGTACGCAGCCAGTAAGCGCCTGGCCTTGGCGCTCTCCACCGACCGCAATGGAGAGCCCTCAAGTGTGCGGGCGGCCGGCTCAGGCAGCAGGCTTGCTTGCACCCGCCTGGTTGGGCTTCGGCTGGGGGCCGCCGGCCGGGTTGACCAGGTCGCGCAGCTCCTTGCTCGGCTTGAAGTAGGGCACGCGTTTGGCCGGAACGTCGACCTTGGCCCCGGTCTTCGGGTTGCGCCCCGTGCGCGGGTTGCGCTGCCGGATACGAAAGCTGCCGAAGCCGCGGATCTCGATCTTGTCGCCGGTCTTCAGCGCGTTGATCACCGAGTCAAAGACAGTATCGACGATGACTTCGCCGTCACGCCGCGTCAGATCGCCCAGCCGCAGGACCTCTTCCACCAGATTTGCCTTGGTCATCGTCTGATCTGCTCCTGGCCCCGATTGCTGCCCTCAGAGAAATAGATGCAGGCTGAGGCATTTTTACAGCAGCTGACGCCCGGCGGTAACCTCAATCGCATCTTTTTCATGCAGCAAACGTGCATGGGATTGAAATTGCCCCGGCCGCGGTGCGGTTCGAAGGCCTCAGCGCCACAGAAAATAAAAGCCTTCTTGCTTTTCAAGCAGCTTGGCCGGGTTGGGGAACAGGTCGCTCGCATCTCCTGTCAGTGCCTCGAGCAGGGAGCGATGGTGCACCGAGGGCTTGACCACGGTCGGCTCGCCATGGATGCCGACCTGCTTGGCGGTGGCGAGCAGCGCCTCGCGAAAGCCGCCGCGGGCGTCGATCAGGTGCAGGCCGAGCGCCTGCTGACCGGTCCAGACCTGGCCCGTGGCCAGCGGCTTGACGGTCGACTCGGGGAGTCCGCGACCCTGGGCCACATCCCGGACAAACTGCGCGAACATGTTGTTGACGATGCCCTGGAAGTAGACGCGCTCCTCCGGCGTCATCTCGCGCGTCGGGTCGCCAGCGTCTTTGAGCGGTCCGGACGTGAGCACCTCGGGCCTGAGCTTGGCCCAGCGCATCAGGTCGCCATAGTTGGTCCACTCCATGATGACGCCGATCGAGCCGACCACGCTGGCCTCGTTGGCATAGATCTTCTGCGTACCGGAGGCGATGTAGTATGCGCCGCTCGCGCCGACGCTTTCAATCGAGGTGACGATCGGCTTGGACCTGCGAATGCTGCGCACCTCCTCGTAGATCTCCTGCGAGGCCGCCGCGCCGCCGCCCGGCGAATTGACGTGGAGCACGATGGCGCGGATCGAGTTGTCATCGGCAAAGGTCTGCAGCTGGTCGATCACCGAGTCCGGCGAGAGGATAACCCCGGTCAGTTCGATGACGCCGATCTTGCCGTTGCCGCTGCCGAAAGAAGCAGCGCCGGAGGCGCCGCCCAGAGCGGCCGCGATCGTGTAGCCGATCGCGCCCAGCACACAGATCAGGATGACAAAGATACCGAAGCCGCCCAGGACCCAGAACCAGGGCGAGCGGCGCGTTCCATCGCTCATATGCCGCGAGTGTAGCACCCGGAGCTATGCTTGCTCTCCGCCGCGGCCGCCTGGTGCCGCACTCTGGTCAAGCCGGGCGGGCGGCCCTTTCCGCTGGGCGGCCGGCATAAGGAAGAAGCGCACCGCGGTCGTCGGTGCGCTTCGCGCCTCGGAGGATGCAAGTGCTTTAAGACGCGAGCGCAGGCGCAACCGGGAGCGGAGCATTCCGGTAGGACTGGACGTGGGGCCGGGGAACGACCTTGATCCCCTCGGGAAGACGCTCCAACTGCAAGGAGGGCGAGCAATCGCCGCACAGCCAGTAGTGTTCCATGTGACGCGCACGTTTGCCATCCTCGCCGATGGCGTCATCGGGCACGTCAAAGACGAAGATGCGCCCGTCGCGCAGGTAGTGCAGCGGCTTGTTGCATTGCGGATTGGCGCAATTGTTGACCATGGTGCGTTCTCCCACTGCAAAGGCCGAAGGCGGGGACCTCCGGCGGCAACTTTGCACAGTGGCATCCCCTCAAGGCAGGTACCGCACGAGGCGGGACTCGCGAGCAGGAAGTTGCGCTATGCATACCCTGGTATCCGATTCAAGCGAGGCTGGCTGCGATCGTCTCCTGCCGTCAGTCCTCTTGGCACGCAGAGCAGGGGCCTAGAACTCGGGCCGTCCACGCCGCAGGTAGCTGCCGTACAGGCCGAAGACGGCCGCCAGCAGAAAACAAAAAGCGTTGTAGTAGAACATGGGGTGGATGCCACCGGGGGAGTAGGTCAAATCCTGACCGGACCAAAGGGTGAGTAATACGGCAAAGAACCCGAACTGACCGGAGATGACCAGAAAGTTCAGACCCCACTGGCGGCGTTTGTCGAGGGCTTCGATCTCGGCCGGCTTGGGGAGTAGGGCATCTCGACTCGGGGCGCGTTCCATCATGGTCGATCTGTCTCCTGTACGGTGGACTCGGAAGCCGCCCGCTTTCGGGTGCGCCCCGGGCACGGGGGCTCAGCGTTTTACGGACTCCCCGGGCGCGGGAAAACTCGGGCGCGCCATCCGATCCGGTCTAGCCCGGAAAGGTGCGTCGAACCCACGGCTCCACGCACAGGCAACATTGAACGCTGCCTTGACTACTTCCGTCAAGTTCCCGATGGGGCTCCGGTCTCGAGAACCCGCGCAGTGGCTGCTTTGACACCGGGCGGGCTCGTTGCTAGATTCAGAGATGGCGCCCATAGCGGCGCATCGCGCGTCCCCGTCGTCCAGTGGCCTAGGACACCGCCCTTTCACGGCGGTAACACGGGTTCGAATCCCGTCGGGGACGCCAGAAGCCCTGCGAGCGTCGCACGGATGCGACGCTCAAAAGCCAGGGCGCTCACTCTCCGGTCCCCGCGCATCGGGGGTTTGCCAGAAAGACACTAGACCCAGGAATACCGGGCCTTCGCCGGGTGGCTGTGGCTGCCGTCATGACCCACGGCCACCAGCTGCAGCGTGCTCGTCTCCTCCTGTCCGAATCGGGTAAGTTGCTCGACGTAGTAGACCTCGTCGTAGATCCGGCCCAGCCATTCGAGTCGATACTCTGTGCTGCCCCTCTCCGCCTTCGAGTCCGCTCTCTGCTGGTAAATCTCGTAGTACCACACCGACGGGTCGAAGGCCCAGGATAGGAGCAGCTCGGCGCTCATGCCGTCCGCGGACGGAAAGCTGTTGTCGATGGCGAAGCTGGCGGGTGTGGACGGGAGAGTGACCTCGCAGTCCGCATCGAGCATCCGCAGCTCCCCGATGTGCATGGTGTAGGGCTGCGCACTTTTGGCCTTGACCACTTCAAAACCAACCGAGATGGCGGCGATCACACGACCCGCAAAGCGATCGAGCGCGTAGCGGCGCGTGGTCCACGCGCTGCGCGTCCGCTTCTCCTCCGAGCATTCGAGCCATTCCACCATGGAAGGATTGTCTTCAAAGATCAGCCCTGTCTGCACGCTGCCGCGTTCTCCCTGTTCGATCCGGTAGATCAGCTCCAGGCGCTCCTGTTTGCGGCCGCTGGCGTGGATCGCCAGCCGCGTCTTGAAGAGCCGGAGCTCGGTTGGGTTGTCCGGTCCGAGCATGCCTGTTACCTGGACCGAGCTGCCCCCGTTATAAGCGACGTTGTAGTCATACCCGGCGCGCAAAAGACCTGCGGGAATGGCATTGCTGTGCTTGCTCTTGGTCCAGAACTGCCAGGTGGGCAGAATGTCCTGAATCCCGATATTGAACCATGGGAGATCGCTCGCCGGCTCGCCATCGAGAAAGAACTGGTTGCCCATGCCTACGTTGAAGCGGCTGATGAAGGGGAATGCGCCGATGACCGATCGCTCGGCGATAAAGTTGGCGAGTCCATACTGGGCGGTGTTGGCTTCGGCGGGATTTCCGCTCGCGCCGGACCAGAAAGCACGATCGGCCTGATCGAGGGCGGCGCGCAGGGTGGCATTGGTGGCGTTTGGCGCCTCGGCGGCGATCACGTTTGTAAGCAGGCGCCGCCCGTGCACGAACGACGACAGGCTTCCCTGGGGAGTACCGCCGCCGTTGGGCGGGATCACGTAAGGAGAGTACTGCCCGACGGTGGTCAGGTCGTTGCCGGTAAGCAGTCCGTAGTAGGCACAGGTGAAGGGATCGAGGTGGTTTGCCTTGGTGTAGGCGGTGGTTGTGGCGACGTTGGTGACCCCATCCCCGAAGGAGCCGCAGCATCCAGGACCGGTGTACCCGGCCCAGCCATAATCGATGAAGATGCTGGTGGAGGCTTTGCTGGTCAGCCAGGGACCGTTCAGCGTGTTGATCTCGCCCTGGTAGTAGAGCTCTCCGTCGGGCAGCATGGAGTCGTACCACTGAATATAGAAGCGCTCCATTCCGCTTGCCTTGGCGGTGGCATACATGGCGATCATCATCGCCTCCAGGGCCGCGGCCTGATCGGTGGGCAGGCTCTCCTCGACGTTGAGAAAGTATCCGTCATAGCCGAAGTACTGGGCCATCTGCACCAGTTTGTCGCCGACGGGGAAGGACCCGTCCGGGGCCTGGACGATGAAGTCCGGGAACGCGGGCTGATAGAGGATGCCCAGGATCAGCGTTCCGTTGCGATGCGCGGCGTCGACGTAGGAGGCCGTGGGCAGCGTTTGTGCTCCGTTCCACCCGCCAATGACGTCCTGGTATTGCCCGAAGCTCGAGACATAGACCGGGACCGCGGTATTGCCATAGCGCACCCGCTGCCGCACCCCCTCAAAGTCGATGCCGATGTAGTAATCGGTCAGGGTGCCGAGTTGGGGCCGAGTACTCAGTTGCGGGTGGGCCTGCGTGGCCGCGAAGGCGGGGATCCGCTTGGCAAAAGGAACCCGGGAACGGAAGTATTTCGAGTCTCCGCTGTCCGGGGTCCAGGCCAGCAGGGCCGCGATCTGGTCCGAGGTCGAGATCTGGAAGCCGGAACCTGGCTGCAAAGGCTGATTGGGACCGGTAAGAGGAAACGTGGTGGTATCGGCCAGGGCCTGGGTCACTTTGCCGCCGCCTGCCAGGATCGCGGTCACCGAGGCGGCTTTTAAAAAGCTACGCCGGCTCACATCGGTAAAGATTCCGGACGATCCGGCTTGATCTACATTCTTCTTGTTCGACATTGACGACTCCTTCGGTTGTGGAGCATCCCTTCCGGTCCAAGAAGAGAGCTGTCGCGGAAAATCTGCGGCCGAAACCGATTGCAGCGAACAATCGCTCGCTCGCAGGGCATCGAGATTCGGCCGGACGTTTGAACGGGCTCGGCGCTACCGGAACCAAAAATGCTCGTTTGTCGCGCAAACGAACAATGTGCCCGGAAGAAAACCCTTGTCAAGTGAATCCTCAAAATTGTTCGCAGGTTCAAATCGCCCGGAGCCTGGGCTTTGCAGATCGGCCGGGGCGTGGGGCGACAGCGGTCGAGCCGGCCTGCCTCGCCACGCCCGGGGAGGACGTGGATTGCTTTTGATTCGGGCGGGCCCGAGCTGCCGGAGCCTTGTCCCGGGCTGGTCGCACGCGCTGCCGGCGAGTGCGAGGGGATTGGTTGCTTGCGCAAGCGGGGCAGCCACGGCACCCACGGGGAACGGAAGGTCGCGGGATGGATCCAGAGCGGGGGGAGCGACAGAGGCAAACCGTTCGCGGCCCGTGATGGAGTGCGCATGCGGTCGCGATCGGCCGGGGAGCAGCAAGCCGCCCTGCTCTGCCCCCACCCCCGGCGACAGCTTTGCAGCACCTGGTCTGCGGCTCCGCCGCGCCGCCCGGAACCAAATCCGGGAGTCGGTCCGGAACCAACCGGGAG